>NZ_QUAC01000125.1 GCF_003389455.1 Streptomyces inhibens | reverse complement strand
CGCCGACCGTGTCCGGCCCGCGCGGGTCCCCGGCGGGCGCGCGCTGCCCGACGCCCAGCAGCTGGGCCGGGCGCTGCGCCCGCTGCGCCGGTCCCGGGACCACCCGCAGCGCACCGTCACCGACATCGAGGCCACCGTCCGGATCGCCGCCGAGACCGGCTTTCTCGACGTCGTCTCCCGCCCGGACCAGGAACGGCGCTGGTCGGCCGTGCTGTTGGTGGACTGCTCGCCGTCCATGCAGGTGTGGGGGCCGCTGGCCGCTGAGCTGCGCGCACTCCTCACCCGGAGCACCGTCTTCCGCTCCGTCCAGGTCCATACGATCGACCCCCGGGACCCGAGCGGCCCGGCGCGGCGCCGGCCGGCCGCGTGCGCGGCGGTGACCTTCCTGCTCACCGACGGTACGAGCCCAGGTTGGCGCGCCCCGCAGGCAGTCCGGGCCCTGACCGCATGGGGCCGCTGCGGCCCGATGGCCGTACTCAACCCGCTGCCCCGGCGGCTGTGGCGGGGCACCGCCCTGGACGCACGGCCCCGGTTGCTCACCGCACCGGGCGAGTTCGACGCCGTCGGGCGGCTCCTCGTCTGCGATGCGCTCAGCGGCGAGCCCGACCCGGAGGCGGACGGCGTCCTGGCGCTGCCCGTCCTGCATCCGACCGCCTCCGCGCTGGAGCAGTGGGCCGGGCTGCTCACCCGCCCCGGAGTGCCGCACCTGATCGAAACGGCGCTGCTGGACGAGGCGCCGCTGCCGGTCCTGCCGCGCCAACCACACGGCACCGCCGAGGAGTTGCTGACCCACTTCCGGGGAGCGTTCTCACCCGAGTCCTACCGGCTCGCCGTCCGGCTCTCCGCGATCCGGCCCCTGACCACGCCGCTGATGCAACTGGTGCGGGCCGCCACGATGCGCGACGCCGGCCCCACCCATGTCGCGGAGATCCTGCTCGGCGGCCTGCTGGAGCGCACCGACCAGGAACGGGACGCGGCCGCCGCGCTGACACTGGACCGCGCCCTGGGCGCCCCGCCACCGGGCCAACCGGTCCAGCCCGTATACGACTTCCGCCCCGGCGTACGGGAGCTGCTGTTCTCCGGGCTCGGCGCCGAACAGGCCGTGGAGGTCGTCGAGGCCGTCGGCCGGTCCCTGGAGCCGTACATGGGCCGGCTGCCGGACTTCCCCGTCCTGATGGGCGACGAGGAGGGGGAGCTGCGGCTGCATGCGTCGGCGCGGGCCTTCGCCGTCCTCGCGAGTCCGGTGCTGGAGCGGATGGGGGGTGTGGTGCCGGAGCGGCTGGACGGGGTGGTGCCGGGGCAGCGGACCGGCAGCCCGGACGGCGCCGGGGCCGAGGTGTACCGCCCGCTGGCGCAGGACCGCGAACCCGAGCCGGCACCCGTAGCCCTGCCCCCCGCCCCCGAGCACTTCTTCGGCCGTACGAAGGAGATCGCCCGGCTGGTCGAGGCGCTGACCCGCACCGACGGCGACTCGCCGCCCTGCTGGGCCGTTCACGGACCGGCCGGCGTCGGCAAGACGGCGCTCGCGCTGCGGGTGGCACACGAGGCGGCGGAACACTTCCCGGACGGGCAGCTGTTCGTGGACCTGAGCGACAGCGGACCAGAGCGCCTCGCGCTCTGCCGTACGTTGCTGGCCGAGCGCCGCGTCCTGATCGTGCTGGACGGTGCGTCCGACGCGGCGGAGACGCTGACCTCCGTGCTGCCGGGCCCCACGGGCACACCTGCGGCCCGGGGCGGCGCCGTACTCATCACCGGCCGCCGCCGCCCACAGCACCGCTCGCTCACCGGCGCCCTCGCGCTGGACCGGCTGACGGCCGCCGAGGCGCACCACGCGCTGCCCCGGGGCTCGCTGCTCCAGTGGCTCGACGCCCAGCTCACCCCGCCCGCGCGGCGCGCCTTCCGGCTCCTCGCCGTGCCCGAGGCGGACCTCTCGTCCGCGGTGATCTCGTTCGGCGCGGCCGGCGCGCTTCTCGACACGACGGCGGACCGCACCCGTTCCTCCCTGGACGAGTTGCAGGCGGCCGGTGTGCTCCGCAGGACGGCCCCCGACCGCTGTCACTACGCCGGTGAACTCCGGGCCCTCGCCCGCGAGACCGCCGTTCAGGAGCTGCCCGAGGCACAGCACGACGAGGCGCTGTCCCGGCTGCTGGACTTCTCTCTGGCCCTGGGCCGCCAGGTGCATGAGCGCCGGTACCCCGGGGAGCGGTGGCGGAACGACCTCACCCGCGTCGCGTCGTCCGCCCTCCCCAGGACGGGCCTGCCCAAGATGAAGGACAGCACGTCGGCGCTGGCCGCCTGGGCCGACGAGACGCCCCAACTGCTCGCGCTGGTCCGCCAGATCGCGGTGCGGAGCCCGCGGCATGTCCGGCGCGCCGCGGACCTCCTGCTGCTCGCCCAGGTGACGGCGGATTCCGGGGCGCTCTCCGCGGCGTACGAACCGGCCGCGCGGGCGGTGGCCGAACGGGCCGCGATGGCGGACGACGACCGGGCGGAAGGCCGGGCGCGGGTCGCGCTCGCCGAGGCGTACATCACGATGGGCAAGTTCACCGAGGCCGAGCCCGAAGCGCGGCGGGCGGACCGGCTCGCCGGCCGCTCCGGCGACCCGCTGACCGGCTTTCGCGCCCCGTACGCACGCGCGGTCATCGCCCTCCACCAGGGCAGGCACGACGAGGCGGAGCGCCATCTCACCGCTGTCTGGGAGCGCTGCCGCACCCGCAACGACCAGTTGGGGGAGGCGGCCGTGCTCGGTGCGCTGGCCCGGGTCTGGGCGGCGACCGGCAGCAGCAACGACGCCGTGCTGTTCGCCGAACGGAGCGTGGGGATCCACCGCCGGACCGGCGGCGGCTCTCCACGGCTGGCGCACGGTCTGTACGCGCTGTCCGAGGCGCTGTCGTCGGCCGGCCGGCACGCCGATGCGCTCCGGGAACTGTTCCAGGCCCTGCCGCTCTTCGAGGAGGACCGGCAGCACCTCTGGGCGGGCCGCACCCGCTGCCGGATGGCCGAGGCGATGGTCGCCCTGATCCGGCCGAGCGAGGCGGCGGCCGCCGCGGAGGACGCGGCGAAGCGGCTTCTGGTGCCGGGCGGCGAGCGCTGGCGTGCCGACGCGCTGGTCGCGCTGGGGCACGCGGAGACGGCGCTGGGCCGCAAGCAGGGCGCCCGGGCGCACTGGCGGGAGGCGCTCGCCGTCTACGAGGCGTTCGACGCCCCGGAGGCGCGCGGGGTGCGAGCCTTGCTGCGGGACAAGACGGGCCCGTCGTCGGCCGGTTCGCGCGGACCCGGCGTCTCGCGCACCGCGGACACCGCCAGCACCGGCACGGTCCTGCGCGATCTGACGGCGGCCGTCCGCACCCTCCACGACCGGCTCAGGCTCCAGCCCGCCGTCGGGCAGCCGGACCACAGGACGGCCGAGCCGAGCGCCGACCCGGCCGCCGGACCGGTCGCCCCCCGCGGCACCCTCGAAGCCCTGGAGATCCTTGGCGCCGTCGAGGCCGAACTCGCGGGTCGGGTCGCCGAGTTCGCACGTACGGGCCGCCCTCCGCGCGCCGACCTGACACGTCTGCGGTCATCCCTGGAGACGGTGACCTCCCACGAGGCGCTGAGGGAGCCGACGCCCGGAGCGGCCGACGCGGCCGTCACGGTCCGCGACCTCAGCCGCCGCCTCACCCGGTAGGAGCGCCCCGGCCCCCCTCACCCTCCCGGAGAAACTCCGCCAGCACCGCCGTGAGCTCGCCCGGGGCATCCTCCTGCACAAGATGCCCCGCGCCCTCGACGATCCGGAGCCGGGCACCCGGAATCCGCGAGGCCAGCTCACGGCCCTTCGCCACCGGGATCCAGCTGTCCTGGGCGCCCCAGCAGATCAGCGTCGGCAGCTCGTACTCGCGCGGCCGGTCAGCCTGCCCGCCCGATGTGGATGACGATGATCGTCACCGTGGAGTCGTTGATCTCGTAGAGCGCGCGGTACCTGCCGCTATGGATGCGGCGTAGATCCGGGGAACCGTACGGAATGGAGCCCGCAGGCCGAGGGGAGCCGGCCAAGAGGTCGATGGACGCGAAAAGCTGACGTAAGCCCTCCGGGTCGTCCTTGAGGAAGCGAGCCGCCGTGTCCAGGGCGGACTCGTCCCAGATGATGGTGTAGCTCACTCGGGCTCCAGGCCGAGTCGGGCGCGTACCTCGTCGTGCGGGATGCCGTGGAACGTTCCGGAGGCTTGGCGCGCCCGGTGCTCGTAGAGCGCCAGTGCGTCCTCCAGATCCGCCAACTCCTGTGGGTTTATCAAGACGGCCGCGGCCTGGCCGTGGTCGGTGATGGTGATGCGCTCTCGTGCGAGCGCGGTCCGGCGGACCAGCGATCCGAAGCGCGCTCTGGCCTCTGTCATGGGCAGCGTGTCACTCATGCACAGAAGTGTACACTTCTGTGCAGTCGAGTGGAGAAGTCCGCGTCTCGAACGAATGCGCCACCACGCCCTGCCTGCGCCCTGGCAGCGCCTCGTAGAATCGGCGCACCATGGTTTACCTCGACCACGCCGCCACCACCCCGATGCTCCCGGAAGCGGTGCAGGCGATGACCGCCCAGCTGACCGTCACCGGCAATGCGTCCTCTTTGCACGCCGACGGCCGGCGGGCCCGGCGCACCGTCGAGGAGGCGCGGGAATCCCTCGCCGCCTCGCTCGGTGCACGCCCGAGCGAGATCGTCTTCACGGCGGGCGGTACGGAGGCCGACAACCTCGCGGTCAAGGGCCTGTACTGGTCCCGCCGGGCCGCCGATCCGGCCCGCACCCGCGTGCTCGCCAGCCCCGTCGAACACCACGCCGTCCTCGACGCCGTGGAGTGGCTCGCCGAGCAGGAAGGCGCCCAGATCGACTGGCTGCCGGTGGACACCTACGGCCGGGTGCACGCCGATGCGCTGCGCGAGGCCATCGAGCGCAACCCCGCCGATGTCGCGCTCGCCACCGTCATGTGGGCCAACAACGAGATCGGCACCATCCAGCCGGTCCATGAACTGGCCGAGGTGGCAAGGGAGTTCGAGATCCCGCTGCATGCGGACGCGGTGCAGGCGGTCGGTCAGCTGGAGGTCGACTTCACCGCCTCCGGACTCGCCGCGATGACGGTCTCCGGCCACAAGATCGGCGGACCGTACGGCATCGGCGCGCTGCTGCTGGGCCGCGAGTACGCCCCCGTTCCGGTGCTGCACGGCGGCGGCCAGGAGCGGCATGTGCGCTCCGGCACCCTCGACACCCCCGCCATCGCCGCCTTCGCCGCCGCCGGCCGGCACGCCGTCGCGCACCGCGAGGACTTCGCCCGCGACATCGGCGCACTGCGCGACGACCTGATCAAGGCGGTACGCGCCGCCGCCCCGGACGCCGTCCTCGGCGGCGACCCGGACCCCGCGGGCCGGCTGCCCGCCAACGCGCACTTCTCCTTCCCTGGCTGCGAGGGCGACTCCCTGCTGCTCCTCCTGGACGCCCAGGGCATCGCCTGCTCCACGGGCTCCGCCTGCACCGCCGGCGTCGCCCAGCCCAGCCATGTCCTGCTGGCCACCGGCATGTCGCCGGACCTCGCCCGCGGCACCCTGCGGTTCTCCCTGGGGCACACCTCCACCGCGGAGGACGTGGCGGCGCTGGCGCAGGCCATCGGCCCGGTGGTGGAACGGGCGCGCAGCGCGGGGCTGAGCTAGCTCTCCCCTGCGGGACTAGCTCTCCCCTGCGGGACTAGTCCTCCCCTGCGGGACTAGTCCTCCCCTGCGGGACTAGCTCTCCCGTGCGGGCTTGTGCCTCTTCGGCCGTACGGGCTTGCGCAGCTCGGCCCGTACGAGCCGCAGGTACCGGTCCCAGTCCCAGTGCGGTCCGGGATCGGTGTGATCTGTTCCCGGTACCTCCACATGCCCCACGATGTGCTCCCGGTCGGCCGGGAAGCCGTACCGCCGGCAGATCTCCGCCGTCAGCCGCGCGGACGACGCGTACATGGCAGCCGTGAACGACTCCGGCCGGTCCACGAACCCCTCGTGCTCGATGCCGACGCTCCGCTCGTTGTAGCCGCGGTTCCCGGCGTGGAACGCCACATCCAGCTCGCGGATCATCTGGGCTATGTGCCCGTCCTTGCGGACGACGTAGTGGGCGGCGGCCTCATGATCCGGGTCCTGGAACACCTCCAGCGCCGTCGCGAAGCTGCCCTGGACGACATGGACGACCACCCGGTCGATCTCGTAGTCCGCCGGCCGGTCCGCCCGCCGGTAGTTCTCCGGGGACGCCTCGACCCACTGGGCGCCCGGATGGTCGACCGCGCCCGGTGTACGCGGCTTGTCATGCCCCGGCAGCCGCCACCACCAGTGCGCCAGCTCGTCCCGCCCCGCGAGCGCGGCGGCCCCGGCGGCCACCGCCCCGCCGCCGATCCACAGCGCCCGCCGCCGTGTGACCCCGGACGAGCCCCCCTTGGTGCCGCTTCTGCCGCCCGTTTCCCCAGCCCTCATCCCCATGCGCTGCATAACGCTTTCCGACCTGTCGGCGGTTCCGTCTACTCTGGACGGGCTATGACTGATGACGCCCCCCGCCGCCTCCGCGTACTCGCCGCCATGTCCGGCGGTGTCGACTCCGCCGTCGCCGCCGCCCGCGCCGCCGAGGCCGGCCATGATGTGACCGGCGTGCATCTCGCGCTCTCCGAGAACCCGAAGTCGTTCCGTACGGGTGCCCGCGGCTGCTGCACGATCGAGGACTCCCACGACGCCCGCCGCGCCGCCGACGTCATCGGCATCCCCTTCTACGTCTGGGACCTCGCCGAACGCTTCCGCGAGGACGTCGTCGACGACTTCATCGCCGAGTACGAGGCCGGGCGCACCCCGAACCCCTGCCTGCGCTGCAACGAGAAGATCAAGTTCGCCGCGCTCCTCGACAAGGCCCTGGCCCTCGGCTTCGACGCGGTCTGCACCGGCCACTACGCCACGGTCGTGCTCCGCGAGGACGGCAGCCGCGAGCTGCACCGCGCCTCCGACATGGCCAAGGACCAGTCGTACGTCCTCGGCGTCCTCGACGACCGCCAGCTCGCGCACGCCATGTTCCCGCTCGGCGACACCCTCACCACCAAGGCCGAGATCCGCGAAGAGGCGGCCCGCCGCGGTCTGTTCGTCGCCAAGAAGCCGGACAGCCACGACATCTGCTTCATCGCCGACGGCGACACCCAGGGCTTCCTCGCCAAGCGGCTCGGCGCGACCGAGGGCGACATCGTCGACGAGTCCGGCAACCGCCTGGGCACCCACGAGGGCGCGTACGGCTTCACCATCGGCCAGCGCAAGGGCCTGCGGATCGGCCACCCGGCCCCCGACGGCAAGCCGCGCTACGTCCTCGACATCTCCCCGGTCGACAACACCGTCACCGTCGGCCCCGCCGAGTCCCTCGACGTCACCGGCCTCACCGCCATCCGCCCCCGCTGGTGCGGCCGACCCCCGACCGCAGGCCCCGCCACGTACACCGCCCAGCTCCGCGCCCACGGCGGCGAGACCGAGGTCACAGCGGAGCTGGTCGACGGCGCCGAGCTGCGAGTGTCGTTCGCGGAGCCGGTACGGGGCGTGGCGCCCGGCCAGGCGATCGTGCTGTACGACGGCAGCAGGGTGGTCGGCTCGGCGACGATCGCCACTACGGAGCGGCGGGTGCGGGCGGGGGCGTAAGCGGGGTGGCCCGTCCCAGCCGGTTCACAGGCAGGAGACGCTTACCACGACAATGCGTTCCCCGCGCACGTCCGTCAGGTAGCTGAGCATCACGTACCGGCCCCCGGGGGTCCTTCCGTGTGCGACGCGTAGCCCGGGCGATGGTCCTTGGTAGGCAGCACCTTCTAAAAAGACCATCGAGTTGACGACGGCGAGTTCGGCACAGATCCGTTCGACCTCGGCTTTGACCGACGGTGTCAGGCTGTCACCGTAGTCGTCGGGGTGGTACTCCCACGTCCACTCGCTCACCCGGCCTCCAGGGCCTCGACCTCGCCTTGCGCGGTGCGCACGATGGCCCCGATTTCCCGAATGGCGGCCTGTCTCTCGTCTCCGGCGTCGCTGGACTGCAGCATCTGTTCCGCCGCGTGGAATCGGGCCGCTCTGGCCGGGTCGCGCTCGATGGCGACGAAGGTGGCCCAGCGGCGGTAGAACATGCGGATCGGTGCCGTGCTGCCGTCCTGGCCGGCCCGGTCGAACGCCTCTTGCATCTCCTCGACCAGCTCCGGCAGCTTGGCGGGTGCCAGAACGGCGACCGCCGAGCGCAGGGCAGGGAGGGTCAGATCAGGCATCGGCATGAGGGGCCCGTCACTGTGCACTGGTTGGCTGCTCATGCGGAACTCGTCTCCTCGCTCTGCCGGGCACCCCAGCCTACCCGCGCGTCTCCCGCGGGTGCCGGGAATCCTGGCGGCTCTCGTGGCGCCGTTCGCGTCATGCGGCACACCGCACCTCCGAGGCAGGCCGTGCTTCGGCCGAGGTGCGGCAGTCACGGCAGCGACCGGGGTGGCCGGCGCGGAAGGCGCGGTCGCAGTCGTCGCAGTTCTGGAGGGGGATGACGGGCGGGCGCTCGGGCTGCCCGGGCGGGCACGTCCGGGCCGGTGGGCGCAAGGCGGCCAGGCGGTGGGCGAGGAGCCGGGCCGGGCGGCGGTTGATGCGCTCGGGGAGGCCGCTGGTCAGGGCATCGGTGATCTCCTGTGGGGCCGCCCCGCGGTCCGAGCCACTCCGTGATCGCCGGGGCGAGCGCCGTGATCTCCCGCTCGGAGAGGAGCAGCCGGCGGTCGCGGTGGGGGAGGGCGGCGAGGAGATCGGCGGCTTGCGGTGCGGGCTCCGGGGGTCAGGTGCGGGCTCCGGTTCTGGCGGGCTCTCCGGCTCGGTGGTGGGCTCGGGGCCGCGTGCTTCGGTCACTACCGGGGGTGCTCCCGAGGCTGCTCCCGGTAGGTCGTACGCGAAGGTCCGCGTGATGATCCGGCCGCGTGGCCCCCGCTCGATACGGCGCTCCAGCCAGCCCTCGTCCTCCAGCTCGCGTAACGCCTCGGCGATGGTGGTCTTGCCCTCGGCGAAGTGGACGCAGAGCGCCTGAATGGTGATCGGCGCGCCATCGGGGAGGGAGAGGATGTACGCGGCGACCCCGACCGTGACCGCGCTACCGGCGCGCTGCGCAAGGCGGTTGGCGAGGACGGTGAAGTGGGAGGTCTGGCGCGTACGGATGTGAATGACGCCGCTGGAAACGCGCGAGGGCGCGGATGAGGGCGCGTTAGAATGCGCTGAAGTCATCGGGAAGGGTTTCGCTTCCTTGTGATCAGGCCCTCGGACCGGGATTGCCGTCCCGCCGGGGGCCGTTCTGTGTGCGGTTGTGGTGCTCCGTCGCAGTGGAACTGCGGCGAGCGTAACCGCATTCCGGACGCTTCCGCGCCCAAGTCACCCGATGGGGTGAGGAGTTGGGCGGCGGTAGGTAGGTGGGGTTCTCTGCCCGGGTTCTTTTGGTTGTCGGCCGGATCACCGCCGGTCGGTGGGGCGGAACCTGGTGCCGCCCCACCGGTATCCGCTCAGACGGCTTCCGGCGCGACCTGCGCGAATGCGACGAAGGACGCCCAGGAGGCGGGTGAGACCGCGAGGGAGGGCAGCGAGGTGTCCTTGGAGTCGCGGATGTGGATGGTGTGGGGGCAGGCGGATATCTCGATGCAGGCTTCGCCCTCGCTCCCGCTGTAGCTGGACTTCCGCCAGGCGACGGCAACTTCGACGCAGGATTCGTCCTGTCCGCCGCTGTAGCTGCTCTTGAACCAAGCCAGTTCGGTGTTCATGCCTCTCCTGTCAGCAGACGCTGAATGAGGGCTCGCGACGCCTCGGCGTCGAGGGCCTGAGAGCGGATTGTCCCGTACCTGTGGCTCATGATGCTGATGTCATCCGGCTCTGTGAGGAAGTAACTTCCCTGCTGGCCCGCGACGTATCCGATCGTGTGGTGGTCCGGCGTCTCCAGCAGCGTCATCGGGCCATCCATACCCGCATGGGTCTCGCGGGCGAGTGGCATGACCTGGAGCTGGAGGTTGTGCAGCTCGGAGAGCTTGAGGAGGTTCCTCAGCTGGCCTTCCCATACGGCCTGTCCGCCCATCTTCCGGAGGAGTACGGGCTCCTCCAGGACGAACGTCATCCGGCAGGCGGGCTTGCGGGCCAGCAGTATCTGCGTCGCCAGGCGGGCCCGCACGGACCGCTCGATCTCGTCGTCCTCCATGCTCGGCCGCACGCACCCGAACACCGCCTGCGCATACTCCTCCGTCTGTAACAACCCGTGCAGGAAGTGCGTCGAGTAGGAGTGCAGGGCCAGCGCCTTCGCCTGCAACTTCACATATTCCTCGGCCCATGCCGGGTGGTGCTTCTCCGCTACGTCCGGGATCAGCACACGCAGCACGCCGCCCGCGTCGAGGGCCTCGTCCACCACGTCGACATACCCCGGCTTCGGCGGTCGCTCGCCGCGTTCGACCATCGCGATCAAGGACTCGGAGTACGGGATGAGCGAGGCCAGTTCGCGGCGCGTCAGGCCGCGTTGCTCGCGGAGGAACCGGGACTGCTTGCCGAAGATCTTGAGGCTGACGGGCGGTTCGTTGTTGTGGGGCATTGCACACCTCGCACAGTTGCGGCGTGGTAGCGCACAGTAGGCGCCGTTCTGTGGCCAGGCTAGAGGCGGGCGGTGAGGCTTGTCCGCATGATGAATGAACCGCCACGATCCGAACCTTCCGGCCCTTCCGACCCCACCAAACATTCCGTGACGCAGGTGAGGTTGCTCCCGTGGACCACTCCGGACGCCGGGCCCTGCCTCCTCATCACGGACGGTGAGGGTGGCCCGGTCTCCGATCTCGCCGACAGCCTTGAGGAGATGCAGCTCGACATCGGCGAGGAACTGCTGCGTCACGCGCGGGCGATGCATGCCGATCCGAAAGTGCCGGACCGCGAGTTCCGCTTCCTCTCGCGGCGGCTGGCCGAAGCGCTGGGTGATGCGCTGCGCGTCGCCCGCACCTGACAAATGTCACGGGGAAGCGAGGACAGTCGAAACTGTTGCGGTGCGCGGCCGTGCCCGAAGCTGAAGGTGTCGAGGGAAGACGCAGTTCAGAGCGCAACTTGGGGGAGCCCACCGTGAAAAGCGAGAGCGAGAGCCGGAGCGAGAGCCGAAGCCGGAAGCAGAGTCAGGTGGCCGCGGACGGCAAGAGCCCCAATCCGCTGGTGCAGAGCCTGATGCCGCTGATCGTGGACGTCGGGATTCCGCTCGCGTCGTACTACCTCCTCAGCGACGGCTTCGGCATGAGCACGGTGGCCGCACTGGGCTGGAGCAGCGTGGTCCCGGCGCTGCGTACGGTCTGGGGCCTGGTCAGAAGCCGCAGCGTCAACGGCCTCGCACTGCTGATACTGATCGTCAACGTCGTGGGCCTGGCGCTGAGCACGGTGGCCGGTGATCCGCGGCTGATGCTGGCCAAGGACAGCGGCGTCAGCAGCGTCGTCGGCATCGCGATCCTCCTCTCCGTGCGGACGAAGCGACCGCTGATGACCGCGGGCCTCAAGCCGTGGGTCACCAAGGGGAGCGCGGCCGGCAACACCGCCTGGGACCGGCTGCTGGACGGCTCCGAGCGGTTCCGGCGGGCCGAGCGGCGGTTCTCGGCGATATGGGGGACCGCGCTGCTGACCGAGTGCGTGCTCAAGGTCATCGGCGCGTACACCCTGCCGGTGCACACGATGGTCTGGCTGGGCACGGTGCTGACCATCGTGGCCATCCTGCTGGCCATGTTCATCGCGGGCGGAAGCTCCGCCGACCCGATGGAGAAGATGGTCAAGGCCGAGATCGAGCGCACCGCCGGGGCGGGCGAGGGCGAAGCGGAGACGGCCGCGCCTGCCGCTGCCGACGCCGCCGCTGCCACGGCGGCGGTCGGCGCCGGCAGCTGAAGCCCGGCAGCTGAAGCCCGGCAGCTGAAGCCCGTGCAGCTGAAGCCCGTGCAGCTGAAGCCCGTGCAGCTGAAGCCCGTGCAGCTGAAGCCCGGCGCCTGAAGCCCGGCGGCTGGTACGGGGCCGGCCGGCTCAGGCGCCTCGCAGGGCTGCCCAGGTCAGCGGGCCGACCACGCCGTCGACGAAGAGGCCCTTCACGTCCTGGAAGCGCGCCACCCAGCTCTCGGTGCGCGGACCGAAGTCGCCATCGACCTCCAGCGGGGTGCCTCCCCTCCAGTGGTTGATGAGGCACTGGATCTCGCGGACCCGGTAGCCGAAATCGCCGAACCCGGTGGTCGCATCGCCGTCGTAGTAGCCGCAGTGGGCGACCACCCGCGCCGGGGAGACGGCGGTGTGTGCGGACGCCGGAGGGGCGGCGTGGGCGAGGGCGGGTGCCATGGCGAGCAGCAGACCGGCTGCCATGGCGGAGACGGTCGTGGTGGTGCGCCGAAGCGTGAGCATGAGGAGATCTCCTCTTCGCTGTGAGTCCCTGTCCGGGGGCTGTGATGCGAGATGGCCTGCGTCTCAGGACAGCCACGGAGAGGGTGGCACCCGGAGTTCCGCATTATGCGCATACCGTCAGAAATCCGCCCCTGTGAGTGACAGTGTCCCTCGCCAGGCGGCCGAACGGGGTAGCGGGCACGGCGGGTCAGGGCGCGGCGGTCCACTGTGAGGTGTCGCACAGACGGAGGTGGGTGTGCGAGGTCGGGCGTGGCCGACGCCGGCGCGCTGACCTGGGGACATGGCGTACGGAAGGGGCGGGTCCGGGGGAGTGGGCGGGGTGGTGCGCCTGCATAGGGGATCGATTTGTCGTCCATCCCACATCCGGCCGGTGGGGTGTCGGCAAATAGGGTCGGCGGAGCGACGGGAGGGCACAGGCAGCTGCGCCAAGGATGGGTGACGCCGAGGACTCGTGAGGAGTTGAAGGACTCGTGAAGGCGCGTCACGGTCCGGACCGCAGGCGGCCTTTCCTCGGCGACGAAGGGAACGGAAGTCATGTCGACTGTGCAAACTGAGGTCAAGCCCGGCGTTCATAGGGCCGGGCCGGCATCGCTGTACGCCGAGCTGGTCCGGCGGAATCCCGGGGAGCCCGAATTCCACCAGGCGGCTCAGGAGGTACTGGAGACGCTCGCCCCCGTACTGTCCGCCCGCCCGGAATTCGCCGAGGCGAGAATTCTGGAGCGGATCTGTGAGCCGGAGCGGCAGATCATGTTCCGGGTTCCCTGGCAGGACGATTCCGGGGCGATTCACGTCAACCGCGGCTTCCGGGTGGAATTCAACAGCGCGCTCGGCCCGTACAAGGGCGGTCTGCGCTTCCACCCGTCCGTGAATCTGGGGATCGTGAAGTTCCTCGGCTTCGAGCAGATCTTCAAGAATTCCCTGACCGGCCTGAACATCGGCGGCGGCAAGGGCGGCAGCGATTTCGATCCGCACGGCAAGTCGGATGCCGAAGTGATGCGGTTCTGTCAGTCGTTCATGACGGAGCTGCACCGCCATCTCGGCGAGCACACCGACGTACCCGCCGGCGACATCGGCGTCGGCGGCCGGGAGATCGGCTATCTCTTCGGCCAGTACCGGCGGATCACCAACCGCTGGGAGGCCGGCGTACTGACCGGCAAGGGCCTGGCCTGGGGCGGCTCCAAGGCCCGTACGGAGGCCACCGGTTACGGCAATGTGCTGTTCACCGAGGAGATGCTCAAGCAGCGCGGTGAGGAGCTGGACGGGCAGCAGGTGGTGGTCTCCGGGTCCGGAAATGTCGCGATCTACACCATCGAGAAGGCGCAGGCGCTCGGTGCCAACGTGCTGACCTGCTCGGACTCCGGCGGCTATGTCGTCGACGAGAAGGGCATCGATCTGGCGCTGCTGCGGCAGATCAAGGAGGTCGAGCGCGGCCGGATCAGCGCGTACGCCGAGCGTCGCGGGGTGTCCGCCACCTACGTGCCCGGTGGGCGGGTGTGGGATGTCGCATGCGATGTGGCGCTGCCGTCGGCAACCCAGAACGAGCTGGACGCGGACGCCGCCCGGATCCTGGTCCGCAACGGCGTCAAGGCGGTCTCCGAGGGCGCCAACATGCCGACCACGCCGGACGCGGTGACGCTCCTGAAGGAGGCCGGGGTGGCCTTCGGTCCCGGCAAGGCCGCCAACGCGGGCGGTGTGGCGACCAGTGCGCTGGAGATGCGGCAGAACTCCGCGCGCGAGGCGTGGCCCTTCGAGCGTACGGAGGGCGAACTCGCGGCGATCATGCGCGGGATCCACCGCACCTGCTACGAGACCGCCGAACGGTTCGGGCTGCCCGGTGACTACGTCGCCGGCGCCAACATCGCCGGTTTCGAGCGGGTCGCGGACGCGATGCTGGACCAGGGGCTGATCTGATCCGGGCGCGGGGCCGGAGGGGCGAGCCCGGGAGCGGGGCCGGTGACGCCGTCCCCGCCCCCGCCCACGGCCCTGCCCACGGCCCCGCTCACGGCCCTGCCCACGGCCCCGCTCACGGCCCCGCTCACGGCCCCGCTCACGGCCCCGCTCACGGCCCTGCCCACGGCCCCGCCCCCGGCCCCGCCCCGGCTCGTAAGGTGATCGCATGAATATCTGCGTCTTCTGCTCCGCGGCCGATCTCGACGACCGTTATGTCACCCCCGCCCGTCAGTTCGCCGAGCTGATGGGCAAGGGCGGGCATGCGCTGGTCTGGGGCGGCTCGGACGCCGGTCTGATGAAGGTCATGGCCGACGGGGTGCAGGAGGCCGGCGGGAAGCTGATCGGTGTCTCCGTGGAGTTCCTGGCGCACAAGGCGCGCAAGGGCGCCGATGAGATGGTCGTCACCAAGGACCTCGCCGAGCGGAAGGCGCAGATGCTGGCGCGCGCCGACGCCATCGTCATCATGGTCGGCGGTATGGGCACGCTGGACGAGGCCACCGAGATCCTGGAGCTGCGCAAGCACGGGCTGCACACCAAGCCCGTGGTGCTGCTGAACACCGCCGGTTTCTACGACGGGTTGAAGGAGCAGTTCCAGCGGATGGAGTCGGAGGGGTTCCTGCCGCTCCCGCTGACCGACCTGGTCTTCTTCGCGGCGGACGGCGTGGACGCGCTGGCGTATCTGGAGGAGGAGGCGGGCGTGCAGGCCTGAGCCACCGCCCGCCCCGAAGCCCGTCGCCCGCGTCCGGCGCCCCGGTGGAGCCGGGCCCCTGCCGGCCCGCTCGTTAGGATCGGCCTCATGGGTACGCACTTGATCACGGGCGCAGGGTCGGGCATCGGAGCGGCGGTCGCACGGCGGCTCGCCGAGCGCGGGGAGGACCTGTGGCTGCTGGCCCGCAACGCGGTCCGGGCCAAGGAGCTGGCCGCGCAGTTCCCCGGCGCCCGCACGCTCGTGGGTGACCTCGCCAACCCCGAGAAGCTGTCCTGGGCCTTCGGGCAGCAGCCGCTGCCGGACCGTCTCGACTCCCTGCAGCACATCGCGGGCGTCATCGAGCTGGGCGCGGTCGCCGATCTGCCGGCCAAGGCCTGGCAGCGGCAGCTCGCCGCCAATCTCGTCGCGCCCGCCGAGCTGACCCGGCTGCTGCTGCCGCTGGTACGGGTCGCCAAGGGGCATATCGTCTTCGTCAACTCCGGCGCCGGCCTCAACGCGCACGCCCAGTGGAGCGCCTACGCCGCGAGCAAGCACGGCCTGAAGGCGCTGGCCGACTCGCTGCGGGCGGAGGAGCACGACAACGGCGTCCGGGTGACCTCGGTCTACCCGGGGCGTACGGCCACGCCGATGCAGGAGAGCACCCACCGGCAGGAGGGCAAGGAGTACGACCCGTCCCGCTGGATCGACCCGGAGTCGGTCGCGACGGCCATCCTCACCGCCATCGATCTGCCGCGGGACGCGGAGATCAACGATGTATCGGTGCGGCCGGGGCGCTGAGCCCGCAGGGGCCCGCCGAGGCGACGTACGCTGCTCGGGTGACCACTGAAGCGAAGTCGACCGCGGCGGCGGGGTGCGGGTTCCGGGAGATCCGGGGGCTCGTCACCGAGCTGAGCCGCCGGCTGGACGCCCATCAGCGCAGCCGGATCGCCGAGCTCGATCTGACGCCGACGCAGGCCAAGGCGCTGGAGGAGCTCGGCGAGCCGAAGACCGCGCGAGAGCTGGCCGGGGTGCTGTGCTGCGAGCCGCCGAATGTCACCTATGTCATCTCCAAGCTGGAGAAACAGGGCATGGTCGTGCGACAGCCGCACCCGTTGGACGGGCGGGCCAAACAGCTCGTACTGACCGAGGCGGGGCGGGAGTTGCGGCTCGATCTGCTGCGGCGGATGGGCACCGCATCGCCGCTCGACCATCTTTCGCACGAGGAGCGGATCGCGCTGCGCGACGATCTGTTGAAGGCGCTGGGGCGGGGCGCGTAGCCGCTCGCAGTCGCCGGCTGCTTTTCACAGGACCTTGCCGAGGCCCCGGGTGTCTGCCCGGGGCCTCGTTCGTATGCGTTCAGTAAAGTTATAGCTGTAACCATTGCTCGCGAAGATGGCTACAGCTTTAACTAAATCCATGATCACTGAGAATGTGGCGCCGGACGCGACGGCGAACGAGGGGCGTACGGCCCAGGGCCAGGACCGGACGACCCAGGACCAGGACCGGACGGCCCAGGGCCAGGACCGGACGGACGACCGCACCCGGACCCGTTCCCGTGGCGGGGCCCAACTCATCGTCCTCGCCCTCGGGTTCGTGATGGCGAGCCTGGACACCGGCATCATGAATGTCGCCTCGAACGACCTGCGGGCCCGGCTCGGCCTGAGCATGTCCGGCCTCACCTGGGTCGTCGACGGCTATGTCCTCGCCTTCGCGTCGCTTCTGCTGCTCGCCGGCTCGCTGGCGAAGCGGTTCGGCGCCCGCCGGGTCTACCTCGTCGGACTCGCCGTGTTCACCGCCGCGTCCCTGCTGGGCGCCGTTGCACCCGACGGCACCGTTCTGGTGGCGGCCCGCTTCGTCCAGGGGGTGGGCGCCGCGCTCTTCATGCCCAGCTCGCTGTCGCTGCTGATGAACGCCTTCCCGGAGCCGGCCCGCCGGGCGAAGATCCTCGGTATCTGGTCGGCGATCGTCTCCACGTCCGTCGGGCTCGCGCCGACCATCGGCGGCCTCCTGGTCGGCACCCTCGGCTGGCGCAGCATCTTCCTGGTCAACCTCCCCATCGGTATCGCGGGGTTGCTGCTCACCCGGCGGGTCGTCGCGGCGATCCCGGCCCGCGGTTCGGCGCTCGGCGGCAGCGGCCACGTCCTGGGGCTGCTCGCCCTCGGATCGCTCAGCTACGCGCTCATCGAAGGGCCCGACAAGGGCTGGTCCACACCGTTCGTCCTGGGTGCGTTCGCGGTCGCGGCGGTCGCGGCGGCCGGCTTCCTCGTCCGCGAACGGACCGCCCGCACCCCGATCCTGCCGGTCGCGCTCTTCTCGGACAGCCGGTTCTCCGCGGCGAACGCGGTCGGCTTCCTCTTCAACTTCGCTTTCTACGGGGCGCTGTTCGTCCTCGGGCTCTTCCTCCAGACGGCGCGCGGCGCGAGCCCGGTGACGGCGGGGCTCCAGATGCTGCCGGCCGTCCTGGTCATCCCGTTCGGCAACATGCTCTACGCCCGGATCGGACAGCGGATCGGCAACCGGGCCGCGCTCGCCGGCTCACTGGCGCTCTCCGCGGCGGGCTACGTGCTGCTGTTCCTGATCCTCGTGCCCGGGCTGCCGTACTGGGTGATCGCGGTGGTCCTCGCGGTCACCAACATCGGCAGCGGGGTCAGCTCCCCGGCGATGACCGGTGTCCTGATGGAGGCCGCGGGCCGTGAGCACGCCGACATCGGCAGCGCGACCCTCAACGCCAACCGCCAGATCGGCTCGCTGGTCGGCATCGCCGGGATGGGCGCCGTACTGACGGCGGCGGGCGGCGGCTACCAGGGCGCGGTGCACGCCTTCGTGCTGACGGCGGGTGCGCTGGCCGTCGCGGCGGTGGCCGGCTGGGCGGGCATGCGCGAGCGGGCCTGACCGGGTGGCCGGGTGGGGTGGGCGCGCCCCGGCCGCCCCACCGCCGCATACCCTTCCTGGGTGAGCGAGAACAGCACGTACGAGTGGGCCGCGGGCGCGGCGACCGGGATCGGTTCGATGCCGGGCGGTGACGCGCGGGAGGCGGCCAGGACCGTCACCGGGTCGCTGGAGACCTTCCCGTATTTGCCGGAGCTCCCGGCGCGGGGGCCCGGCGCCGACATGATCGGGCGGACCATCGGGATGCTCGTCGAGGTCTACGGCCATGTGGAGCCCAGCGGCTGGCGGATCAGCGACCGGCCGGGCCGGGACACCCGGCGGGCCCGGGCCTGGCTCGGCGAGGATCTCGATGCCCTGGAGGAATTCACGCAAGGGTACGAGGGGCCGCTGAAGGTCTCCGCGGTCGGCCCGTGGACGCTGGCCACCGCACTGGAGACGCGCAACGGCGAGGCGGCCCTGCGTGACCCCGGGGCCTGCCGGGACCTCGCGGCGTCCCTGGCGGAGGGGCTGCACGGCCATCTCGCGGAGGTACGGCGGCGGGTGCCGGGCGCGCGGGTGGTGCTACAGCTCGACGAGCCGTCGCTGACGGCGGTGCTCCAGGGGCGGGTGAAGACCGCGAGCGGCTACCGCACCCACCGGGCCGTGGACCGGGCGGTCGTCGAGGGCGCGCTGCGTGATCTTGTCGGGGTGGCGGAGGGCGGTCCCGTGGTCGTCCACTCGTGCGCGCCCGAGGTGCCGTTCGGACTGCTGCGGCGGGCCGGTGTCACGGGCATCTCGTTCGATTTCTCGCTGCTCACCGAGCGTGAGGAGGAGGCGATCGGCGAGGCGGTCGAGGGCGGTACCGCGCTGTTCGCGGGCGTGGTGCCGGGCGTGGACGGCCGATTGTCAGACCCTGCCGGTAGCGTCATGGGTGTCAGGACGCTGTGGCGCAGGCTGGGGCTGACGCCGGGGACTCTCAGCGAGTCCGTGGTCATCACTCCGTCGTGCGGACTCGCGGTCGCTTCGCCCGCATATGCCCGCTCCGCCCTCGCCCACTGCGTCCGGGCGGCGAGATCACTCGCAGACAACCCTGAGTGACCGCACTCAAGGACCACGGGAGGACAAGACGGTGGCTGGCGAACAGCACGCAGCGGAATCCAAGGTGCCCGCAGCGGCGCGGGAGAAGCACGCGCAGCTCGCTGAGCAGATCGAGGAGCATCGCTTCCGGTATTACGTGAAGGACGCCCCGATCGTCAGCGACGCGGAGTTCGACAAGCTGCTGCGCGACCTGGAGGCCCTGGAGGACGAGTACGCGGAGCTGCGCACCCCGGATTCGCCGACCCAGAAGGTCGCCGGGGCGTACGCCACGGAGTTCACCGAGGTCGAGCACCGCGAGCGGATGCTCTCGCTCGACAACGCCTTCGACAACGACGAGTTGGCGGCCTGGGCCGAGCGGATCGCCGGTGAGCTGGGCGGCGATCCCAAGAGCGCCGGCTATCACTTCCTGTGCGAGCTGAAGGTCGACGGTCTCGCGGTCAACCTCACCTACGAGCAGGGCCGGCTGACCCGCGCCGCCACCCGTGGCGACGGGCGTACGGGCGAGGACATCACCCCCAACGTCCGTACGATCGCCGAGATCCCGCACCGCCTGAAGGGCGAGAGGATCCCGGATCTGGTCGAGGTGCGCGGGGAGGTCTACTTCCCGATGGAGAAGTTCCTGGAGCTCAACGAGCGGTTGGTGGCCGACGGCAAGCCGCCGTTCGCCAACCCCCGTAACGCCGCGGCCGGTTCGCTGCGCCAGAAGGACCCCAAGGTCACGGCCGGCCGCCCGCTGCACATGGTCGTGCACGGCCTGGGCGCCCGCGAGGGCCTGGAGATCGACCGGCTGTCGCAGGCGTACGACCTGCTCAAGGAGTGGGGCCTGCCGACGGCCACGCACAACAGGGTCGTCGACTCCCTGGAGGAGGTGCGGGAGTTCATCACCCACTACGGCGACCCCGAAACCCGCCGTACGGCCGTCGAGCACGAGATCGACGGAGTGGTCGTCAAGCTGGACGAGATCCGCCTCCAGGGGCGGCTGGGCTCGACCTCGCGGGCGCCGCGCTGGGCGATCGCCTGGAAGTACCCGCCGGAGGAGGTCAACACCAAGCTGGTCGACATCCGCGTCGGCGTCGGCCGTACGGGACGGGTCACGCCGTATGCCGTGGTCGAGCCGGTGACGGTGGCCGGGTCCGAGGTGGAGTTCGCGACCCTGCACAACCAGGACGTGGTCAAGGCCAAGGGCGTGCTGATCGGCGACACCGTCGTGATCCGCAAGGCCGGCGATGTCATCCCGGAGATCCTCGGTCCGGTCGTCGATCTGCGGGACGGCGACGAGCGGGAGTTCGTGATGCCGGCCGAGTGCCCCGAGTGCGGGACGGCTCTGCAGCCCGCCAAGGAAGGCGATATCGACCTGCGGTGCCCCAACGCCCGTTCCTGCCCCGCCCAGATCCGTGAGCGGCTCTTCTACCTGGCCGGCCGCAAAAGCCTGGACATCGAGAACTTCGGCTATGTCGCGGCCACGGCGCTCAGCCAGCCGCTGGAGCCCGCCGAGCCGCCGCTGAAGGACGAGGGTGATCTTTTCAGCCTCTCCATCGAGCAGCTGCTGCCCATCAAGTCGTACGTCCTCGACCCCGACTCCGGTCTGCCCAAGCGGGATCCGAAGACCGGCCGGGAGAAGGTCGTCACCTTCTTCGCCAACCAGAAGGGCGAGCCGAAGAAGAACGCCCTGGCCATGCTGGAGAACATCCAGGCCGCCAAGCAGCGCCCGCTGGCCCGGATCCTCACCGGTCTGTCGATCCGCCATGTGGGCCCGGTGGCGGCCGAGGCACTGGCGCGCGAGTTCCGCTCCATCGACCGCATCAGGGACGCGGCCGAGACCGAGCTGGCCGCCGTGGCCGGTGTCGGGGCCACGATCGCCGCCTCGTTGAAGCAGTGGTTCGCCGAGGACTGGCACCAGCAGATCATCGAGAAGTGGCGGGCCGCCGGAGTCCGAATGGAGGAGGAGCGAACGGGTGATGAGGGCCCGCGGCCGCTGGAAGGCGTCACCGTCGTCGTAACGGGCACACTTCAGTCACACACCAGAGATGGCGCGAAAGAGGCCCTCCAGAACCTCGGAGCGAAGGTGACCGGATCCGTTTCGAAGAAGACCGGTTTCGTAGTGGTGGGCGACAACCCCGGTTCGAAGTACGACAAAGCCATGCAGTTGAAGGTCCCCGTATTGGACGATGATGGCTTCGCGGTGCTGCTGGAGCAGGGTCCTGACGCGGCACGAGCGGTAGCTGTCACTCCGCCTGAGGAGGAGTGAGGTGTCACCCCATCGGCGCATACCAGATTGATCCGGGACGCCGGGTCGCATTCGGGCAACCGTCGTCGATCGCTGCCCGCAGCGGCCTTCCGCGGCCTACTGTTGAGGTGTGCGCCTGCCGTGGCGCGGGCACAGCCGGCTGTGAGAGGGATCGGAATGAAACCGACCGACAGCGCCGCTCCGGCGTCGCGGCTCCGGCGGCTCGTCGTGCCCGCGCTGCCCGCGACCATCGTCATCGTGGCGGGCCTCACGCTCGCCACGGGTGTCATACGCACCCTGGGCGAAGGTGACGCACTCTTCCCCGGGGGCTCCGTAGGCTGGTCGCTGGCGATCCTCACCGGCGTCATCGTCGGGCACCTGGTCGCCCTCGGCCGGGACCGCTGGTGGGGCGGCACGGGCTCCGGCGCCGCGCTCTCCCTCGCCGTCCTGCTGCTGTACGGCTGGCTGCCCGCCACCCTCGTCAGCCTCTCCGTCGTCGTCCTCGTAGGCGCCGCCCGCCGGCACCGCTGGCGACAGGCCGTGGTGCACGGTGCCGTGGACATCCTCGGCATCGGCGCCGCGGCGCTCGGCCTCGCCGCGTTCGGCGTGGTCTCCAGCGTCCGCCGCCCCTGGACTCCGGAGACCTGGAACCTCTCCGTCCTGCCCGAGGTCCTCGTCACCGCCGCCGGCTACCTCCTCGTCAGCCGCGGACTGCTCTGGGTCAGCCTCGCCCCGCGCAGCGGCGGGCTGCCCGCCATCCCCCGAACGGCCGTCGTCCGCCAGGCACTCGTCGGCATCGCGCTGCTCGGCATCTCCCCGCTGATCGCCGTCTGCGCCGTCCACGCGCCGCTGTTGCTGCCGCTGTTCGCGGTCCCGCTGATCGCGCTGGACTCCACCCTCTGGATAGCCCGCGCCCGCGCCGAGGAACAGCTGCGCGACCCGCTCACCGGCCTGCCCAACCGGCAGTGGCTGCTGGAGCGCACCTGGACCGCGCTGGACGACGCCGAGCGCGTCGGCACCCGCTCGGCGCTGGTCCTCATCGACCTGGACCGCTTCCGCTCCGTCAACGACACCCTCGGCCACCTCGCGGGCGACCGCCTGCTGCTGCAGATCGCCGACCGGCTGCGGCACGCCCTCCCGCGCGGCGCCGAGGCGGCCCGGCTCGGCGGCGACGAGTTCGCCGTCCTGCTGCCCACCACCGACTCCCTCACCAGCTCCCAGCGGGTGGCCCGCAACCTCGTCGCCGCCCTCGGATCCCCCCTGGATCTCGACGGCCTGACCCTCGTGCTCGAAGCCAGCGCGGGGGTCGCCGTCTTCCCCGACCACGCCCTGGACGCCGAAGGACTGCTGCGCCGCGCCGATGTGGCGATGTACCAGGCCAAGCGGGACCGCAGCGGCGTCGAGCTCTACGAGGCCAAGCGGGACGGCAACACCCCCGACCGGCTGGGCCTGTTGGGCGATCTGCGGCGCGCCCTGGACGCCGGTGACGTCGAGCTGCACTACCAGCCCAAGGTCGGCTTCGACGGGCATGTCGCCGGTCTGGAGGCCCTGGTCCGCTGGGTGCATCCGGACCGCGGCAGGGTGCCACCGGACGAATTCATCGCCATCGCCGAGTCCTCCGGCCTGATGCCACGGCTGACGGAGTACGTCCTGGAGACGGCGCTCGCCCAGGTGGCGCGCTGGCGCGCGATGGGCCTGGAGGTGCCGGTCGCGGTCAATGTCTCCCCCCGCGATGTGCACTCCCCGGGCTTCGCCGGAGCGGTCGCGGCCCGGCTGGCCCGACATCGCGTCCCACCGGGCGCCCTCCAGCTGGAGATAACCGAGCATGTCCTCCTGGAGGACCCGCAGCGGGCCGCCGACACCCTCGCCGGGCTCACCGCCCACGGCGTGAAGATGTCCCTCGACGACTTCGGCACCGGCTACTCCTCGCTGGTCCATCTGCGGCGCCTCCCGGTCAGCGAGCTCAAGATCGACCGCTCCTTCGTGGCCCGGCTCGCCGTGGACAACGAGGACGCCGAGATCGTCCGCTGCACCCTCGACCTCGCCCACTCCCTCGGCCTCCTGGTCGTCGCCGAGGGCGTCGAGGACGACGAGACCTGGGAGCGGCTGCGTGACCTCGGCTGTGACGCCGTACAGGGCTGGCTGGTGGCGGCCGCGATGCCACCGGACGAAACCACGGCCTGGCTGAGAGCCCGCGGCGAGCACGGCTGGCACCGCGAATCGGAGACGGCCGCCCTGGCGGCGGAGAAGGCCGCCAAGCGCCCTTCGGGACAGGTCTTGAACTGACCCGGCCACCGGCCGTCCCGTGTCCCCGCTCCGAAGACCCCTCGCAGGTGCCCACAGCGCAGGACCGGCCCGATGAGTCCGGGCCGGACGACGAGTCCGACGCATCCGTCGAGCCCGACCCCTCCGGTGGGACGGATGAGGCCGACGGGACGGGCGACGCGGACGCGGCCGAGGGTGCCGCCGAGGCGGAGGAAACGCCCGGGCAGGAGGCTCCCTAGCAGGCCACGCCCCCTCCGGCCGATCGTGGAGAGCCGCCGCCCCAGGCGTTCGCCGGCCGCCCCGGCGAAACGGTTTCGCGGCAGCTCTCCCGTACGCCATAGGATTGGGCCGGAAAAGTTCACAGGAGCATTCGCCAAGAAGACTCCGCCTGGACATTCCACCCGGAACACTCCGCCAAGAACACCAGAGGATCGCTGCATGCCTGGCATCACGCGCGAGGAGGTCGCTCACCTCGCCCGGCTGGCACGTCTGGAGCTGCAGGGCGAAGAGCTCGACCACTTCGCCGGACAGCTCGACGACATCATCGGCGCGGTCGCCCGCGTCTCCGAGGTCGCCGACCAAGACGTACCGCCGACCTCCCACCCGCTGCCCCTGACCAACGTCATGCGGCCGGACGAGGTCCGTCCGTCGCTGACCCCCGAGCAGGCGCTCTCCGGCGCCCCGGCCCAGGAGCAGCAGCGTTTCAAGGTGCCGCAGATCCTGGGTGAGGAGTGACCGACATGGCAGACCTGATCAAGCTCACCGCCGCCGAGATCGCGGCGAAGATCGCCGCCGGCGAGCTCACCGCCGTCGAGGTGACCGAGGCCCACCTGGCCCGGATCGAGGCCGTCGACGAGAAGGTGAACGCCTTCCTGCACATCGACCGCGAGGGCGCGCTCGCCCAGGCCCGCGCCGTGGACGAGAAGAAGGCCCGCGGCGAGAAGCTCGGCCCGCTGGCCGGCGTCCCGCTCGCGCTCAAGGACATCTTCACGACGGAGGGCATTCCCACCACCGTCGGCTCGAAGATCCTCGAAGGCTGGATCCCGCCGTACGACGCGACCCTGACGAAGAAGCTCAAGGCCGCCGACGTCGTCATTCTCGGCAAGACCAACATGGACGAGTTCGCCATGGGGTCCTCCACCGAGAACAGCGCCTACGGGCCGACCGGCAACCCCTGGGACCTGACCAAGATCCCCGGCGGCTCCGGCGGTGGCTCGTCCGCCGCGCTCGCCTCCTTCCAGGCCCCGCTCGCCATCGGCACCGACACCGGCGGCTCCATCCGCCAGCCGGCCGCCGTCACCGGCACCGTCGGCGTCAAGCCCACCTACGGCGGCGTCTCCCGCTACGGCATGGTCGCCTTCTCCAGCTCCCTGGACCAGGGCGGGCCCTGCGCCCGTACGGTCCTGGACGCGGCGCTGCTGCACGAGGTGATCGCCGGGCATGACCCGCTGGACTCCACCTCCATCGACGCGCCCGTACCGCCGGTCGTCGAGGCCGCCCGCAACGGCAGCGTCGAGGGCATGCGCGTCGGCGTCGTCAAGCAGTTCCGCGGCGAGGGCTACCAGGCCGGTGTCATCCAGCGCTTCGACGAGTCGGTCGCGCTGATGAAGGAGCTGGGCGCCGAGATCGTCGAGCTGGACTGCCCGTCCTTCGACCTGGCGCTGTCCGCGTACTACCTCATCGCGCCCTCGGAGTGCTCCTCCAACCTGGCCCGCTTCGACGCCATGCGCTACGGCCTGCGGGTCGGCGACGACGGCACGAAGTCCGCCGAGGAGGTCACCGCCCTGACCCGTGAGGCCGGCTTCGGCCCCGAGGTCAAGCGCCGGATCATGCTCGGCACGTACGCGCTCAGCTCCGGCTACTACGACGCGTACTACGGCTCCGCCCAGAAGGTGCGGACGCTGATCACCCGCGACTTCGAGAAGGCCTTCGAGCAGGTCGACGTGATCGTCTCGCCGACCACGCCCACCACCGCCTTCCCGATCGGCGAGCGGGCCGACGACCCGATGGCCATGTACCTCGCCGACCTGTGCACGATCCCCACCAACCTGGCAGGCAACGCGGCCATGTCGCTGCCCTGCGGCCTGGCCCCCGAGGACGGGCTGCCGGTGGGCCTGCAGATCATCGCCCCTGCCATGGCCGACGACCGGCTCTACAAGGTCGGTGCCGCGGTCGAGGCCGCGTTCACCGCCAAGTGGGGTCACCCGCTGCTAGAGGAGGCACCCGCACTGTGAGTGGAAAGCTTGCCAAGGCCAAGGGCTTCAAGAAGTCCAAGCCCGGTACGTATCTGTCCATCGGCACCACGCTGTTCGGCGCGGTGAGCGTCGTCAAGCAGGCGAAGAAGGCCAAGCTGGAGCAGGACAAGCTCCAGCTGGTCGACGCCGTAGTCTCCGCCGCCGCCATCGTCACCGGCGTCGCGCTCCTCATCCGCGAACTGCGCCGTCTCAACGACGACGACGTCCTCGCGGACTGATCGGCGCCGGACCTGAGAGGTTAGTTTCACCGTGACTGTCACCGACCTGGTGTCGTACGAGGACGCGCTGGACACCTACGACCCCGTCATGGGGCTTGAGGTACACGTCGAACTCGGAACCAAGACCAAGATGTTCTGCGGGTGTTCCACCACGCTCGGCGCCGAGCCCAACTCGCAGACCTGCCCCACCTGCCTCGGCATGCCCGGCTCGCTGCCGGTCGTCAACGCGATCGGCGTCGAGTCCGCCATCAAGATCGGCCTGGCGCTGAACTGCACCATCGCCGAATGGTGCCGTTTCGCCCGGAAGAACTACTTCTATCCGGACATGCCGAAGAACTTCCAGACCTCCCAGTACGACGAGCCGATCGCCTTCGACGGCTACCTCGACGTACAGCTGGAGGACGGCGAGGTCTTCCGGGTGCACATCGAGCGCGCCCACATGGAGGAGGACACCGGCAAGTCCACCCACGTCGGCGGTGCCACCGGCCGTATCCAGGGCGCCCGGCACTCGCTCCTGGACTACAACCGCGCCGGCATCCCGCTCATCGAGATCGTCACCAAGCCCATCGAGGGCGCGGGTGAGCGGGCCCCCGAGGTCGCCAAGGCGTACGTCGCCGAGCTGCGTGAGCTCATCAAGGCGCTGGACGTCTCCGAGGCCCGTATGGAGCAGGGCCAGATGCGCTGCGACGTGAACCTCTCGCTGCGCCCCAAGGGCACCGAGAAGTTCGGCACCCGTAGTGAGACGAAGAACGTCAACTCCCTGCGCTCCGTGGAGCGTGCGGCCCGCTTCGAGATCCAGCGGCACGCCGCGGTGCTCTCGTCCGGCGGCACGATCATCCAGGAGACCCGTCACTTCCACGAGGAGGACGGCTCCACGACCTCCGGCCGGATCAAGGAAGAGGCCGAGGACTACCGCTACTTCCCCGAGCCGGACCTGGTGCCGGTGGCCCCCTCCCGTGAGTGGGTCGAGGAACTGCGCGCCGTGCTGCCCGAGCTTCCGCGCGTACGCCGCAACCGGCTGCGCGAGGAGTGGGGCATCTCCGAGCACGACATGCAGTCGATCCTCAACGCGGGCGCGGTCGACCTGATCACCGCCACCGTCGAGGCCGGTGCCGACTCCGCCGCCGCCCGTAAGTGGTGGATGGGCGAGCTCGCGCGTCGCGCCAACGAGGACGGCGTGGAGCTGGCCGCCCTGCCGATCACCCCCGAGCAGGTCGCCCGGGTCACCGCACTGGTCGCCGACGGCTCCCTCAACGACAAGCTGGCCCGCCAGACGATCGAGGGCGTGCTGGCCGGCGAGGGTGACCCCGACACGGTCGTCGAGAAGCGCGGTCTGAAGGTCGTCTCCGACGAGGGCGCCCTGGGCACCGCCGTCGACGAGGCGATCGCCGCCAACGCCGCCATCGCCGACAAGATCCGCGGCGGCAAGGTCGCCGCGGCCGGCGCCCTGGTCGGCGCGGTCATGAAGGCCACACGTGGCCAGGCCGACGCGGCACGCGTACGGGAACTGATTCTTGAGCGCCTTGGCGCGAAAGAATGATTGAGCACAGCCTGGAGAAGCTGGGCGTCGAGGGCTGACGCACCACTGATCCGGTAGCGCGAAGCGGCCGTCCTCCTACGGGAGGGCGGCCGCTTCGCGTACCCCCACCCGTTTGGCCCGGCCAGGGAATGCCGGGGCGCGCCGCCGTGCTGTGATCAGGGAGAGGCCCCGTCCGCCGCGGACGCGGACGGGGCCGCCACCCCTTTGCCAGTGGAGGAACGGTGCAGCAGCACGCTCTTGCTTCGCGGATCGGCCGGGTCGGCGTCTGGCACGGCGGTCTGGGCCAGGTGCCGGCCGCCACCGCCCGGCAGGCGGCGGCCGAGATCGAGCAACTGGGCTACGGCGCCCTGTGGTTCGGTGAAGGGCCCGCCGGCAAGGAGGCGTTCAGCCACGCGGGCCTGCTGCTCGGTGCCACGGAGCGGATCACCATCGCCACCGGCATCGCCAACATCTGGGGCCGCGACGCCGCCGCCGCGAACAGCGCCGCGCACACCCTCGCCGAGGCGTACGACGGCCGTTTCCTGCTCGGCCTGGGCGCCAGTCACGCCCCGATCGTCAATCTGCGCGGCCATACGTACGCCAAGCCGCTCGCCGCGATGCGCGACTACCTCGACGCGATGGACGCCGCCCCGTACGAGGGCCCGGTGGCCGACCCCGCGCCGGCCCGGGTGCTGGCGGCGCTCGGCCCGAAGATGCTGGAGCTGGCCAGGGACCGGGCGGCCGGCGCCCATCCGTACTTCGTCCCCACGGAGCACACCGCCCGCGCCCGTGAGGTCCTGGGCACCGGCCCGCTGCTCGCCCCCGAACAGGCGGTACTCCTGGAGACCGACCCGGCCAAGGCCCGCGCCCTGGCCCGCGAGCACCACACGCGCTTCTACCTGGAACTGCCGAACTACGTAGGCAATCTGCGCCGGTTCGGCTTCGATGACGACGACTTCACCGGCGGCGGCAGCGACCGGCTGGTGGACGCGATGGTGGCATGGGGCGACGCGGACGCCATCCGGCGGCGCGTACAGGAACACCGCGACGCGGGCGCCGACCATGTGGCCATCCAGCCGCTGGTGGCCAACCGCGGCCTGGGCCTCGATCAACTCCGGGAGCTGGCGCCGGTGTTGACCGGCTCCTGAGGCCGGACGGCGGCGCGCAGCGGAGTCAGGGCTGCTTTGCCTCAGACGGCGGTGCCCATGGCCGACTGCTCGGGCGGGGTGTCCTTGTGGCTGATCGCCAGGTAGCCCACGAGCAGAACGATCGGCACGATGAGCGTCAGTGTGACCGGCCCCGTCCCCCGGCCGAGGCCGCCGCGGGACGTGGAGACGCCCATCCAGTCGGCGAAGGAGGCCCCGAGCGGGCGGGTCAGCACGTACGCCCACCAGAAGGCTGCGACGGCGTTGAGCCCGAGAAAGCGCCCCGACAGTGCGGGCACCGCGATGAGGGCGGTGAACAGGATGCCGGAGGTGAGATACCCCCAGCCCAGGGTGCCTGCGGTGAGGTCGCCGACCGCGGTGCCCAGGGCGAAGGTGGCGAGCACCGTCGCCCAGTAGAACGTCTCGCGGCGACGGGTGCGGATGCTGTGGATGGACAGCGTTCCCTCGGACACGTACCAGGCCGTCAGGATCGCGGCCAGCCCGACCGAGAAGGCGATGACCGAGACCGTGTAGGGGATTTTGGCCACGACATGGACGACATCGGCCGCCATGGTGCCGAACACGCTGACCATGACGATGGCGGACCAGTAGACCCAGGGCCGGTAGCGAGTGGTCCGGAACTGGAGAACCAGCAGGGCCACGAGCCCGGCCAGTCCGAGGCTGCCGGCCGGTAGGGGCCCGAGCGTCCGGCCGAGGTAGTCCGAGGCCGTCTCGCCCATGCCTGTGGTGAGTACCTTCACTCCCCAGAACAGGGCCGTGACCTGCGGTACCTTGCTCCAGCCCGGCCCGTGTCCGCCACCGGGCAACGGGGGGCGGGACCGCTCCTCGCCCACGGGCCGTGCCAGTGCCTCGCTGCTCGACTGCGCCATCGTCATGTCCGCCCTCCCGGCGCGGTGCGCCGTGTCCGCAACCTTCAGCACGTCGGGCGCTGTTCAGCCGACCACGCGTGGTCGGTGGTCTCGCCCGGTCATCGTCTACATGACTGTAGACGATGGATCGGCGGGAGCCGTGGCCGCCTCCGGTCCGCGGGCCCGGGGCCGCCGTTCCCGCATCCGGCCTCCTCAAGTCGTCCGACGGCGCGCGTCAGCGGATGATCGTCCTGACGGTTCGGCGGGAAAGGTGCGCACGGGAGCAGCGTGATGGGCGACGACCCACAGCACGGTGATCAGCGCCGAGGCGGCGCGGAATGCGGCACCGGCGGCCCGGACGGCACCGGCGGCCCAGGCGGCCTGGGGCGCAGGCGATTCCTGGGGGCCGCCGCCATGGGGGCCGCCGGTGTTGCCGTGGGAGTGAGCGCCGGATGTGACTCCACGTCGGGCACAAGCCCCGGCGCCGGCCCCACCGGTGGCGATGAGCCGGACCTCGCCGCGGAGCGGGACCGGCCGGGAGACCCCGACTGGCGGATCCGCTCGGCCGGTCCGCCGGACGCGGTCGAGGGCTACACCGACAAGGTGAGCGTCCTGCCGGGCGAGGAGTTCGGGCTGTATGTCTCGACCACCGCACCCGGCTTCCGCGTTGCGGCCTACCGAGTGGGCTGGTACCGCGGAGCCCAGGCCCGGCTGGTCTGGCGTTCGGACCGGGTGGCCGGGCAGCGCCAGCGCCGCTCGCGACCGCTGCCCGGGACCCGCACCGTACGGGCCGACTGGCGGCGCACCCTCGATGTGCGCGCCCACGGCTGGCCGCCGGGCGCCTATCTGCTCCGGCTGGACGCGGAGCACGGACACCAGCGGTACGTCCCGCTGATCGTCCGCTCGGCACATACCGCCGGCCGGACGGCCTTGATGCACGCGGTGACGACGTGGCAGGCGTACAACGCATGGGGCGGCTACAGCCTCTACCAGGGCGCGGACGGCGCGTACGGGACGCGGTCGCTGGCCGTCAGCTTCGACCGGCCGTACGACACCAACGGCGCCGGGAAGTTCCTGGTCTACGAGCGCGCGCTGGTGGTCCTCGCGGAACGGCTCGGCATCCCGCTGGCCTACACCACCGGTGTGGATGTCCACCTCACCCCGTCGCTGCTGCGGGGCGCCACGGCGCTGCTCTCGCTCGGCCACGACGAATACTGGACACCGCAGCAGCGCCGGCACGTCACCCGGGCCCGCGACGCCGGCACCAACCTGGCCTTCCTCGGGGCCAACGCCTGCTTCCGCCGGGTCAGGCTGGAGCCGGGACCGTCCGGCACCCTGCGCACCGTGGTCTGCTACAAGACCGCCTACCGGGACGATCCGCAGTTCGCCGGCCACGGCGCACCGCCGACCCACGACTTCCGCCAACCGCCCGCCGCCGACCCGGAGTCCGCCCTGACCGGCGTCTTCTACGAGGGCTACCCCACGGACGCGCCCTATGTCGTCCACAGCGCGGACCACTGGCTCTTCGCGGGCACCGGAGCGAAGCGCGGCGCGGCCTTCGACCACCTCGTCGGGGTGGAGTACGACCGGGTCACCCCGGAGGCGCCCACACCGGCCCGGCTGGAGATCCTCGCCCACTCCCCACTGGTCTGCAACGGCCGGAGCAGCCACGCGGACTCCGCGTACTACACCGTGCCGAGCGGCGCCGGTGTCTTCTCCTCCGGAACGATGCGGTGGGTCGAGGCGCTCATGGCCGGGACGCGCGAGAACGGCCGCAATCACCGCATGGACGGCCGCACGGGAGCGTTCGTCACCCGCACCACCGAGAATCTCCTCCGCGCCTTCGCCGTGGGCCCTGCCGCGAAGACACGGCCGGCGCCCCGCAACAACGTGGCGAGCGTGTACGGGACTTAGCGGCGCCGGTCAGGCGGTGACGTCGGCGAGGAACGCGGCCCAGGCGGTGGCGCTCAGCGTGAGCGCCGGGCCGTCGGGGTTCTTGGAGTCGCGGACGTGGATGGTGGCGTGGGGGGACGAGCAGGTGGCGACCTCGACGCAGTCGCCGCCCGCACTGCCGCTGTAGCTGGACTTGCGCCACTCGTAGGCGACCTCGATGCAGGCGCCGCCCTGGTCGCTGCTGTAGCTGGACTTGAACCAGGTGAGATCGTCCGAGGTGTGTGGGGCGGCTGCGCTGGTCATGACCCTCCTAGCAGATCGTCCAGCAGGCTCATGGTCTCCTCGGGCGTAAGAGCCTGCGAGCGCAGCATTCCATACTTCTGCTGGAGCGCACTGACGTGATCGGGGTCATCGTGGAGGAAGCTGGTCAACTGTCCTTCGACGTAGGCCAGATCATCGTGATCGGGCGTCTCCAGCACGATCATCGGCCCTGCAAGTCCGGCGTGATTCCCGCGACTCGTAGGCATGATCTGCAGCCCGAGGAAGGGGAGTTCTGCACATTGCCGCAGATGTCGAATCTGCTCGTGCATCACTTCGGCTCCTCCCACGGGCCGATGCAGGGTCACTTCCTCCAGGATGAAGTTCATCATCGGGGGAGGCTTGCGGGTAAGGGCCTTCTGCCGATTCAGTCGACCTGTCACCCACTCCTCAAATTGCTCCCCGCCAATCGGAGGGTAGAGGCAATGGAAGACCGCGCGGATGTATGCCTCGGTCTGTAGCAGCCCAGGTACAACCTGGTTCTCGTACCACAGCAGCGTCAGCGCCTCTTCTTCGTACTCAAGGTAGTCCTGAACGAACGCAGGCAGCTTCTCCCGCACCGGTACTTTCCTCACCGCGATCGCCAACGCGCCCTTGGTGTCCAGAAGTTCATCGAACGTCTCGGCCAGGTCGATCTTCAGCGGTCTGCGGCCCTGCTCGATGGAGCCGATGGTGTCCTCGTGGAGCCCGACCCGCTCGGCCAGGCCGGGCTGGGTGATGCGGGCGGCCTTCCGGAAGTGACTCAGCAGGGCGCCGATCACATGCCAGGAAGTGATCTTCTTTGGTTTTTTCGCCGGGTGCATGCGGCTTGCCTTCCCCCCGTCGTGCCTGTCTGATGCGGCCAGAAGTCGTACATCGCATCTGTACGACTTCACGCTGTGGCTCAGTCTAGTCACTCACTGTGACAGTGGCGGCATGCAAAAGGAGATGCAGGCACTCTGCGCCCGTACGGCGTTCTACCGGCGCGAGCGCCGATCCGTGCCGCTGGCAAGGGAGTTCGCCCGTAACGCGCTTGCCGACTGGGATCTGGAGCACCTGGCGGACGACGTCCTGCTGTGTGTGAGCGAACTGGCCACCAATGCCCTGCTGCACGGCGTCCCGCCCGGCCGTGGCTACCGGTTGTGGCTGTCGCTGGAAGAGGACGGGATGGTGCGCGTCGAGGTGCATGACAGCGGTGACGGGGAGCCGCGGGTTCCGGTGCCGTACGACGAGGCGGAGGGGGAGGCCGGGCGGGGGCTGCTGCTGGTGTCCGCGCTCGCCGACGCGTGGGGCGTCGGCGAGCGCGTTCCGGGGAAGGCCGTGTGGTGCGCGTTCCGCGGTTACGGCAAGGGCTACGGCAGGCCGTGAACGTGCGGGCCGACCGCGTTCGACCAGGCGTTGCCGCTCGCCGCGTCCCAGTTGGTCGACCAGGTCATGGCGCCCCGTACGCCGGGGTAGGTGCGGGCCGGTTTGAAGGAGCCGCAGTTGGTGCCCTTGGCCAGGCAGTCCAGGGCGGCGTTGACGACGCCCGGGGCGACATAGCCGCTGCCCGCGCCGCGGGTGGAGGCGGGCAGGCCCAGGCTCACCTGGGAGGGGTCGAGGCCGCCTTCGAGCTGGATGCAGGCCAGCGCGGTGAGGAAGTCGACGGTGCCCTGGGAGTAGACCTTGCCGTCGCAGCCGTTCATCGAACCGCTGTTGTAGTACTGGGTGTTGACGACGGTGAGGATGTCCTTGATGTTCAGCGCCGTCTTGAAGTAGCCGCCCGCGGTGGACTGCATGTCGATGGTCTGCGGGGCCATGGTGATGACGAGCTTGCTGCCCGCCTTCTGGGAGAGCGAGCGCAGTGCCTGGGTCATATAGGTGGGGTCGAGGCCGTTCTCCAGGTCGATGTCGACGCCGTTGAAGCCGTACTGCTGCATGAGGGTGTAGAGGCTGTCGGCGAAGTTGTTCGCCGAAGTGGTGTCGTTGACGGAGACGGTGCCCTTTTCGCCGCCGACGGAGATGACGACCGACGTGCCGGCCGCCTGCTTGGCCTTGATGTCGGCCTTGAACTGCTCGACGGCGTAGCCGCCCAGGCCGGCCGAGTCGAGGTTGAAGGTGACGGCGCCGGGTGTGGTGGTGGCGTCCGCGAAGGCGACGGCGATGATGTCGTACTGGCCCGGTACGTCGCTGATCTTCTGGACGGTGGCGCCGTTGTTGAAGTTCTGCCAGTAGCCGGTGACCGCGTGCCGGGGGACTGAGGGGTCGCTGCCGCCGCCTGAGGGGGTGGTGATGGCGGTGATCTCCGCCGAACGGGCCGATTCGCCGGCCGCGTTGGTGGCGGAGACCTGGAAGCGGTACGTGGTGGAGGGGGTCAGGCCGGTCAGTGTGGCCGAGGTGCCGCTGACGGTCCGGTCCTTGGCGCCGTCGCGGTAGACGGTGTAGCCGGTGGCGCCGGAGACCGGGTTCCAGGACAGGGCGACCGAGGAGGACGTCACGGAGCCGGCCGTCAGGCCGCCGGGGGCCGCGGGGACCTCGGGGCCGGGGTCGGTGCCGCCTCCGCCGTCGGGGCCGAGGACGCTGATGTCATCGGCGTAGTAGGGCGGTTGGGCGTACCAGCCGTGGGTGTAGACGGTGACGGAGGTGGTGTGGGGGCCCGTGGTGAAGCTCGTGGTGAGCTGCTGCCAGGTGGGGGCGGACGGGGTCCAGGTGGAGACGTCGGTGGTGCCGGTGCCGGAGGCGCCCAGGTAGACGTAGGAGCCCTGGACGTACGCGCTGAGCCGGTAGGCCGAGTCGGGCTTGACGGCGACGGTCTGGGAGCAGGTGGCGTTGTCCGAGGCGGTGGGGGTGACCTTGAGGGCGGCGGTGCCGCTGTGGACGGGGGAGGCGGCGGTGCTGCCGCTCGACGCCGAGCAGGTCCAGTTGCTCAGCCCGGATTCGTAACCGGCGTTCTTGGCGACGTTGACGTCGGTGGCTGCGGCGGGCGTGGCCGAGGCGGTCGTGGTGACCGCCGCGACGGCGACGACCGCGAGGAGCGTGGTGAGCAGGCGTCTGTGGCGGGACCGTCCGATGTGTGGGGTGCGAGGCATACGTGTCTCCAGTGCCGAAGGGGGGAACACGGGGAGAACTGCGCGAGACGGTGGCCACCGCTACTGGGCCAACAGAATGGTTCAGACCAATGGGTCGGTCAAGAGGTGGGGCGTATCGGGGACTTGCGCGCGTCAACCGTTCCCAAAGTTGTCACCCCGAGACCTATCGCCCGTCACGGCAGTTCGCTACCGTCCCCGTCGCATCATCTCAATGGGCTGGTCGCAAACCATTGACTGACGACTGGGAGGTCGGGCGTGGCACCGGAGGTATCTCGTAGACGCGTACTGGGAGTTGGCGCTGCCGCGGCGGGTGCGGCGATGGCCGGCTCGCTGCTGCCGCCGTCGTTGCAGCAGGCGATGGCCGACGACGCGGCGCGGCCGGCGCGCGGGCAGGGCGGGCTCAAGGACATCAAGCATGTCGTCGTGCTGATGCAGGAGAACCGTTCCTTCGACCACTACTTCGGGATGCTGCGCGGCGTACGCGGCTACGCCGACCGCAATGCGGTCGAGCTGCCCGGCGGCCGGAGCGTCTTCGAGCAGCCGGGGCTGCTGGGCGTCGGGACCGTGCTGCCGTTCTCGGTGCGCGAGGCGGCCGCCGCGCAGAACAAGGACCTGCAGTACATCGGGGCGCTGGACCACGGCTGGGACGGCGGGTCCAAGGCGTGGAACGGCGGCTGGATGAACAACTGGGTCACCGCCAAGACCGCCGCCACGATGGCGCACTACGACCGTAAGGACATTCCGCTGCACTACGAGCTCGCGGACACCTTCACCGTCTGCGACGCGTACCACTCCTCGATCCACTCCTCCACCAGCCCCAACCGCAACCACCTGGTCAGCGGCTGGACCGGCTTCGAGCCGGGCGGCAAGCGGGCCGTGGGCAACGACGCGTACGACGAGGACACCCACACCGGCTACACCTGGACGACCTACGCCGAGCGGCTGGAGAAGGCCGGCCGCAGCTGGCGGGTCTACCAGGAGTGGGACAACTTCACCGACAACAACCTGGAGTTCTACGCGAGCTTCAAGGCGGTCGCGAAGAAGGCCCTGGCCAAGGTGGACGGGGTGCACACCATGACCGCCTTCTACGGGAAGGTGGCCGGCGCCGACGTGGCCGGCCGGACGCGGCTACAGGGGCAGCTGGACGAGGGCGTCAAGGGGCTGAGCCGCGCCGAGCGGAGCCTGTTCGAGCGGGCGCTGCGGCGGGGCGAGCCGGACACCACCGCGACCGCCTTCGCCGCCGATGTGGCGAGCGGCAAGCTGCCCGAGGTGTCGTACATCGTGCCGTCCGCCGCGGACTCCGAGCACCCCGGCGATTCCTCGCCGGTCGAGAGCGCCACCCTCGTCTACAAGGTGCTGGACGCGCTCGGCAAGAACCCGGACGTCTGGCGGCACACCGCGCTCTTCCTGACGTACGACGAGAACGACGGCTTCTTCGACCATGTGCCGCCGCCGGTGCCGCCGGCCGGGACGGACGGGGAGTTCTGGGACGGGCGCCCGACCGGTCTGGGCATGCGGGTGCCGATGATCGTCATCTCGCCGTGGACGGTCGGCGGCTACGCCTGCTCGCAGGTCTTCGACCACACCTCGATCAATCGTTTCCTGGAGCGCTGGACGGGGATCAAGGAGCCGAACATCAGCGCCTGGCGGCGGACCGTCTGCGGCGATCTGACCGCCGCCTTCGACTTCTCGCGCGGGCGCAAGCAGCCGGCGGTGCGGCAGCCGGGCGAGATCCCGGCGTTCAGCGGGCGGTGGTCGCCCCTGCCGCCGGCCCGGCAGGCGCTGCCGCAGCAGGAGCACGGCAGCCGGCCGGCCAGGGCCCTGCCGTACCAGCCGGACGCGGACGGCGGCTTCGACCCGGCCGCCTCGGTCTTCCGGATGGCCGTCCGCAACGCCGGGAAGGCCTCCGCGCATCTCGCCCTCTATCCGTATGCGAAGGAATTCGACGCGCCGCAGCACCGCGATGTGCGCGGCACGGCGGAGTGGGAGGTGCCGGTGAAGGACGGTGCGTACCGCTTCACGGTCACCGGGCCGAACGGCTTCCGGCGGGAATTCGCCGGTACGGGACAGGGCGCGGCCGCGGCCGTCAAGATCAGCACGCGGATCGACGCCGGGCGCCGGGAGCTCCATCTGACCGTCGTCAACCACGGCCGCCACGATCTGACCTGCACCCTCAAGCCGCTCGCGTACGCGGACACCGCGCCGCGCACGGTGAAGGTGAAGGCCCACAGCACCCGCACCGTCGCGCATGCCGCCGCCGACGCGCACGGCTGGTACGACCTCGCGCTCACGGTCGCCGAGGACGCGTCCTTCCACCGCCGGCTGATGGGGCATGTGGAGAACGGCGAGGAGTCGGTCACCGGCTGAGGCGGCGGGCCGGAGCCCGCGGGAAGAGTTCCCACTTCCCATCCCTTTGTGGGGAAATCCACAAAGGCGACAAAGGATCTTTTCGGACTGACAGTCTGCTCAGTCAGGGGCCCGCCACTCCTTCGTCGGCAGCGGCGGGCCCCCTTCTACCCGTACATCCGCGCTCGGCACCACCCGCCCCCGGGAGTTATCGACGCACAACCCGGGAAGCAGACGAGATCCGTGACCGCTCTGGCTCGGTGGTGTCTCAGGCGCCGCATCGTGGTGATCGTCCTCTGGCTCGCCGCTTTCGCGGGGGTCGCCGTCGCCGCGGGGGTCGCCGGTTCCGCGTACTCGAACAACTACGAGGTTCCCGGGACCGAATCCGGGCAGGCCTCGGCCCAGATGGCGCAGGCCTTCCCCGGCCGGTCCGGGGACAGCGACAGCATCGTGTGGCACACGGAGTCCGGCACCGTGCGGGCCGCCGCGGTCGAGAAGACCATGTCGCGCACGCTGGCGAAGGTCGCCGAGCTGCCCGGCGTCTCCGAGGTGCAGAGCCCGTACGGCAAGCAGGCCGACGGAGCGCAGGGCGGGCGGCAGATCAGCAAGGACGGGCACACCGCCTACGCCTCCGTCGTCTTCGACCGGCCCACCGACGAACTGGACCCGGCCCAGGTCCACAAGGTCGTCGACACCGCGCGGGCCGCTGCCGGCGACGGGCTCCAGGTCGAGCTGGGCGGCGCCGGGATCGCGCTGACCGAGGCACCACGGGCCCAGCTCCCGGAAATCATCGGACTGTGCGCCGCGGCCGTGGTGCTCTTCCTCGCCTTCGGGTCGCTCGCCGCGACCTTCCTGCCGATCATCACCGCGGTCGCCGCCGTCGGCACCGCCTCCGCCGGCATCACGCTGCTCAGCCACGCCATGACCGTCGCCGACTTCGCCCCGATGCTGGGCATGCTGATCGGCCTCGGCGTCGGCATCGACTATGCGCTGTTCATCGTCACCCGGCACCGCAAGGGCCTTCGAGCGGGCCTTACCGTCGACGAGGCCGCCACCCGCGCGGTAACGGTGTCCGGGCGCGCGGTCGTCTTCGCCGGGGCCACCGTCTGTATCGCGCTGCTCGGCATGCTGATCCTGCGGCTGAGCTTCCTCAACGGCGTCGCCCTCGCCGCCTCGCTCACCGTCGTCCTGACCGTGGCCGCCTCCATCACCCTGCTGCCGGCGCTGCTCGGGCTGATCGGGACACGGGCGCTCGGCCGCCGCGAGCGCCGGCAGCTGGCCGAGCACGGACCGCGGCGCGAGCGGCCCACCGGTATCGCCGCCCGCTGGTCGGGCTTCGTCGAGCGGCACCCCAAACTGCTGGGCATGGCCGCGGCCGCCGTCATGATCGTGCTCGCACTGCCCACCTTCGGCCTCCACCTGGGCACCTCCGACCAGGGCAACAACCCCGCCACCTCGACCAGCCGCAAGGCCTACGACCTGCTGGCCGGCGGCGGGGCCGGCGCCGGCCACGGGGGCGGCTTCGGGCCCGGCTTCAACGGGCCGCTGACGCTCGTCGGCACCCTCGACGGGGCCAAGGACCGGCTCGCCTTCGACAAACTGCCCGACCGGCTGCGGCACACGCCCGGCGTCGCCCAGGTCAGCGGCCCCGAGTTCAACGGCAGCCGCGGCACCGGCGTGATCACGGTGGTACCCACCAGCTCACCGCAGTCCCGGCAGACCTCCGACCTGGTGGCACGGCTGCGTACGGACGTACTGCCGGCCGCCGAGGGGCAGACCACGATGCAGGTGCGGGTCGGCGGCGTCACCGCGAGCTACGACGACTTCGCGTCCGTCATCGTCGGCAAGCTGCCGCTCTTCATCGGCGTCGTCATCGCGTTCGGCTCGCTCCTGCTGCTGCTCGCCTTCCGCAGCATCGGCATCCCCCTCAAGGCCGCGCTGATGAATGTCACGGCGGTCGCCTCCTCCTTCGGGATCGTCACCGCGATCTTCCAGTGGGGGTGGGGCAGTGAGCTGCTGGGGCTGGGCAGCGCCGGCCCGATCGAACCGTTCCTGCCGGTCATCATGGTGTCGGTGCTCTTCGGACTGTCCATGGACTACCAGGTCTTCCTGGTCAGCCGGATGTACGAGGAGTGGCAGCTGACACGGGACAACTGCCGGGCGGTACGGGTCGGACTCGCCGAGACCAGCCGGGTGATCAACTCGGCGGCGGTCATCATGATCGCGGTCTTCGCGGCGTTCATCCTCAGCGGCGACCGGACCATCGCGATGTTCGGCATCGGCCTGGCCTCCGCCGTCGCCCTGGACGCCTTCGTCCTGCGTACGCTGCTGGTGCCCGCCCTGATGCACATGCTGGGCGGCGCCAACTGGTNACGCTGCTGGTGCCCGCCCTGATGCACATGCTGGGCGGCGCCAACTGGTGGCTGCCGTCATGGCTCGACCGCCGGCTGCCCCGGATCAGCATCGAACCGCCGCCGGAGCCGGACGGTGCGGCGGGCCCGGCCGAGCCGGCCGGCGAGAAGCCGCTGGTCAGGGTCTAGGAACTGCCCTCGGGGTGCCAGGATGCGACCTGGCGCCCGGGCGGCGTGTCGCCGCTGACCGCCCGCCCCTCGAAGCGGCTCTCATCCGACTCTCAGACACGGCCCCTACGGTCGCGCCCATGGGAACGACCAGGACGACCGAGAAGCGAACCGACGACGAGTCCGTGCCGGCGCAGGCCGCCGCCACGGAGGACACCACCAGCAAGGAGCCCGTGGACGCGGCCGCCACGACGGAGGACGCGGACGCGGCCGACGGCCGGGCCGTGGCAGCCGAGCATGACGAAGACGGCAACGACGGCATCGACGGCGACCTCGACGCCGAGAGCGCTGATGCCGAGGGCGACGACGAGGACGAGGCCGCCGCGCCCGTAGGGACCGCCACCGGCATCGCTGCCGGCGCCGGTGCCGTCGTCGCCGCGGGGCTCGGCCTCGCGTCCGTCACCGGCACCTGGCTCGGCACGCTGATGGCCGAGCGGCAGGCGCTGCTGGGCCAGATCAAGCTCCAGTCACGCCAGGCCACCGACCAGATCTCCGCCGTCTACGGCACCCCCTGGCACACCACCGCGCTGGTCAACGGCGTCTTCGCGCTGCTCGCCGTGATCGTCGCCGCGGTGGTGCTGAGCCGCCCGCGCGCCACCTGGGTGCGGGCCGTCGCCTGGGGCGGGCTGGCGCTCGGTGTGCTGGGGATCCTGATCTCCGCGGGCATGTACCTCGACCTGTTCGCCAGCATGCCCAGCATCCCTAAGGGCCCCGGGGCAGGCTCCTGAGTCCCCTACGGCCGACAGAGCCGGAATCTTAGGTTCCGGACGGCCGCGGACGCAGGTTTCCCCGCTCCGTACGGGTGCCGCGGACGGTGCCTAAGGAACCCGCCGACAGCACAGCGGGTTTCTAAGCACCACCCGGGCGCAAAGATCGGGAACTCGCCCGATGTGGCGGACCCCCCTTGGCGACGAGGCTTGAGCACATCGACAAGCCGTCGAGACACCACCTCACCGCCGTCAGGGGAGCAACACCATGTACACCTCCGAGCTGGAGATCCGGGTCCGTTACGAAGAGCTGCGCCGCGAGGCCGACCGGCAGCGCCTGGTGCGCGAGGCGACCGAGGGCCGGCGCGCCGCCGCCCGATCCGGAGCGAACGAACCCGAAGGGCGGGTGAGTTCACGGCGTGGCCGGCGGGTGCGGATACGCCGCGCCGCCGTCTGACCGCGAGGCGCACATGCCGTCCCGCGTGCCGGCCTTGCCGCCGGCCCGACCGCCGTCCGCCCGGCCCCCGGTGCTCCGCACCCCGGGCCGGGCGTTTTGCGTGGTGAAGCCCACTGCCGGATTGTCGGAGGGCTGTGCGATGCTCCTCAGCGTGGAGACCAGGTCCGTCAGTCCCGTGTTCGTCGGCCGTGCGGCCGAACTCGCCGCGCTGGGCGATGCCCTCGCCCGTATCGCGGCTTCCGGCGAGCCCCAGGCCCTGCTGATCGGGGGCGAGGCCGGGGTCGGAAAGACCCGCCTCATCGAGGAGTTCACCGATGCCGCCCGCGCCCGGGGCGCGCTCATCGCCCTCGGCGGCTGCATCGAGATCGGCTCCGAAGGCCTGCCCTTCGCGCCGTTCTCCGCCATCCTGCACACCCTCAACTGGCATCTGCGCGACGAGCTCGCCGCCGCCGTCGCCGGCCAGGAGGGCGAACTCTCCCGCATCCTGCCCGAATTGGGGGAGACACCCGGCGAGGCGCACGACGAGGAGATCGGCCGCGCCCGCCTCTTCGAGCTGACCGCCCGCCTCCTGGAGCGGCTCGCCGCCCACCGCACCCTCGTCATCGTCGTCGAGGACCTCCACTGGGCCGACCGCTCCACCCGCGAGCTGCTCGCCTACCTGCTGCGCGCCCTGCACGACGCCAACGTCCTCCTGGTGGCGACCTACCGCTCCGACGACATCCACCGCCGCCACCCGCTGCGGCCCTTCCTCGCCGAGATCGACCGGATGCGGACCGTCCGGCGCGTCGAGCTGGCCCGCTTCAACCGCGAGGAGGTCCGCTCCCAGATCGCCGGGATCAACGGCAGCGACCCCGAAGAGGACACCGTCGACCGGGTCTTCAAGCGCTCCGAGGGCAACGCCTTCTTCGTCGAGGAGCTGGCCCGCAGCCTCGCCGACGGCTGTCTGCACGGCCTGAGCGACCCGCTGCGCGATCTGCTGCTGGTGCGCGTCGAGGCGCTGCCCGAGGACACCCAGCGGGTGGTGCGCACCGCCGCCGAGGGCGGCTCCACCGTCGAGCACGAACTCCTCGCCGCCGTCTGCCAGATGCCCGAGGACGATCTCATCGAGGCGCTGCGGGCCGCCGTCGGCAGCAACACCCTGGTGCCCACCCAGGACGGCACGGGCTACCGCTTCCGGCACGCCCTCGCCCGCGAGGCCGTCGTCGACGATCTGCTGCCCGGCGAGCGCACCCGCCTCAACCGCCGCTACGCCCAGGCCCTGGAGGCCAACCCCTCACTGGTCCGCGCCGACGTCTGCGCCGCCCGCCTGGCCAGCTACTGGTACAAGGCCCATGACGCCGCCAAGGCGCTGCCCGCCGTCCTCGCCGCCTCCGTCCAGGCCCGCCGCCGCCATGCCTACGCCGAGCAGCTGCGGCTGCTGGACCGCGCCCTGGAGCTGTGGGACGACGCGCCCCCGGAGGTGCGGCAGGGGGTCCGCCCGGTCGACTACGCCGAGACGTATCCGGCCTACGGCTGCGACGACGACGCCCTGCGCTTCCTCGACCTGCTCGCCGAGATCGCGGTGGCCGCCCGGCTCTCCGGCGACGGCGAGCGGGCCTTCACGATCACCAAGCGCGCCCTGCGGTTCCTGCGCACCGAGCAGGACCCCCTGCGCACGGCGTGGTTCCTGGTGCAGCGCTCCCGGCTCTGCCAGGGCACCGGCCGCGGCAACGGCTGGGAGGACCTGGGCAAGGCGCAGGAGCTGATGCGCGGACTGCCGCCGTCGTCCGTGCATGCCGAGGTGATGGCCGCCGTCGTCAGCTGGGCGGTGCTGCACGAACCGGGCCCCGACACCTTCGCGACGGCCGAACGCGCCGTGGAACTGGCCCAGTTGGTGGGCGACGAGGAGGCCGAGATCAACTCCCGGCTGACCCTCGCGGGGCTGCGGGTCGACGTCGGCGAGGTGGACGAGGGCCTCGCCGACTTCCGCGCGGGCCTCGACCGCGCCGTCGACCGCGGCTACTTCGCCGTCATCGGACGCGGCCATGTGAACCTCCCGTCCTCCCTGGAAGGCGTCGGCCGCTCCCGCGAGGCCGTCGAGGTCACCACACAGGGCCTCGAACTCACCACCCGCTACGGCCTCAAGGACAAGACCTGCTGGGTGACGGCCAACCGCGCCGAATCGCTCCAGTCACTGGGCCGCTGGGACGAAGCGGCCCAGGCCGCCGCCGACTGCCGCCGCCTCGCCCAGAACGCCCGCTCCCTCGCCCTGGCCGCCAACCGCCTCACCGATCTCGCCCTGGACAAGGGAGAGATCGCCGAGGCCGAGCGCGAACTGGCCGTCGCCCGCGAGCACTACGGCACCCACGACCCCCAGCCGCAGCACGCCCTCCCGCTCGCCCGCCACGCCCTGCGGATCGCCGCGGCCCAGGGCCGTATCCTCGACGCCCGCGGCATCCTCCAGCAGGCCCTGGACGCCGGCTTCCCGCCCGGCACCCAGCGCTACGCCTGGCCGCTGCTGTGGTCGGCCACCGCCGCCGAATCGGACGCCCGCGGACTGCCGGCCGCCGAGCCCGGCCGGGTCACGATCCTCGCCCACATCCGGGACGCCGCGAAGAAGCTGCCCCGGCTCTCCCCGGTCTGGGAGGCGTACGGATGCGCGGTCGACGCCGAACTCCGCCGTGCCGAGGGCCGCGACGCCCCCGATGCCTGGGCCGAGGCGGTCGCCGCCTTCGAGCCCCTGGAGCGTCCGCACGAGCTCGCCCGGGCCTGCTACCGCTGGGCCGAATCCCTGCTGCACGGCAGTGAGCGGGCCACCACCGGGCTGCACGGCCGCACCCCGCGCGAGGCCGCCGTCCTCCTGCTCACCCAGGCACACACCGCCGCCACGGCGATGGGCGCCCGCCCGCTCGCCGACGAACTCGAACTCCTCGCCCAGCGCGCCCGTATCCCGCTGCCGGGCCTGATATCGACCGCCGCGGCACGGACAACCGCCGTAGCCACCCGCGGCGCCGGCGAGGACGTCTCATCCGCCGGTGCCGCGCCCGCCGAATCCCTCGGGCTGACCCCGCGCGAACGGGACGTCCTCCGTCTGGTCGCCGACGGCCGCAGCAACCGCCAGATAGCCGACGCGCTGTTCATCTCCCCGAAGACCGCCAGCGTCCATGTCTCCAACATCCTCGCCAAGCTGGGCGTCTCCGGCCGCGGCGAGGCGGGCGCGGTCGCCCACCGTCTGCGGCTGTTCAGCGCGTCGGCGCCGAGCTAGGGCGTGTCTTTCGGATCAGTCCGGATCAGCCCGCGGCGTCTGGTGCACTGCACTCGCTGCGCTCGCTCCGTCTCGGCTCTTTGATTCGTCCTTCGGATGCCGAGCTGCATCGCAAGGCGGAGCATCGCCCTCGGACTGGGTGTCCGTGGGTGATGTGACAACGCGGCGAGGTGCCGTGCCAGGCGTCGCGGGCCCGGGGTGATCCGAAAGACATGCCCTAGCGCTCTTCCTGGATCTCGCCCTGATCCTGCTGCCGCCGTGGCGCCTTGACGACGACGGTCCCCGAGGAGAGGTCTATCGGGCCCTTCCCGGGATCGCCGTCGCCCACGTCATCGACGACCAGCGACATCTTCTGCCGCTCCTCGTCGGTGTGCTTGCGACCAGGCGCGAACAGTTCTTCCGCGATGTTGAACATGGTGCCCTGCCCCCTTTTCGGCGTAACGCGCACCCGCCCCCTGGCACCCGAGTGTAGGCAGGTCACGCGAAAAGGGGACGAGACGGATCAGCTCACTTCGAGGCGGAGAATCCGGTCATCACCCTTGCGCGGCTCGCCCCGTCCGTCCGTGTTGCTGGTGACCAGCCACAACGCACCGTCATCGGCCGCCACGACGGTCCGCAGCCGCCCGTAGGTGCCCTTCAAAAAGGCCTGCGGCGCCGCCACCGGCTTCGTCCCGTCCAGCGCGATCCGCCACAGCCGTTCGCCGCGCAGCGAGGCCATCCAGATCGAGCCCTTGGCGTAGGCGATACCGCTGGGCGAGGCGTCCGCGGGCTTCCACTGCTCGACCGGGTCCACGAACCCGGCGCCCGCCGCCGTGTCCTTGGCCTTGCCCTCGACCTTCGGCCAGCCGTAGTTCTTGCCCGGCTCGATGAGATTGAGCTCGTCCCAGGTGTCCTGCCCGAACTCCGAGGCCCACAGCCGCTTGTCGCTGTCCCAGGCCAGCCCCTGGACATTGCGGTGGCCGTAGTCGTACACCACCGAATCCGCCTCGGGGTTGCCGTGCGCCGGCTCGCCGTCGGGCGTCATCCGCAGGATCTTGCCGGCCGGCGAGTTCTTGTCCTGCGCCAGCCCGGTGTCACCGGTCTCGCCGGTCCCGGCGTAGAGCATCTTGTCCGGGCCGAACGCGATCCGGCCGCCGTTGTGGATCTGCCCCTTGGGGATGCCCTTGAAGATCGTGTCGGGCGCGCCCAGTTGATTGCCCGGCGGGCGCTTCTCGTCGTAGATCATGCGGGCGATGCGGTTGTCGGACGCGGTGGTGAAGTACGCGTACACCTGATGGTCCGCGCCGAACGTCGAGGACACCGCGATCCCCAGCAGACCGCCCTCGCCCCCCGGGTCCACACCCGGCACCGAGCCCAGTTCGGTGGTCTTCCCGCAGTCCGCCGCGACCCGGACGATCTTCCCGGTGTCACGGGAGGCGACCAGCAGATCCCCGCCCGGCAGCACCGCCACGCCCCACGGCGACTTCAGACCGGTGGTCAGGGTGCCGGTCACCTTCACCGAGCCCTTGGCGGGCGGCGCGGTGGACGACGGCGTGGCGCTCGGCGAGGGGGCACCGGCGGAGGCGCCGGGGCTCTTCGCCGGGGCGGAGGAACTCCCGCCGCTGTGGGGCTGCGCGCCGCCGGACGAGCAGCCCGCTGCCAGGAGCAGCGAAGCGGCGGCCAACACGGCGGTCTGGGAACGGCGTTGCACGGCAGGGGTCCTCTCGTCGGCAGGGCGTGCACAAGAACACCACATCGCGGGCCACCGCGCCGCGCGTTACGGGTTCGGGAGCCGCCCCTGCCTGCCATGATCCGGTACGGGCGGCGGGCGGGCGAGCCGGCGGAACCCAGGGCGTGTCCGTCCTGGGGCGTGTCCGTCCTAGTACCAGGAGCCGCGCGCGGGTGGCAGGGCGGCTATCTCCGCCAGGTCCTCGCGGGTGAGCGCCAGCTCCGCGGCCTTGGCGTTCTGCGTGGCCCAGCGCTCCTTCTTCGTGCCCGGTACGGGGACGACATGACGGCCCTGGGCCAGCACCCACGCCAGCGCCACCTGCCCCGGTGTCGCACCGTGCCGGGCACCGACCCGCCGCAGCCCCGCCACCACCGGCTGGTTCGCGGCCATCATCTCGGCGGTGAAGCGCGGATGGCGGGCCCGTATGTCCTCCGGTTCGAAGCCCTGCCCCGGGGTGAGGGTGCCGGTCAGATAGCCGTTGCCCAGCGGCATCGCCGCCAGGAAGCCGACGCCCCGCGACTCGCACCACGGCAGCAGCGCCTCCAGCGCCTCCGGCGACCACACCGACAGCTCGGCCTGCACACTGCTGACCGGGAACACCTGCTGGATACGCTCCAGTTGGACCAGCGTGCCGTCGTGCAGCCGGGAGCGCGGGCGCACCCCGCCACGGGCCGCCGGCCGCCGCTCCGTACGGGCTGAGCGGGCCTGCCGTACCGCCCGGGCACCCACCGCGCACAGCCCCAGCGACCGCACCTTCCCGGCCGCCACCAGCTCCGCCATCGCCCCCCAGGTCTCCTCGATGGGCACCTCGGGATCGGCCCGGTGCAGCTGGTAGAGGTCGATACGGTCGGTCTGCAGCCGGCGCAGCGAGGCGTCGCAGGCGCGCTTGACGTAGCCGGGCCGCCCGTTGGCGACGATGTGCTGCTCGCCGACCAGCAGCCCGCACTTCGTCGACACGAACGCGTCCGCCCGCCGCTCCCTGAGCACCCGGCCCACCAGCAGCTCATTGGTGAACGGCCCGTACATGTCGGCGGTGTCCAGCAGGCTGCAGCCCCGGTCCAGCGCGGTGTGCACGGCCCGCAGCGAGCTGTCCAAGCTGCGCTGCGACTCGGTGTACCCCCAGCTCATCGGCATACAGCCGAGCCCGACGGCGCCCACTTCGAGGGCCGCCGCACCGATTGTCCTGCGCTCCACCTGGTTGTGCCTCCGTCCCCTCGCCCCCGATCAAGGGCCAGACCAAACTAACGTCTGAGCAGAACGTCTCTTCGCATAGCCTCGGGCCATGGCATCCGCAGACCAGCGCAGCGACGCGAACGACGTATGGCTCCCGATCCCGCCCGACGAGATCGACGGCCTCCCCGAGGGTCTCCACTACGTCCACTGGGACGCCGGCCCCGACTACCCGGCCGATCCGGCCCGGTGCGTCTTCTACGCCGTCCCCTACATGAAGGGCGCGGAGGTCAGCCTGCGGCCGCTGTCGCGGATGAGCCGGGTGCGGGTGGTGCAGACCCTCACCGCCGGCATAGAGCACATGCTCCCCGGGCTGTCGCAGATGCCGTCCGGTGCCCAACTGTGCAACGCCCGCGGACTGCACGACGCCAGCACCGCCGAGCTCGCGCTCACCCTGATCCTGGCGTCACTGCGCGATATCCCGGACTTCGTACGGGGCCAGGACGCGGGGGAGTGGCGGCAGGGCTTCCGGCCGGCCCTTGCCGACAAGTCGGTCCTCATTGTGGGCTATGGTTCGATCGGCAGTGCCATCGAGGACCGGCTCACGCCCTTTGAATGCGCGCGGGTGGTGCGCGTCGCGCGCACCGCGCGTGACACAGTGCGCGGTCCCGTGCATCCACTGTCCTCCCTGTCCGCCCTCTTGCCCGACGCGGACGTCGTCGTTCTGGCAATTCCGCTCACCGACGGGACCCGTGGCCTGGTCGGAAGCGATTTCCTGGCGCGGATGAAGGACGGCGCACTGCTGGTGAACATCGCGCGCGGCGGGATCGTCGACACCAAGGCGCTGCTCGCCGAACTGGAGTCCGGGCGGCTGCGTGCGGCGCTCGATGTCACTGATCCGGAACCACTGCCCGCAGGGCACCCGTTGTGGCACGCTCCGGGCGTACTCATCACTCCACACGTAGGTGGCCCCAGCTCTGCATTCCTGCCCCGTGCGAAGCGGCTGCTGCGCGACCAGCTGACGCTTTTCGCGGCCGGCGAACCTCTGCGGAACGTGATCGCCACGGCCGACTGAAGCGGGTTGCGGGTAGCGCTACGGGGCCGTACGACTGCAGGGGGTATTCGTCAACCGCCTCTCAGTCACGCTCCGTAGAGACGCTATGTCCCTGAGTGACGGATCTGGTGTATCGTCCCGATCGGGGACGGCGCCGGGACGGACGCGGCGCAATGCGAAGGATCCGGAACTCGAGGGGGGCGACGGGCGATGTACGGCCGATGGATGATTCGCGAGATGCGCGATCCACGAGCGCCCGCGGGAATACTGCGAGGCCCCCTGGCGCACCGCCCACGACGGCGCCCGGTACGGGTGAACGGGAGCGCGCGGTGAGCGCCCCCGGGGCGATGCTTTCCAGGCCACCGGCGCCGGGCGGTCGTCCGCCGAGCACGGTGCCGCAGATCGCCCTGGCCGTGCTCTGCGGCGGCTATGCCGTCGGTGCCGCCCTGGGCTGGGGGTCGCACGAAGTCGCGCTGATCATGGGGGACTTCGGCCTCAGCATCGCGGCTCTGGTGGCGGCCGTCTCCTGCGGTCTGTACGCACGCAGGCACCGCAGCCGGTTCCGCCCGGCCTGGATGCTGTTCGCCGCATCCTCGGCGATGGCCGGCATCGGCAACGGCATATGGGGCTGGTACGAGGTCATCGAGGGGACCGCGGTCCCCAGCCCCTCGCCGGCCGACTTCTGCTTCCTGCTGTTCGCCCCGCCGGCCATCGTCGGCCTGCTGGTGCTCGCCAAGAGGCCGGTGACCAGGGCCGGTTGGGTCTGCCTGGGCCTCGACTCCTGGCTGATCGCAGGGTCGCTGCTCACCCTCTCATGGAGCCTCGCGCTCGCGCACACCGCCCACTTCCACGGCCGCAGCGTGGCCCAGAGCGCCCTGTCGCTGGCCTATCCGCTGCTGGACATCGTGCTGGTGAGCATGGTGCTCGCGCTGCACTTCCGGCGCTCCTCGGTGCACCGCTCCGCCATCAACACCGCCGTCGCGGCGCTGGCGTTGACGGTGCTGTGCGACGCGCTGTTCAGCTCGCCGCTGCTGCGCGAGCACTACCGCTCCGGCCAGATCCTGGACGCCGGATGGTTCGCCGGCTCGATGCTGCTCGCGTACGCGCCATGGGTCGCCCGCCGCGCGGGCGAGGCGTGTGCCGAAGAGGACCTCAAGCCCACCGCCCGCCGGCCCCAGCCGCACGGCAGCCGCCCGATCGCGGGCTCGCTCGCCGCGCTGACGCCGTATCTCGCCGCCGCCGTCTGCACGCTCGGCATCCTCACCAACGTTCTCGACGGGCGGCGGATCGACCGCGTGGTGCTCTTCACCGGCTGCACGGTCGTCCTCGCACTGGTCGTCCGCCAGGGCATCATGCTGCTCGACAACATCACCCTCACCCAGGAGCTGGCGCAGAAGGAGAACCACTTCCGCTCCCTGGTGCAGGGCTCCAGCGACGTCATCATGATCGCCGCCCCGTCCGGTGTGCTCCGCTATGTGAGCCCGGCCGCCGCCGGTGTCTACGGGCGGGACGCGGAGGAGCTGGTCGGCTCCGAGCTGGCCTCGCTGATCCACCCCGAGGACCTGGGCCGGGTGGTGCACGAGGTCCGCAGATTCCTCGCCGCCGCCCCCGAGGACGAACCGACCACCCGTATCGAGTGCCGCTTCCGCGCCGGCGAGCGACGCCTGGGCGGCGACGGCTGGCTGAACGTCGAATCCACCGTCAACCGCCACCACGGCGGCCTGATCTTCAACTCCCGAGACGTGACCGAACGGGTCCGGCTACAGGCCCAGCTCCAGCACAACGCCTCGCACGACGCGCTCACCGACCTGCCCAACCGCGCGCTGTTCACCGAACGCGTCACCAAGGCCGTCACCGGCCGCCGGGCCAGCGACCACGACACCGCCGTGCTCTACATCGACCTCGACGGCTTCAAGCAGGTCAACGACACCATCGGGCATCAGGCGGGCGACGAACTGCTGGTGCAGGCCGCCCGCAGGCTCGGCGAGTCGGTGCGCTCGGGGGACATAGCGGCCCGGCTGGGCGGCGACGAGTTCGCCGCGCTGATCACGGGCGACGGCACCCGGGACCGCGCCGCCCGCGACTACCGTATCCACGAGATCGCCGACCGGCTGCGGATCAAGCTCTCCGAGCCGTACCGCATCGACGGCCGGGATGTGCGGGTGGCGGCCAGCATCGGGGTCGCCTTCGCCGAGCCCGGCGTCACCCCCGCGGGCCTGCTGCGCAACGCCGACCTCGCGATGTACCGCGCCAAGCAGGCCGGCAAGGGCCGGGTGGAGCTGTACGCCCCGCAGATGCAGGACGAGGTGGCACACCGCGCCGAGCTCGCCACCAAGCTCCGTACGGCGCTGCACGACGGCGAATTCGCGCTGCTGCACCAGCCGGTCGTGGACCTCTCCACCGGACGGGTCACCGCGGTCGCGGCACACGCCCGCTGGCGCTCCGCCCAGGGCATCCTCTTCACCCCCGCCGAGTTCCTGCGGGTCGGGGACCGTGGCCGGTTCGCCGAGGACGGCAACCGCGCCGCCGAGCTGGACCGCTGGCAGCTGGAGGAGGCCGTCGAGCAGGCCGCCGCGCGGCACCGCGCCGGTCATCCGGTTCCGGTCGCGGTCCGGCTCTCCGCCCGGCGGCTGCTGGACCGCGCGCTGTCCCCCAAGGGCGTCGAGTCGCTGCTCACCCGGCACGGTCTGCCCCCGCGCGCGCTCGTCCTGGAATTGTCCGAAAGTGATCCCCGTATCGCGCTGGACGACCTGGAGCGCCGACTGGTCGCGCTGCGCCGGCTGGGCGTACGGATCGCGCTGGACGGCTTCGGCAGCGGGTACGCCGCGATCAGTGCGCTGCGCCGGCTCCCGGTCGACGTACTGCGGCTGGACCGCGGGCTGGTCGACGGTGTGGTGGAGTCCGCCCGGCTGCACAAGATCACCGCCGGGCTGCTGCGGATCGCCGGTGACCTGGGCATGCAGTCCGTCGCGGACGGCGTCGATCTTCCCGAGCAGGTCCTCGCGCTGCGCTCGATGGGCTGCACACACGGCATGGGCACGGCGTTCTCCGGACCGCTCGACGAGCACCGGCTGCGGCGGTCCCTGGCGCACGACGGCTATCCGGTGCCGGACGTGGCGAGCCAGGGCCGGGCGGTGGTGCTCAGTGGCAGTGCGCTGCCCGTCCGGCACGGCGGGCCGGCCGGCCCGGATGCGCTCGTGCATCCGCCATTGCGCTCAAATAGTGAGACCTCCGTCCCACCCACTTGACACTCGGTGCACGGCGGGGGGAGGGTCAGTGCCATGCGCACCCGAATTCTCGTACTTGGAAAGCGCGTCGGCTGAAGCTGGGTCCCTGACGAAACCCGGCTCATCGCACCGACGCGCTCCCCTCGCTTGCCACCTGGCACGGGGGGTTTTTTGTTGCACAGCAACCTCACAAATCCCGTCAAAACCCTCAGCTTCGAGAAGAGACGCAGATGACCGAGCAGGCCTCCGGGGCCCACCATCCGCAGCCGCGGGCCCGTAACTCCGGCGGACCGCAGCAGCCCGCCACCGTCGAGCACGTCACGGGCGCGCAGTCCCTCATCCGTTCGCTTGAGGAGGTCGGGGCCGACACCGTGTTCGGCATCCCCGGCGGTGCGATCCTTCCTGCGTACGACCCGATGATGGACTCCTCGAAGGTCCGGCACGTCCTGGTCCGCCACGAGCAGGGCGCCGGCCACGCCGCCACGGGATACGCCCAGGCCACCGGCAAGGTCGGCGTGTGCATGGCGACCTCCGGACCGGGCGCCACCAACCTGGTCACCCCGATCGCCGACGCCCACATGGACTCCGTCCCGCTGGTCGCGATCACCGGCCAGGTCGCGTCCAAGGCGATCGGCACGGATGCCTTCCAGGAGGCGGACATCTGCGGCATCACGATGCCGATCACCAAGCACAACTTCCTGGTCACCGACCCGGCCGAGATCCCCCGGACGATCGCCGAGGCCTTCCACATCGCCTCCACCGGCCGCCCCGGCCCGGTCCTGGTCGACATCGCCAAGGACGCCCTCCAGGCACAGACCACCTTCGCCTGGCCGCCGCACACCGAGCTGCCCGGCTACCGCCCGGTCACCAAGCCGCACGCCAAGCAGATCCGCGAGGCCGCCCGGCTGATCGTCGAGTCCAAGCGTCCGGTGCTCTACGTCGGCGGCGGAGTGATGAAGGCCGGCGCCACCGCCGAGCTCAAGGTGCTCGCCGAGCTGACCGGCGCCCCCGTCACCACCACCCTGATGGCGCTGGGCTCCTTCCCCGACAGCCACCCGCAGCACGTCGGCATGCCCGGTATGCACGGTGCGGTGACCGCCGTCACCGCGCTGCAGAAGTCGGACCTGCTGATCACCCTCGGCGCTCGCTTCGACGACCGCGTCACCGGCAAGCTGGACTCCTTCGCGCCGTACGCCAAGGTCGTGCACGCGGACATCGACCCGGCGGAGATCGGCAAGAACCGCGCCGCGGACGTGCCGATCGTCGGTGACGCCCGCGAGGTCATCGCCGACCTGATCGTCGCCGTCCAGGCCGAGTACGACGCCGGCCACAAGGGCGACTACAGCGCCTGGTGGAAGGACCTCAACCGCTGGCGCGACACCTACCCGCTCGGCTACGACCAGCCGGACGACGGCACCCTCTCCCCGCAGCAGGTCATCGAGCGGATCGGCAAGCTCGCCCCCGCCGACACCATCTACGCCGCGGGCGTCGGCCAGCACCAGATGTGGGCCGCCCACTTCATCGACTACGAGCAGCCCGCGACGTGGCTGAACTCTGGCGGCGCCGGCACGATGGGCTACGCCGTTCCGGCCGCCATGGGCGCCAAGGCGGGTCAGCCCGACCGTACGGTCTGGGCGATCGACGGCGACGGCTGCTTCCAGATGACCAACCAGGAACTGGTCACCTGCGCGCTGAACAACATCCCGATCAAGGTCGCGATCATCAACAACGGCGCGCTGGGCATGGTCCGCCAGTGGCAGACCCTGTTCTACAACCAGCGCTACTCCAACACCGTGCTGCACTCCGGCCCCGAGTCGGACGGCGTCGCCGAGGAGGGCAAGCCCAGCGGAGGTACCCGGATCCCGGACTTCGTCAAGCTGTCCGAGGCGATGGGCTGTGTCGCGATGCGCTGCGAGGACCCGGCCGAGCTGGACGCGGTCATCGCCAAGGCCAATGCCATCAATGACCGTCCGGTCGTGATCGACTTCATCGTGCACGAGGACGCCCAGGTGTGGCCGATGGTCGCCGCCGGCACCTCCAACGACGAGGTCATGGCCGCCCGGGGCGTGCGTCCCGACTTCGGCGACAACGAAGACGACTGAGCCCAGGACGTCACGGACGCACGGAAGAAGAGAGAAGACCATGTCCAAGCACACGCTCTCCGTCCTGGTGGAGAACACCCCCGGCATCCTGGCCCGGATCGCCGCCCTGTTCTCCCGCCGCGGCTTCAACATCGACTCGCTCGCGGTCGGGGTCACCGAGCACCCCGACATCTCCCGCATCACCATCGTCGTCAGCGTCGAATCGCTGCCGCTGGAGCAGGTCACCAAGCAGCTCAACAAGCTCGTCAACGTTCTGAAGATCGTCGAGCTGGAGCCGGGCTCCGCCATCCAGCGCGAACTCGTCCTGGTGAAGGTCCGCGCCGACAACGAGACCCGCTCGCAGATCGTCGAGATCGTCCAGCTCTTCCGCGCCAAGACCGTGGACGTCTCCCCGGAGGCCGTCACGATCGAAGCCACCGGATCCAGTGAAAAGCTGGAGGCGATGCTCAAGATGCTGGAGCCGTTCGGCATCAAGGAGTTGGTGCAGTCCGGCACCATCGCCATAGGCCGGGGTTCCCGGTCCATCACGGACCGCTCGCTGCGCGCCCTGGACCGTTCGGCCTGATTCCCGCGGTCCAACCGGACCGTATGGCGAGACCCCGCAACCTTCCCGACCCCGCCCGACGTACTGTGTGGGCACCCCGCTAGATCCAAGGAGATACCCGAAGTGGCCGAGCTGTTCTACGACGACGATGCCGACCTGTCCATCATCCAGAACCGCAAGGTCGCGGTCATCGGCTACGGGAGCCAGGGTCACGCCCACGCGCTGTCCCTGCGTGACTCGGGCGTCGACGTGCGTGTCGGTCTGCACGAGGGTTCCAAGTCCAAGGCGAAGGCCGAGGAGCAGGGCCTGCGCGTGGTGACCCCCGCCGAGGCGGCCGCCGAGGCCGACGTCATCATGATCCTGGTGCCGGACCCGATCCAGGCCAAGGTCTACGAGGAGTCCATCAAGGACAACCTCAAGGACGGCGACGCGCTGTTCTTCGGTCACGGTCTGAACATCCGCTACGGCTTCATCAAGCCCCCGGCCGGCGTGGACGTCGCCCTCGTCGCCCCCAAGGGCCCGGGCCACCTGGTCCGCCGTCAGTACGAGGAAGGCCGCGGCGTCCCGTGTATCGCGGGCGTCGAGCAGGACGCGACCGGCAACGCCTTCGCGCTCGCGCTCTCCTACGCCAAGGGCATCGGCGGCACCCGCGCCGGCGTCATCAAGACCACCTTCACCGAGGAGACCGAGACCGACCTGTTCGGTGAGCAGGCTGTCCTCTGCGGTGGCGCCTCGGCGCTGGTCAAGGCCGGCTTCGAGACCCTGGTCGAGGCGGGCTACCAGCCCGAGATCGCGTACTTCGAGTGCCTCCACGAGCTGAAGCTGATCGTGGACCTGATGTACGAGGGCGGCCTGGAGAAGATGCGCTGGTCGGTCTCCGAGACCGCCGAGTGGGGCGACTACATCACCGGCCCGCGGATCATCAACGAGAACACCAAGGCCGAGATGAAGAAGGTGCTCGCCGAGATCCAGGACGGCACCTTCGCGAACAACTGGATGGCGGAGTACAACGCCGGTCTGCCGAAGTACAACGAGTACAAGAAGGCCGACGAGAACCACCTGCTGGAGACCACCGGCAAGCAGCTGCGGAAGCTGATGAGCTGGGTGGACGACGAGGCGTAAGCCCGACGGACAGGGGGTCGCGAAGCAACTCGCGGCCCCCTCGTCCATGTGCCCGCCCAAGCGCCGTCACGGCGCCTTGTCCACCGCGTAGAACCCGCACGGGTGATCCTTCCGCAACGGCACAGGACGCGCCCCCCACCGCCACTACACTGCCAATCACAAGCGCGTCAGGCTCACAACGTCGTGCGTCTTCCACGCGGCTTTCCCCCTTCACCGCCTTCGGCCGTCGGGACGGCCGCCCTCCCCCACAGCCTTGAGGGCGTGGGAGGTACCCCCAGGACTAGTGAGGACTGAAGACCACGTGAGCTCGAAACCTGTCGTACTGATCGCCGAAGAGCTGTCGCCCGCCACCGTCGACGCCCTCGGGCCGGACTTCGAGATCCGGCACTGCAACGGCGCGGACCGCGCCGAGCTGCTCCCCGCGATCGTTGACGTCGACGCCATCCTCGTGCGCAGCGCGACCAAGGTCGATGCCGAGGCGATTGCCGCCGCCAAGAAGCTGAAGGTCGTCGCCCGTGCGGGCGTGGGCCTGGACAACGTCGATGTCTCCGCCGCCACCAAGGCCGGCGTGATGGTCGTCAACGCCCCGACCTCCAACATCGTCACCGCCGCCGAGCTGGCCTGCGGTCTGCTCGTCGCCACGGCCCGCAACATCCCGCAGGCCAACACCGCCCTGAAGAACGGCGAGTGGAAGCGCAGCAAGTACACCGGTGTCGAGCTCAGCGAGAAGACCCTCGGCGTGGTCGGCCTCGGCCGGATCGGCGTCCTGGTCGCGCAGCGGATGTCGGCGTTCGGTATGAAGGTCGTCGCCTACGACCCGTACGTCCAGCCGGCCCGGGCCGCGCAGATGGGCGTCAAGCTGCTGACCCTCGACGAGCTGCTGGAGGTCGCGGACTTCATCACCGTCCACCTCCCCAAGACGCCCGAGACCGTCGGTCTCATCGGCGACGAGGCGCTGCACAAGGTCAAGCCGTCGGTCCGGATCGTCAACGCCGCGCGCGGCGGGATCGTCGACGAGGTGGCGCTGGCCAGCGCGCTCAAGGAGGGCCGGGTGGCCGGCGCGGGTCTGGACGTCTACGCGACCGAGCCCTGCACGGATTCGCCGCTCTTCGAGTTCGACCAGGTCGTCGCCACCCCGCACCTGGGTGCCTCGACGGGTGAGGCGCAGGAGAAGGCCGGTATCGCGGTCGCCAAGTCGGTGCGGCTGGCGCTGGCCGGCGAGCTGGTGCCGGACGCGGTCAACGTCCAGGGCGGGGTGATCGCCGAGGACGTCAAGCCGGGCCTGCCGCTGGCCGAGCGTCTCGGCCGAATCTTCACCGCGCTGGCCGGCGAGGTCGCGATGCGCCTCGACGTCGAGGTCTACGGCGAGATCACCCAGCACGACGTCAAGGTGCTGGAACTCTCCGCGCTCAAGGGCGTGTTCGAGGATGTCGTGGACGAGACGGTCTCCTACGTCAACGCCCCGCTGTTCGCGCAGGAGCGCGGCGTGGAGGTGCGGCTGACGACCAGCAGCGAGTCGCCCGAGCACCGCAATGTGGTGACCGTGCGCGGCACGCTCGCGGGCGGCGACGAGGTGTCGATCTCCGGCACGCTCTCCGGCCACAAGAACATCCAGAAGATCGTGGCGGTCGGTGAGCACTCCATCGACCTGTCGCTCGCCGACCACATGGCGTTCATGCGCTACAGCGACCGTCCCGGTGTCGTCGGCACCGTCGGCCGGATCCTGGGCGAGGCGGGTATCAACATCGGCGGGATGCAGGTCTCCCGGGCCGATGTCGGTGGCGAGGCGCTGGTCGCGCTGACCGTCGACGACACCATTCCGCCGAATGTCCTCGCCGAGATCGGTGAGGAGATCGGCGCGACCTCGGTGCGCGCGGTGAACCTCGGTCACTGACCGGTAGGTTTTCGCAGGTCAACGGGCCCGGGCCCCGCTTCGGCGGGGTCCGGGCCCGTTCGTGTGCGGGCGTCGTCCGCGCGCCGCCGTGGACCGGCACCCGGCGTTGGCTGATGCGTCAACCATTCACCCGAATGGCCTATCCGGTGGTGAAGGCGAGGGGGCCGCCAGCAGCGTGGTGGGGACGCCGGAGCCGGTGCCGTGTGGGCTTCCCGAGTCGCTGGGGAGATGTTCGCGGCGCGCAATGGGAACTGTGCGTGCCCCCACCGGCGCGTGCGGAAGGAGAACAGACGCCATGAACGCACCTCTGGGTGACGCCCCGCAGAGTCTGACCGGCCTGCATGTGATCGATGTGGCCGGCGCGAAGGTGGGCACGGTCCAGCAGGTCTACCGGGACGATGCCACCAACGAACCCGAGTGGATCACCGTGCGTACCGGGCTGTTCGGTCTGAAGGAGACCTTCATACCGCTCGCCGGGGCCCGCCGGACCGGCGACGAACTGCACGTTCCGCACGCCAAGGACACCATCAAGGACGCGCCGAGGATCGACGCCGACGGTCATCTCGACCCCTCCGAAGAAGCCGAGCTCTATCACCACTACGGGCTGGAGCGGCCGGGCATGTCCAACCCCGGCGAGCTGGGCGAGCTGGAGAGCCGCGGCGGTGCCGCCTCGCGCGCGGACACCGTGGTGTCCTCCGGTCCCCGGCCCGACACGGCCGGCGACGCCTCCGGTGCGGCGGGTGCGACCGGCGTCAGGCACCGGGCGAGCCAGGACACCGCACAGCACGCCCGTCCGACGGCGGACTCCGCACACCATCCCCCGGCGGGCGGCGAACGCAACAAGCTGTTCGACCGGCCGATGGCGATGTCGCGCGGCCAGGGCGAGCTGGACACCGTGAACGGCAAGGAGCAGGCGCCCGAGATGGTGCTGTCCGAGGAGCAGATGGAGATCGGCACCGCGGAGCGCGAGAGCGGCCGGGCCCATGTGCGCAAGCATGTCGTGACCGAAGAGGTGCACCGCACCGTCCCCCTCACCCATGAGGAGGTGCGGGTGGTCCGCGAGAAGATCACCGACGAGGAGCGGCGGACGGGACGGATCAACCAGCGGCTCGGCGAGGGTGAGGTCGAGATCGTGCTGCACGAGGAACAGGCCGTGATCAGCAAGAAGACCGTGCCGGTCGAACGGGTGCGGCTGGAGACCGAGTGGGTGACCGAGCAGCAGGAGGTCAGCGCCGAGATCCGCAAGGAAGAGCTGGAGATCGACGACGGCAGGGGCGGCGGAGGCAAGGAGTCCGGCCCGGACCGTCCACGGTGACCCGGGCCCCCGGCCCCGGCAGATAGACGTCCGTCCCAGACATATGTCTTAGACGCTCGTCTGGTACGAGCGTATGGTCCGGGGATAAGCTGCCCCCATGGGACACCGTGAAGATCTTCTGGAGGGCGCCAAGCGCTGCCTCCTGGAGAAGGGATATGCGCGCACCACCGCCCGCGACATCGTCGCCGCATCCGGCGCCAACCTCGCCTCCATCGGATACCACTACGGATCCAAGGACGCGCTGATGCGCCAGGCGGTCATCGCCTCCGCCGAGGAGTGGGGCATGGGCATGGCCGAGGTGCCGGCCGGGTCCACCGACGACGCGACGGCGGCCGGCGACCCGCTGGAACGGTTCGCCGCGGTCTGGGACAAGGTCCTGCAACGCATCGCCACGGAACGGGAGTTCATCGCGGCGCAGGTCGAGGTGCTGGGGCTGCTGCCGCGTGACGAGGGGTTGCGCGAGGCGATCGGCGCGGTGCTGCCGGAGGGCGGCGAGGGACTCGTCGCGATCTTCGAAGGGGTGCCGGACACCGAGGTCGACGCGGAGTCCGCCCGCGTCGTCGGCTCCTTCTACCAGGCCCTGCTCACCGGCCTGATGGTGCAGTCACTGATCCGGCCCGACGCGATGCCCTCCGGCCAGGACCTCGCGTCCGCGCTGCGCCGGGTCAGCGCGGGCGAGGTGCTGGGGCAGAAGTAACGGACGGCGGCGCGACACCCGGCGCGGCGGCCGCCGCGCCGGTCCGGCCACCGGCCGGCGGGTGTCACGGGGCAGCGGGCTCCGCGGGCAGCACATGGTCGCCGATCCGGTCGGTGCTCAGGCACAGCGAGCAGACCACCGCATCGTGGGTCCGGCAGGCGGCCACGTCCGGGCGCTCGAACTCCTGCCGGCACACATGGCAGGTGTACGTGGTCGCGCGGGGGTTGCCGTCCGCGTCCAGCAGCGGCTCGTCGATCCCGTCGCCGGTCCGCCGCAGGTAGTACCGGCCCTTGGTGACCACGGCCACCAGCGGGGTGAGGACGAAGGCGATCAGGGCCGCGGCGACCGGCGAGTACGGCTGGAGCGCGTCGCCCAGGGCATGGAAGTACATTGCGATCGACAGCCCGGAGGCGGCGACGAAGGCCACCACGCCCACGGGGTTGACCGGGTAGAGCATGCCCCGGCGGAACTCGGGAGCGTGCGGGGACAGCTTCAGCAGGTACTTGTTGACCATGATGTCGGTGGCGACGGTGACGACCCAGGCGATGGCGCAGTTGGAGTAGAAGCCCAGGATGCCGTTGAGGAAGCTGAACATGTCGGCCTCCATCAGGATCAGCGCAAAGGCCAGGTTGGCCAGTACGAACACCATCCGGCCCGGATAGCGCTTGGTGACCCGGGTGAAGGAGTTGGTCCATGCCAGCGAACCCGAGTAGGCGTTGGTCACATTGATCTTGATCTGGCTGATCACGACGAGGACCACGGCCAGCGGGATCACCAGCCACGGCGGCATCATCGCGGCGAAGGCGCCCTTGAACTGCTGGATCGGTTCGGTGGCCGCGGCCGGGCCCACCTCGGCGAGGACGTAGACGGCCAGGAAGAGCCCGATGGCCTGCTTCAGCGCGCCCAGCACCACCCATCCGGGGCCGGCCATCACCACGGCCGTCCACCAAGTGCGCTTGTTCGCCTCGGTCTTGGGCGGCATGAAGCGCAGATAGTCGATCTGCTCACCGATCTGGGCGATCAGCGACAGGCAGACGCCGGCGCCCAGCAGCACCGAGGCGGTGTTGACGCCGCCGTGGCCTCCTGCGCCCGCGTACGACAGAAAGCGGTTCACCGTTCCCGGGTCGGTGGCGACCAGATAGAGCAGCGGCCCCACCATCAGCAGCAGCCAGACCGGGGTCGTCCACACCTGGAGCTTGCTGAGCGCCTTCATCCCGTAGATGACCAGCGGGATCACCAGGAAGGTGGAGACCAGATACCCCAGCCACAGCGGCAGGCCGAGGCCCAGCTTCAGCCCCTGCGCCATGATCGAGCCTTCGAGCGCGAAGAAGATGAAGGTGAAGCTGGCGAAGATGACGCTGGTGAGTACCGAGCCGTAGTACCCGAAGCCGGAGCCGCGGGTGATCAGGTCCAGGTCGATGTTGTAGCGCGCCCCGTAGTAGGCGAGCGGAAAGCCGGTGACGAAGATGACCACGGCCGCCACGAGGATCGCGGCCAGCGCGTTGCCGGTGCCGTGGGTGAGGCCGATGCCGGCGCCGATGGAGAAGTCGGCCATGTAGGCGATACCACCCAGCGCGGTGGTTGCCACCACCATCGGCGTCCAGCGGCGGTAACTCCGCGGGGCGAACCGGAGGGTGTAGTCCTCCAGGGTCTCCGTGACCGCCTGGTCGGGGCGTAGGTGACCGGCGGCTGCGTGATCTGCGACTGTGTGATCGGCGACCGCCTGCTCGGCGCTCGGCCCGGCCGGTGGCAACTGCCGGCCGCTGTCGGGTGCGGTCAGTTGTGGCTCGACGCTCATGCCAGGCCTCCTGGGGTGCGGTGGGTACTGCGACCCGGAGGCTAGGAAGAGTGTGTTACCAGTGACTGCTTTCCGGATGACGCGGCTGTTTCCGGGGGGTGTTCGCCGTCGGGCTCCGACGAGGGCGTGTCTTTGGGATCAGCCCGGATCCTGCGCCCGGACCCTGCGCCCGGTTCACAGCCGCGCCGCCTTGAGCGCCATGTGCAGCAACAGCCGGTGCTCACCGTCGTCCAGGTCGAGGCCGGTCAGCTTCTCCACCCGGCCCAGGCGGTAGTAGAGCGTCTGGCGGTGGATGCCCAGCGCCTGCGCGGTGCGGCTCGCCTGGCCCGCGCAGTCGAGGAACACCTCGGCGGTGCGGGCGAGTTCGGCGTGTGCCGGGGCCAGCAGCGGGCCGATGGCCGGGTCCGGTGCGGCGGCCGGCAGCGCGGTGAGCATGCGGTACCCGCCGATGGCATCCCATTGGGCGATCGGGCCCAGCCGGGGCTCGGCGCGGGCCGCGCGGGCCGCGTCCAGCGCCTCCCGCCAGATGGCCGGCAGATCGGCCAAGTCCCGTGTGCCGATGCCGATTCCGGCGGCGCCCTGACCGGCCGTACCACCGGCGCGCGCGGCGCCGCGCCCGGCCTGCC
>NZ_QUAC01000009.1 GCF_003389455.1 Streptomyces inhibens | reverse complement strand
GCTGCCGGCGGGGCCGAGGGGGCGGCGGTCGCCGGGGGCGCGCCGGGGCCGGGGAACGGTCGGGGCGGTCCCTGGCGCAGCCGGGCGCAGGCGGGCATCGCGGGTCTCGGCGGTGTCCTGCGGAGTGGGCGCGGCGGGCCGTGCGGGGCGCCCGGAGAGGGCGCGCGCGGTGTTCGTCGTCGTGCCGTCCGTCGTGCCGTCCGTCGTGCTGCTCATCGTGCTGTTCGTCATGCTGCGCGTCGTGGTGCTTGTCCCGGTGCTCGTCGTGGTGTCGTCGGTGTCGGTCATGGCAGTGCTCGCCCCCGTTGTGCCGGGCCCGGTGGATTACTGGGCGGTAGCTTTTAGTGGGGATCTTCGTATCGACGGAGCCGGGGCGGCAGCAAGGCGCGGGCGGGTGGCGGGGAGGGGTGCGCAGAGTTCACCCGTCCGTGGCGCGGGCCTGGTGTGAAGCCTTGGGAGCGGGGTGGGGGACGGGGTCGGGGTGCGCGGCGCGGGGGTTGTGGGGGCGGCACGATGGGGGACTCACGCCCGTATGCTGGCGGGGCAATCTTCGGAGTCGAGCGAATCGAGCGGAAGCGGCTGCCATGCGCGTCTATGTCCCCCTGACCCTCTCCGGTCTCGCAGAGGCGCACAAGAACGGCGAGCTGGGCGGCCCCGGCCCCCTGGGTGCGTACGCCGTCACGCCGGCGCTGCGCGAGTGGTACGTCTCGGACGACATCGAGGAGCTGGAGTACGCGGCGCTGAACCGCGCGGCCCAGGCATCGCTGCGGCTGCTCGCCGGGAACCCGCAGGTCGCGCGGCGGCGGGTGGTGGTGGCCGTGGACGTGCCGGAGGGCGCGGCGGTCGCGGATCCGGACCGCGGGCTGGACCAGTCGGCGCTGGGCGAGGTGCGCCTCGCCGGACCGGTGCCGCTGTCCAAGGCGGCGGCGGTGCATGTGGATGCCGCGGACGCGGAGGCGGATGTCGCGGCGGCCGCGGCGGCGCTCGGCGCGGCGGACCAGGGCGATGACGATGCGCAGTTCACCGTGGACGGCGCGGAGGACCACGATCTGATGTGGTTCGGGGTGCAGGAGATCCCCGAACTGATCAAGTGAGGGGCAAACCCGCCGGTCCGGCTGCGTTGTCAGTGGCGGCGGGTACTTTTTCTTCATGGGGAAGCACACGGGCAACGACCTGGGGAACCGCATGGGGAACGGTATGGGCAAGCACGCCACACACATCGTCTGGGACTGGAACGGCACGCTGTTCCATGACGTCGACGCCGTCATCGGGGCGACCAACTCCGCCTTCGCGGAGATCGGGCTGGAGCCGATCACGCTCGATACGTATCGGGAGCTGTACTGCGTGCCCGTGCCGCGGTTCTACGAGCGGCTGATGGGGCGGCTGCCGACGGACGCGGAGTGGCTGGTGATGGACGAGGCGTTCCACCGCCACTACACCGAGCACCGGGTGGGCTGTGGGCTCGCCGAGGGTGTGGATCTGCTGCTGGAGGGGTGGCAGGCGGCCGGGCGCAGCCAGTCGATTCTCAGCATGTTCGGGCATGACGAGCTGATACCGCTTGTGCGGGGCTTCGGGATCGAGTCGCGGTTCGTGCTGGTGGAAGGCAGGACCGGGCCGTCCGGGGGCACGAAGAGCGCGCAGATGGTGCGGCATCTGGCGGCGTTGGAGCGGGTGGACCCGGGGCGTACGGTGGTGATCGGTGACGCGGTGGACGATGCGGTGGCCGCGCGGGATGCGGGTGCGCATGCCGTGCTGTACACGGGCGGCTCGCACAGCCGCGGGAGTCTGGAGGCCGCCGGGGTGCCGGTGGTGGACAGCCTCGCCGAGGCGGTCGAGCTGGCGGGCGCCCTCGCTTCCTAGCGGGCGCCGTCGTGTCCCAGGGGCCTGCCCGCCTCCGGGTGGCCCGCTCGCCGTACGCCCCCACGCCCGGCTCTTCGCCGGGCGGGCCGGGGCTGCGTCCGCCGCGCGGCCACGCATATTCCACCCCGGCACCGCCTTGTCCAGAGGGTCCAAGTTCGGGCTGAGGTTTTGTACGTACACGGCCCATGACGGCACCCGTGTCGGGAGCGATAGCCTTGCACCGTGATCAGCGCGATAACCCGCGGGGGCATCGAGGCCCCTGCCGTGCGCCCGGGGCACCACCGTGACCGGGCGGTCGCTGGTCTTTGCGGCCAACACTCCATGTCGACATTGTCAAAGATTGTCGATAACGGCACGGCCTTCTCTCATCGCGGCATAGCGTCGACAGCGACAGGACACTCCGCGTCGCGGCGGCGTTGTGCGGCTTCCCCAACGTTCTTCCACAACGTCACGCAACGGCGCGCGACAGGAGCCAGAGGACATGCAGACCAAGCTGGACGAAGCCAAGAACGAGCTGCTCGCAAGGGCCGCCCGGGTCGTTGAAAGCAGCCCGACCGGGGGCAAGCACCCGGTACGTGGTCTCGACCCGGACACCCTTGCGGGATACCTCCAGCGCTACTACCTGCACACCGCCCCCGAGGACCTCGTCGACCGTGACCCGGTCGACGTCTTCGGCGCCGCGCTCTCGCACTACCGCCTCGCGGAGACGCGCCCGCAGGGCACCGCGAACGTCCGGGTGCACACCCCGACCGTCGAGGAGAACGGCTGGACCTCCAGCCACTCCGTCGTCGAGGTCGTCACGGACGACATGCCCTTCCTGGTCGACTCGGTCACCAATGAGCTGTCGCGACAGGGCCGCGGTATCCACCTGGTGATCCACCCGCAGGTGATCGTCCGCCGTGATGTCACCGGCAAGCTCATCGAGGTCTTCGACTCCAGCTGCGACGCGCACGGCAGGACCGGCAAGGGCAAGGCCGCGAAGCTGCCGCACGACGCGGTGACCGAGTCCTGGATCCATGTCGAGACCGACCGCGAGACCGACCGCGAGGACCTCAAGCAGATCACCAAGGATCTGCTCCGGGTGCTGTCCGATGTCCGCGAGGCCGTCGAGGACTGGGACAAGATGCGCGGCGCCGCACTGCGCATCGCCGACCAGCTGCCCTCCGAGCCGCTCGCCGACGACCTGCGCGAGATGGAGGTCGAGGAGGCCCAGGAGCTGCTGCGGTGGCTGGCCGACGACCACTTCACCTTCCTCGGCTACCGCGAGTACGAGCTCGCCTCCGCGCCCGGTGAGGGCGGCACCCAGGAGGACGTGCTGACCGCCGTGCCCGGCACAGGCCTGGGCATTCTGCGCGCCGACCCGCCGCACCGCGAGAGCGACGCCGGCCACCCCGTCTCGCCGTCCTTCAACCGGCTGCCCGCCGACGCCCGCGCCAAGGCCCGTGAGCACAAGCTGCTCATCCTGACCAAGGCCAACAGCCGCGCCACCGTCCACCGCCCCTCCTACCTCGACTACGTCGGGGTGAAGAAGTTCGACGAGCAGGGCAACGTCATCGGTGAGCGGCGCTTCCTGGGCCTGTTCTCCTCGGCCGCGTACACCGAGTCCGTGCGCCGGGTCCCGGTCATCCGCCGCAAGGTCGTCGAGGTCCTCGAAGGCGCGGGCTTCAGCCCTGACAGCCACGACGGCCGCGACCTGCTCCAGATCCTGGAGACCTACCCGCGCGACGAGCTCTTCCAGACCCCGGTCGACGAGCTGCGGTCCATCGCCACCAGCGTGCTCTACCTCCAAGAGCGCCGCCGGCTGCGGCTCTTCCTGCGCCAGGACGAGTACGGCCGCTACTACTCCGCGCTGGTCTACCTCCCGCGCGACCGCTACACCACCGGCGTCCGGCTGCGTCTGATCGAGATCCTCAAGGAGGAGCTGGGCGGCACCAGCGTCGACTTCACGGCCTGGAACACCGAGTCGGTCCTGTCCCGGCTGCACTTCGTCATCCGCGTCGAGCCCGGTGCGACCCTCCCGGACCTCACCGACGCCGATGCGGACCGCATCGAGAGCCGGCTGGTGGAGGCCGCCCGCTCCTGGGCCGACGGCTTCGCCGAGGCGCTGATCGCCGAGGTCGGCGAGGAGCGCGCCGCCGAGCTGCTGCGCCGCTACAGCCATGCCTTCCCCGAGGGCTACAAGGCCGACAACAGCCCGCGCAGCGCGGTCGCCGACCTCCAGCACCTGGAGAAGCTCACCGGCGAGCCGGGCCACGACTTCTCGGTCAGCCTCTACGAACCGGTCGGCGCGGGCCCCGGCGAACGCCGCTTCAAGATCTACCGCAGGGGCGAGCCGGTCTCGCTGTCCCGGGTGCTGCCCGGCCTGAACCGCCTGGGCGTCGAGGTCATCGACGAGCGCCCGCACGAGCTGCGCTGCGCCGACTCCACCATCGCCTGGGTCTACGACTTCGGTCTGCGGATGCCGGAGCACGTCAAGGGTGACGACGCCCGCGAGCGCTTCCAGGAGGCGTTCACGGCGGTGTGGACCGGCGCTGCCGAGAGCGACAACTTCAACACCCTGGTCCTGCGGGCCGGCCTCAACTGGCGCCAGGCGATGGTCCTTCGGGCATACGCCAAGTACCTGCGGCAGGCCGGGGCGACCTTCAGCCAGACGTACATGGAGGACACCCTCTCCAACAACGTCCACACCACCCGGCTGCTGGTCTCGCTCTTCGAGGCGCGGATGTCCCCGGAACGCCAGAGGGCGGGCACGGAGCTGACGGACGGGCTGCTGGAGGAGCTGGACGGCGCGCTCGACCAGGTCGCCTCCCTGGACGAGGACCGGATCCTGCGGTCCTTCCTCACCGTCATCAAGGCGACGCTGCGCACCAACCACTACCAGAAGAACAGCCAGGGCCGGCCGCACGCCTACCTGTCGATGAAGCTGGACCCGCAGGCCATCCCCGACCTGCCGGCGCCCCGCCCGGCGTACGAGATCTGGGTGTACTCCCCGAAGGTCGAGGGCGTCCACCTGCGCTTCGGCAAGGTCGCGCGCGGTGGTCTGCGCTGGTCGGACCGCCGGGAGGACTTCCGTACGGAGATCCTCGGCCTGGTCAAGGCGCAGATGGTCAAGAACACCGTCATCGTGCCGGTCGGCGCCAAGGGCGGCTTCGTCGGCAAGCAGCTCCCGGACCCCTCGCTGGACCGGGACGCCTGGCTCGCCGAGGGCATCGCCTGCTACAAGACCTTCATCTCCGGTCTGCTGGACATCACCGACAACCTCGTCGGCGGCGAGGTCGTACACCCGCGGAACGTCGTCCGCCACGACGAGGACGACACCTACCTGGTCGTCGCCGCCGACAAGGGCACCGCGACGTTCTCGGACATCGCCAACGAGGTCGCCGAGTCGTACGGCTTCTGGCTCGGTGACGCCTTCGCCTCCGGCGGCAGCGCCGGCTACGACCACAAGGGCATGGGCATCACCGCCCGCGGCGCCTGGGAGTCGGTCAAGCGGCACTTCCGCGAGCTGGGCCACGACACCCAGACCCAGGACTTCACCGTGGTCGGCGTCGGCGACATGTCCGGTGACGTCTTCGGCAACGGCATGCTGCTCAGCGAGCACATCCGGCTGGTCGCCGCCTTCGACCACCGCCACATCTTCATCGACCCCAACCCGGACGCGGCGACGTCGTACGCCGAGCGCCGCCGGCTCTTCGAGCTGCCCCGCTCGTCCTGGGCGGACTACAACACCGAGCTGCTCTCCCAGGGCGGCGGCATCCACCCGCGCTCGGCCAAGTCCATCCCGATCAACGCGCAGGTGCGGGCCGCCCTCGGCATCGAGGCCGGCGTGAAGAAGATGACCCCGGCCGATCTGATGCGGGCCATCCTCAAGGCGCCGGTCGATCTGCTGTGGAACGGCGGCATCGGCACGTATGTGAAGTCCTCGGCGGAGTCCAACGCCGATGTGGGCGACAAGGCCAACGACGCGATCCGCGTCAACGGCGAGGACCTGCGGGTCAAGGTCGTCGGCGAGGGCGGCAACCTGGGGCTGACCCAGCTGGGCCGGATCGAGTTCGCCATGGCCGGCGGGAAGATCAACACCGATGCGATCGACAACAGCGCCGGTGTGGACACCTCCGACCACGAGGTCAACATCAAGATCCTGCTCAACGCCGTGGTCGCCGAAGGGGACATGACGGTCAAGCAGCGCAACAAGCTGCTGGCCGAGATGACCGACGAGGTCGGCGCGCTGGTGCTGCGCAACAACTACGCGCAGAACACCGCGCTGGCGCTGGCACAGGCCCAGTCCTCCAGCATGCTCCACGCCCAGCAGCGCTTCATGCGCCGCCTGGTGCGCGACGGCCATCTCGACCGGGCGCTGGAGTTCCTGCCCACCGACCGGCAGATCCGTGAGCGGCTGAACGCCGGCCGCGGGCTGACCCAGCCCGAGACCGCGGTGCTCCTGGCGTACACCAAAATCACGGTCGCCGATGCGCTGATCCAGACCGGGCTGCCGGACGACCGCTACCTCCAGCGGCTGCTGCACGCCTACTTCCCCTCGGCGCTCTACGACCGCTTCGCCGAGCAGGTCGACGGGCATGCACTGCGCCGGGAGATCGTCACGACGGTGCTGGTCAACGACACCGTCAACACCGGCGGTACGAGCTTCCTGCACCGTATGCGGGAAGAGACCGGCGCCTCCCTCGAAGAGGTCGTCCGGGCGCACACCGCGGCCCGCGCCATCTTCCGGCTCAACCAGGTCTGGGACGATGTCGAGGCGCTCGACAATGTCGTCGCGGCCGATGTCCAGACCCGGATCCGGCTGCACTCACGCCGGCTGGTCGAGCGCGGCACCCGCTGGCTGCTCAACAACCGCCCGCAGCCGCTGGAGCTGTCGACGACCATCGACTTCTTCTCGGATCGGGTCGAGCAGGTCTGGGCGGAGCTGCCGAAGCTGCTGCAGGGCAGCGACCTGGAGTGGTACGAGACGATTCTGGAGGAGCTGACCGGCGCGGGTGTGCCCGAGCCGCTGGCCGTCCAGGTGTCCGGCTTCTCCTCGGTCTTCCCGGCGCTGGACATCGTCGCCGTCGCGGACCGCCTGGGCAAGGAGCCGCTGGAGGTCGCCGAGGTCTACTACGACCTGGGCGAGCGACTGCGGATCAACCAACTCCTTGACCGCATCCTGGAGTTGCCGCGTAACGACCGCTGGCAGTCGATGGCCCGCGCCTCGATCCGCGAGGACCTCTTCGCGGCCCATGCGGCGCTGACCGCCGATGTGCTGTCGGTGGGCAACGGCACCTCGACGCCCGAGCAGCGGTTCAAGGCCTGGGAGCAGGCGAACGCGGCGATCCTCAGCCGGGCCCGGGCGACGCTGGAGGAGATCCAGGGGTCGGAGGGCTTCGATCTGGCGAACCTGTCCGTCGCCATGCGGACGATGCGTACGTTGCTGCGTACGCACAGCTGAGGCGGGGGGCGCCTCGGCGCCCTTGTCCTCAACTGCCGGACAGGCTGACAAAAGCGCCGGACGGGCTGAAGTTTTCAGCCCGTCCGGCGCTTTTGCGTGGGGGAGGGGATCAGGAGCGGGAGAAGTCCTCGTACGCCTTGATCACTTCGTCCGTGGGGCCGTCCATCAGCACTNTCGGCGCCCTTGTCCTCAACTGCCGGACAGGCTGACAAAAGCGCCGGACGGGCTGAAGTTTTCAGCCCGTCCGGCGCTTTTGCGTGGGGGAGGGGATCAGGAGCGGGAGAAGTCCTCGTACGCCTTGATCACTTCGTCCGTGGGGCCGTCCATCAGCACTTCGCCGCGCTCCAGCCACAGGACCCGGTCACAGGTGTCCCGGATCGACTTGTTGTTGTGGCTGACCAGGAAGACCGTGCCGGCTTCCTTGCGCAGTTCGCGGATGCGGGCCTCGGAGCGCTTCTGGAAGCTGCGGTCACCGGTGGCCAGCGCCTCGTCGATCATCAGCACGTCGTGGTC
>NZ_QUAC01000114.1 GCF_003389455.1 Streptomyces inhibens | reverse complement strand
GGCTCGCTGATCCAAGCGGTCAGCGAGCCGCCGGGCCGATCGCGACCGGACCGCCACCGGCCGCCGGTGCACCACCGGCGGGCGGAGCGGGCGGCGTGCCATGCGCACGCCGCCGGAGGCCGTCGTCACTCCGCGATCGGTGCGACCAGCACCCCCATCACCTCGCGCGCATGGCGGTTCGGCACCATGCCGAGGCGCCATGCCTGCCAGCCCGTTTCCGGCTCCACCCCGCGGTCCAGCAGCAGGGCGAACGCCTCGGCGCAGTCCTCCAGCTTGGAGTCGCGGGCCGCGTGCTTGTCCCGGATCAGCTGCGACAGTTCCTCCTGGGCGACGGCCGTGCCCACGACGGAACCGCCCGGTGAGGCGAGCGGCAGCAGCGTGCAGCGCAAAAAGCGCGCCCAGTCCTCGCCGCGCCGGTCGCCGTAGCCGGCGAACGTCCGCGCCGCCTCGTCGGCCAGCTCCAGCGCCTGTGCCGCCCGGCCGTTGCCGGCATCGATGATCACCAGCTCCAGGCAGGACCATGCCTCGCCGTGCGGCACTCCTATCCGCTGGAAGTCCTTACGGGCGTCCTGCAACAGCTGCCGGGCGAAGCCGCTGTTGCGCAGCGAACCGGTCTGCTCGGCCCGCAGATCACGGGTGACCCGCCCCGAGTGGTGCCGCGCGCACGCCAGGCCGTAGCCATCCTGCATCCGGCTGAACATCGTCCGCGAGCGCTCCAGCTGCCGCAGCGCCGCATCGTGTTCGCCGCGCTCCTCCAGCGCCTGGCCCAGGTAGTACATCGTCCAGGCCTCACCCCGCGCGTCCTCGTGCTGATGGTGCAGCGGCAGCGCCTGCCGCAGCTGGTCCACCGCGGGCCCCGGATCGTCGTCCACCAGCCGGGCACGGGCCAGCTGTGTCATCGCCCAGGCCTCGCCGCGCTCGTCGTGCGTGCGGCCGTAGAGCTCCATCGCCGCATGCAGGGCGCTCTCCGCCCGCGGCACATCGCCCATCCGCAGATACACCTGGCCGAGCTGGAAGTGCGCCCACGCCTGGCCGTGCACGCTCTCGCTCTCCTCATGGAGCTCCAGCGCCTCCCGCAGCATGGCGATGGCCTCGCTGATCTGTGCCCGGTCCCGCTCCACCGCCGCCAGGGCGTGCAGCGTCCAGGCCCGGTCGCCGTGCATGTCCGGACCGGACTGCAGCTCCAGCGCCTCCCGGAGCTTGGCCGCGGCCTCGGTGAGATTGCCCTGCTGCTGGAGCGTGATGCCCAGATCGCGCAGCGCACGGGCGGCGCCGGCCGGATGCTGCGCCTCGAAATACAGATCGACCACCGACGACAGCGTCGTACGGGCCTTGTCCAGCTCACCGAGCTGCCGGGCCGCCACACCGGTCCGCCACTGCACCGAGCGGACCAGCAGCCCCTGGCCGACGGCCCGGGTCAGCTCGCTCAGCTCGCCCAGACGGTAGAGGTCACCGCGTAGCAGGCAGTAGTCCGCCAGCGCGCCCAGCAGATGCGAGACCGCCGCCTGGTCCACGCCCTGGTCGGCGTGGCGCAGCGCGGCCGTGATGAAGCTGGTCTCGTCGTCCAGCCATTGCAGGGCCGCGTCCAGGGAGGTGAAGCCGTGCGATCCGAAGCGGTCGGCGCGGGTGGAGGTATTGCCGTCGACCAGCCGGATCACCGAGTCGGCCAGCTCCGCATAGCCGCGGATCAGCCGCTCCTGGGCCGCGCCGCGCTCGCCGGGCTCCTCCTCGTCCTCCAGCCGGGCGTGCGCGAAGGTGTGCACCAGCGCGTGCAGGCGGTAGCGCTCGCCGCGCACATGCTCGATCAGCCCCGCCCGGGCCAGCGTCGCCAGCTGCCGCTCCGCCTCCGCGTTCTCGACACCCAGCAGCGCCGCCGCGGCCGCTGCCCCCAGGCTCGCCCGGCCCACCAGCGCCAGCCGGCGCAGCAGCCGCCGGGCCGTCTCCGTCTGGTCGGCGTAGCGCAGCGACAGCGCACGCTCCACCGCCGGCACCGGGCGGTGGGCCGCCAGGTCCGTGGCCAGCGTGGCGGCGGTGCGCGAACCGAGCGAGGAGCCCGCCACCCGCAGTGCCAGCGGCAGGCCCGCGCACAGCTCGGAGATCTCGTCGATCGCCTGCGAGTCGTACGGCCCGCTCTCGCCCGAGGCCTCGTCGTCGGCGGCCGCGCGCAGCAGCTCTTCGGTGCCCACGGCGTCCAGCGGCCCCACCGGCAGCTGATGCACCCACGCCTGAAGGTCCTCGGGCAGTTCGAGCGGTGTATGGGAGGTGACCAGCACCAGGCTGTCGGACCGCTCGGGCACCAACGTGCGCACCTGCTCGGGATCCGCGGCGTCATCCAGCAGAACCGTCACCGGCAGGCCCGTCAGATGATGGTGATACAGCTCGGTGAGCCGCTTGACGTGCTGTTCCTGGGACGGCCGCTCACGGAACAGCAGCTGCTCGCGCGGCGCCCCCAGGCGGTTGAGCAGATGCAGCAGCGCGTCCCGGGTCGGCAACGGCACCTCACCGGGGGTCTCGCTGCGCAGATCCACCACACATGCGCCACGGAACTGATCGCGCAGCTGATGGGTGGCCCGCACCGCCAGCGCCGTACGCCCCGAGCCCGGCTCGCCGTGCAGCACCACCACCGTCGGCTTGGTCTCCGTGCTCGCCCGGGCCGCGTGCACCCACTGCGCGATCTGTGTCAGCTCCGCCCGCCGCCCGGCGAACGGGCCGTCCGGGCGCGGCAGTTGGGAGAAGGAGTGCTCCAGAAGGGACCGCTGCCGGGCCGCCGCGCTACGGTCCGCACCGCGCAGCTGCGGCCCCCGGGTGGTCTTCGAAGCGGCGGGCTTGGCGGCGTTACCGCTGCCCCGGGCCGCCGCCGTCAGCATCCGCTGCTGGTCCAGGAACGGCCGGATGCCCCGCACCTCCAGCGCCGTCAGCCACTGCAGCCGCAGCTGCTCCGAGCCTCCCGGCTGGCCCCGCATCCCCGCCTCCCGGTGCGCCGCCGGCCAGTGGCCCGCGGTCAGCTTCACGACCGTGGCCGCCGCGCCCGCCACCGCCACGGCGGCCCCGGCACCCAGGGCCGCGCCCGCGCCCGTGCCGTACGCGAGGTCCGTGCCGAAGGCCGCCACCGCCGCCACGGCCGTCGCCACCGCCGGGGTGCCCAGCTCCTTGCGCGACAGCCGCCGGCCCAGCGAAGGCCGACCGGCCGCCGCCTCGTCCAGCGCCCGGACATACGCGGCGTACTCCTCGGCGGCGCTGGCCGCCAGATCCTCCAGCGCCGCCCGCGCTCTGCCGCCGAGCGAGTCCCCGTCGAGGCGCCCGCCCGAGCGCCGCACCTCTTCCTCGACAGCCCTGGTCAACAGCGCTTCCGCTTCCGCCCGGTGGCCGTCGCGCAGCACAGCCAGTAAGCCCGGCATGCCATCCCCCTCCAGCAGTTCCAGCAGTCTCCAGCGGTGATCGTCGCCGTACGCACAGTGTTCCGCGTCCGCACGAATTCCGGCAGGCCTGTGGATAACTCCCTCCGCTCCCGACTCACCGAGCCCCTTTGGGAGAGGATGGACCCATGCCGAACCGCCTGGCTCATGAGACTTCCCCGTATCTGCTCCAGCACGCCGACAACCCGGTCGACTGGTGGCCCTGGTCCACCGATGCGTTCGAGGAAGCCCGGCGGCGCGGTGTGCCGGTGCTGCTCAGCGTCGGCTACAGCTCGTGCCACTGGTGCCATGTGATGGCCCACGAAAGCTTCGAGGACCAGGCCACCGCCGAGCTGCTCAACGATCACTTCGTGGCCGTCAAGGTGGACCGCGAGGAGCGCCCGGACGTCGACGCCGTCTACATGGAGGCCGTGCAGGCCGCCACCGGCCAGGGCGGCTGGCCGATGACCGTCTTCCTCACCCCCGACGCCGAGCCCTTCTACTTCGGCACCTACTTCCCGCCCGAGCCCCGTCATGGCATGCCGTCCTTCGGGCAGGTCCTGGAAGGGGTACGCAGCGCCTGGACGGACCGCCGCGACGAGGTCGGCGAGGTCGCCGGCCGGATCGTCGCCGACCTGGCGGGACGGTCGCTGACCGAGTCGCTGCCCGCGGACCGGCGGCCGCCGCGCCCCGAGGAGCTGCACACCGCCCTGATGGGCCTGACCCGCGAATTCGACGCGGTGCACGGCGGATTCGGCGGCGCGCCCAAGTTCCCGCCGTCCATGACGCTGGAATTCCTGCTCCGCCACCACGCGCGCACCGGCTCCGCGGCGGCCCTGGAAATGGCGCAGGCGACCTGCGCGGCGATGGCCCGCGGCGGCATCTACGACCAGCTCGGCGGCGGTTTCGCGCGCTATGCGGTGGACGCGAACTGGACCGTGCCGCACTTCGAGAAGATGCTCTACGACAACGCCCTGCTGTGCCGGACCTTCGCCCACCTGTGGCGGTCCACCGGCTCGGACCTGGCCCGTCGGATCGCCGTCGAGACCGCCGACTTCATGGTCCGCGAACTGCGCACCGAACAGGGCGGCTTCGCCTCCGCACTGGATGCGGACAGCGACGACGGCACGGGCCGGCACACCGAGGGCGCGTACTACGTATGGACGCCGGAGCAGCTGCGCGCCGTACTGGGGGAGAAGGACGCCGAGTTCGCCGCCGCTTATTTCGGTGTCACCGAGGAGGGCACGTTCGAAGAGGGCGCCTCGGTCCTCCAACTCCCCGACATCGAGGGCCTGGTGGACGCCGAGCGGGTGGTCTCCGTCAAGGAGCGGCTGCTGGCGGCGCGCGCCGAGCGGCCGCGACCGGGGCGGGACGACAAGGTCGTCGCCTCCTGGAACGGGCTGGCCATCGCCGCGCTCGCCGAGACCGGCGCCTACTTCGGCCGCCCGGACCTGATCCAGGCCGCCACCGACGCCGCCGACCTGCTGGTCCGCGTCCACATGGACTGGCAGGCCCGGCTGCACCGCACCTCCCGCGACGGCGCACCCGGCGCCAACTCGGGTGTCCTGGAGGACTACGCCAACGTCGCCGAGGGCTTCCTCACCCTGGCCTCGGTCACCGGGGAGGGCGTCTGGGTGGAGTTCGCGGGCTTCTTCCTGGACACCGTGCTGCTCCAGTTCACCACCGAGGACGGCGCGCTCTACGACACCGCGGCCGACGCCGAGGCGCTGATCCGCCGCCCCCAGGACCCGACCGACAACGCGACGCCCTCCGGCTGGACCGCGGCGGCCGGCGCGCTGCTGTCGTACGCGGCGCTGACCGCCAGTGAGCTCCACCGGGACGCCGCGGAGCGCGCCCTGGGCATCGTCACCGCACTCGGCGGCCGGGCCCCGCGCTTCATCGGCTGGGGGCTCGCGGTCGCCGAGGCCGCGCTGGACGGGCCGCGCGAGGTCGCGGTCGTCGGCCCGCACGGCGACCCGGCCACCGTCGCGCTGCACCGCGCCGCGCTGCTGGGCACCGCCCCGGGAACGGTCGTCGCGCTGGGCTCCCCCGGGTCCGATGACGCCGACGAGGTGCCGCTCCTCAAGGACCGTCCTCTCGTCGACGGCGAACCGGCCGCGTACGTCTGCCGCCACTTCACCTGCGAGCGGCCGACCACGGACCCGGAGGAGCTGACGGAGCGACTGCGGGTGTGAGGCGGGAGGGCGGGGCCCTTCGGGGGAGCCGGTACAGCGGCCTCCTACGGGGTCCTTCGGGGGCGTCGGCACAGCGGCCTCCTACCGGGCCCCGCCTCAAGTCCTAGGACCAGCGACCGGATTGACCTTGACGTGCGCGTCAAGTTTTAGCCTCGGGGCATGACGAACCGCACGCACCGCGAAGTCCGCCTGGCCGCCCGCCCCCAGGGGCCGGTCACCGAAGACCTCTTCGAGATCGTGGAGGTGCCGGTCCCAGAACCCGGGCCCGGCCAGGTCCTGGTACGCAACACCCTGATGGGTGTCGCCGCCGTGATGCGCACCCTGATGGACGAGACCAGCGTTGTGCCGATGCCCTCCTACCAGCTCGGTGAGCCGCTGCACGGGTCCGCGATCGGCGAGGTGGTCGCCGCCCCGGGGACCGACCTCAAGCCGGGCGACCTGGTGGAACACCAACTCGGCTGGCGCGAGTACGCCCTGCTGGACGCCGGCCAGGCGCACCGGCTCGACCCCGACCTGCTGCCCGACCCGGCCGGCCACCTCTCCCAGGGCCCCACCGCCTGGATGGGCGTGGTGCGCGGCGCCGAAGTGCGCCCCGGCGACACGGTCTTCGTCACCGGTGCGGCGGGCGGCGTGGGCTCCCTGGCGGGCCAGATCGCCCGGCTGCGCGGCGCCACCCGGGTCATCGGCAGTACGGGATCGCAGCAGAAGGCGGACCGGCTGATCAAGGAATTCGGCTATGACGCGGTGGTGATCCGCGGCGCGGGCCCCATCGAGGAGCAGCTGCGCCGGGCCGCCCCGGAGGGCATCGACGCGCTCTTCGACAACGTGGGCGGCGAGCAGCTGCAGGCCGCCATCGCGGTCGCCAACAGGGGCGCCCGGCTCGCCATCGTAGGGGCGCTCTCCAGCCAGCTCTCCCAGGACGGCCCGGCCACCACCGAGATCGACACCTTCTCGCTGCTCGCCCGCAGCATCACCCTGCGCGGCGTCGCCCTCTACGACCACCTGGACCTGATCCCGGAGTGGAACGCGCAGTTCGGCAAGGGTCTGCGCGACGGCACCCTCACCTTTCCGCACGCCCGGCTGCGGGGCATCGAGCAGGCACCGCGGGCGCTGCGCGAGCTGACCGAAGGACGTCATCTGGGCGCCGTGATCGTGGAGTTGTGAGGTCAGGGGCAGGGAAGCCGTGGTGAACGGTGAGCAACCGGCCGCTGTCAGTGGCCGGTTGTAGCCTGCGAAGCGTGACGACCTTGCTCGGGCATCGACCCCTTGTCCAGGAAGCCGCGGCGTTACGGGACGGCACGGACGACCCCGTCGACGCGGTGAACCGATCGTGCGACCGTATCGACGCGATCGATCCGCAGGTGCGGGCGTTCGTGCCCGAAGACGGGCGGCGTACGCGGCTCCTGGAGGCGGCGAAGCGAAGAGCGGCGGCCGCTCCGCGGGACGCCGCCGGCCGGCCCGCCCTCTACGGCGTTCCCGTAGGCATCAAGGGCATCGTGCGGGCCGACGGACTGCCGACCCGGGCGGGTTCGGCGCTGCCGCCCCAGGTGCTCGGCGGCCGGCAGGCCACCGTCGTCGACCGGCTGTGCGCCGCCGGTGCGCTGATCGCGGGCAAGACCGTGACCGCGGAGTTCGCGGTCACCGCCCCGGGCCCGACCCGCAATCCCCACAACCCGGCGCATACACCGGGCGGTTCGAGATGGGGGCACCTCCCATGCCCTTTAGGCAATGGGGGAGGGTCGGCGGCCGCGGTCGCCGCGGGGATGGTGCCGCTGGCCATCGGGACGCAGACCGTCGGCTCGATGATCCGGCCCGCCGCCTACTGCGGAGTGGTCGGCTTCAAGCCCAGCTACGGACGGATCCCGGTCGACGGGGTGATCCCCAACGCCGCCAGCTTCGACACCCTGGGGTGCTACGCCACGGATGTGGCAGGCGTTGCCCTTGCGGCGTCGGTGCTGGTCGACGGGTGGCAGCAGCCGGGGCCGGGGCGGGCGCGGCGCCCGGTACTGGGCGTGCCGGCCGGCCCCTATCTGGAGCGCGCCGGCGACGAGGCCCTCCGCGCCTTCGAGGAACAGCGGGAAGTCCTACGGGCCGCCGGGTACACGGTGCACGAGGTGCCGGTGATGGACGACTTCGAGCAGATCGTCGAGCAGCTGTTCACCATGAACCGCTATGAGGTCGCGCGCGCCCACGCCGAATGTCCCCCACGCCTAAAGGGCGCGGGAGGTACCCCCATGCGAGCTACGGCGACCGCTACCGGGAGCAGACCACGGCGGCGATCCGGCAGGGGCACACGATCGGGGACGCCGCCTATGAAGCGGCCCGGATACGACGGGGGGCGTTCCGCGAACGGCTCGCGGCGGACGGGGCCGCCGCCGGTATCGACCTGTGGATCGCCCCGTCGGCCACCGGCCCCGCGCCCGCCGATCTCACCACCACCGGCACCTCCATCATGTGCCTGCCCTGGAGCAACGCCGGCCTCCCGGCCGTCAGCCTGCCCGCCGGCCACGCCGCCAACGGGCTGCCGCTCGGCCTCCAACTCATCGGCAGATACGGCGGGGACGAAGCCCTGCTGTACGGGGCGGCCGGAATCGAGGGCGTACTGAACGGGGCGGCCGAGGAAGCGAGAGTGCACTGAAGGGGACAGCGGGGCAGGGGGAGCGGCGGATGCGTATCGGGGACGCGGCGGCGGCCGTCGGACTGACACCGCGGACGCTGCGCTATTACGAGCAGCAGGGGCTGGTGGAGGCCCGCAGGACACCGTCGGGCCATCGTGAGTACGACGCGGAGGACATCCGCCGGCTGCGCGCCGTACGCGAACTGCGCGAGGCGGGCCTGACGGTGGGCGATGTACGGGCCTTTGCGCATCTGCTGCGCACCATGCCGCCCAGCGGGGTGCCGGAACTGATTCCCAAGGGCCCGCACTCGGGGCGCTGTTCGGCCGCCGAGACCGTGGTCCGGCACCGGCTCGCCGAACTGGACGCGCATATAGAGAGGCTGACGCAACTACGGACGCGACTGGCGGCCCGGCTGGGCGAGCCGTGAGAGCCGGAGGAGCCGGAAGAGCAGGGAACGGCGGGCGAGCCGTGAGAGCCGGAGGAGCCGGAAGAGCAGGGAACGGGGGGCGAGCCGTGAGACGCGGGCGCATCGGACACCGCGCCGGGCCCGCACCCCTCGCCCCCGCTCTCAGAGCGTGAGCCCCCGCGCCAACACGTCCATCGTCTGATGGATCAGCGCCTCCAGGTCGGTGGTCCGGCCCTCCTCGACCCAGCTCAGCATCGCTTCCTGGAGCGCGGCCAGAATCGCCGTACTGATGACCCGCAGCTCCAGGTCGTCGGCCGGGCGGCCGGAGCGTTCGGCCAGTACGGCGCTGATCATCGCGGCGTCCCGGGCGGTGTTCTCCGCCGTACGGCCCCGGATGGCGGGCACCTCGCGGATCAGCCGGACGCGCTGGACGAGTTCGGCACGGTCCTCCGCGGTGATCTTGCGCAGCGCCTCGATGGTGACCTGCCGCATCGACTCGACCATCGGCTCGCCCGCGGGACGGGCCCGGATCCCGGCCTCCAGCACGGTGTCGTACTCGTCCGTGAGCACGATGTCTTCCTTGGTGGGGAAGTAGCGGAAGACCGTGCTCGGCGAGACATCCGCGGCCTCGGCGATCTGATCGATGGGGGTCGCGTCGTAACCCTGCTCCTCGAAGAGCCGGTAGGCGGCCCGCCGGATCGCCTGCCGGGTCTGGATCTTCTTCCGCTCACGCAGCCCGATCTTCGGCGTCCCGGGCGGCGTAGTGGCGGAGGTACGTGCGGAGACCATGGGCCTCATTGTCAGGCATCAGATGTCCCAGGGGCCACGGCCTCGTCCGCACGCCTACCGGGCTCCGTAGGCGTACCGGGCTCCGTACGCCGGCCGCGCCGCCGCGCACGCGGGTCGGGCAGGAAGGCGGCCGTCAGCGCCGCCGCGACCAGCGCCGCGATCCCGCACAGCAGCAGGACCAGGCTCATCCCGTGCAGATAGGCGCGGTCCGCCGATGCGGCCAGTTGCGGTATCCCGGTGCGCTCGGCCACCAGATGGGCGGCCACCACCGAGTCCCCGGCCGCATCGGCGGCCCGCGCGGGCAGTCCGGCGGTGTCGACCCGCTCGCCGTACGCCCCGGCGAGCAGACTCCCGAGCAGCGCCACGCCCAGCGAACCGCCGAACTGCCGCACGGTCATCAGCAGCCCCGACCCACTGCCCGCCCGCTCGGAGGGCAATGCCCCCAAGGCGGCGTCCATGGCGGGAACCATGGTGAAACCGAAGCCGACGCCGGCGATGGACAGCCACAGAGCAGTGGTGCCGTAGCCGTCGTGCACGTCCGTGGTGGAGCCGAGGAACGCGGCGCAGGCCAGGACGATCAGGCCGCCGGTGATGACGGGGCGTGGGCCGATGCGTTCGGCGAGCGCGCCGCTGCCCTTGGCCGCGACCATCAGCCCGGCCATCATCGGCAGCATCCGCAGCCCGGTGCCGAACGCATCATGGCCCAATACGGCCTCCAGGTACGGCGGGAGAAGGAACATCAGGCCGGACAGCACCAGCGTGCCGAGCGCGGCGGCGACGGTGTTCCAGAGGAAGCCGGGGCCGCGCAGCAGCCGTAGGTCGAGCATCGGCCGGTCCAGGCCGCGGCCGCGCAGCACCAGGCCGGTGAGCAGGGCGACGGACGCGGCGAGCGCGGTCACCACGAGCGGGTCGCCCCAGCCGCGCCCCGGGCCCTCGATGATGCCGAACACCAGGGCCCCGAGCCCGGCGGCGGTGAGCACGGCGGAGAGCGCATCCACCTTCGGAGAGCTGGGGTCGCGGGTCTCGGGCAGCAGGAAGACGCAGGCGGCGACGCCGATCAGTACCAGCGGGACGTTCACGAAGAAGATCGAGCCCCACCAGAAGTGGTCCAGCAGCCAGCCGCCGACGAGCGGGCCGAGCGGGAGGCCGAGCGCCGAGGCGGCGGAGATCGCACCGACGGCCTTGGGCCGCTCGTCGGGCCCGAAGAGCGAGGGCAGCACGGACATCGCCAGCGGCATGATCAGCGCCGCGCCGACGCCCATCACCGCGCGGGCCGCGACGATGAGTCCGGGGCTGTCGACAAGGGTGCCGAGCAGCGAGCCGACGAGGAAGATCAGGAGTCCGGTGATCAGCATCCGGCGGCGGCCGAACCGGTCGCCTAGGAGCCCGGCCGGGAGCATCAGGGCGGCGAACACCACGATGTAGGCGTCGGCGATCCACTGCTGTTGTCCCGTGTCGGCGCCCAGTTGGGCGGCCATCGTCGGCAGCGCGACGTTGAGGATCGTCGAGTCGAAGCCCAGCACGAGCATGGCGGCAACCAGCGCGCCGAGCGCCCACCAGCGCCGGTCGGTCTGCGAAGTCATGGCACACCTCTGAGAGTCGGCCGTCCGAGGTCGTGTCGGACGCGAGAAGCCGGGAACGAAACCCGGCCTGAAGTGACAGTAACTCGCAAAAGAAAGTGACTGTCAATTATTGACGCGATCCTGACTGTCGGTGGCGTGTGTCACTCTGTGGCGTGGGGACAGTTACTTTCGGTGATGCCTTGAGGGGTGATGTCTTGACGGGTGAGGGGCATGCGGCGACGCGCGAAAGCCCCCACACGCCACCGTGGCCGCGGCTTGAAGGCCGCGGCCA
>NZ_QUAC01000113.1 GCF_003389455.1 Streptomyces inhibens | reverse complement strand
GGGGCCGCTCCCGCCGCCCCCGCCGCCGGGCGGTCCGCACACCTGCCGGAGCGGGCGGCACCGTACGACACCGCGCCGGCGCGGGCGGCGCTGACCCGGCTGCTGCCCCGGCACGCCGACCAGTTCCAGCTGGTGCCGCTCGCCCCGCAGGACGGCACCGACCGCTTCCGGGTGGACGGCCGGCCGGGCCGGATCACGGTCGCCGGGACCACCCCCGCGGTGCTGCTGACCGGCGTCAACTGGTACCTCAAATACACCTGCCGGGCCCATCTGTCCTGGGCCGGCGACCAGCTGGAGCTGCCCGCCCGGCTGCCCGCCCCCGCCTCCCCCGTCGAGCGCGCCACCTCTCTGCCGCACCGCTTCGCCCTCAACGACACCCATGACGGCTACACCGCCCCGTACGCGAACTGGCCGCGCTGGGAGCGGCTGATCGATGTGCTGGCGCTGCACGGCGTGAACGAGGTGCTGGTCACCCCCGGCGCCGAGGCCGTCTACCACCGGCTGCTGACCGGGTTCGGCTACACCGACGCCGAGGCCCGCGGCTGGCTCCCGGCGCCCTCGCACCAGCCGTGGTGGCTGCTCCAGAACATGAGCGGCTACGGCGGCCCCACCAGCCCCCAACTGATCGCCAGACGCGCCGGGTTGGGCCGCCGGATCACCGACCGGCTGCGCGAGCTCGGGATGCGTCCCGTACTGCCCGGCTACTTCGGCACCGTTCCGGGCGGTTTCGCCGCCCGCAACCCCGGGGCCGAAACCGTGCCGCAGGGCACCTGGTCGGGCCTTGAACGCCCCGACTGGCTCGATCCGCGCACCGAGGTCTTCGCCGAGGTCGCCGCCGCCTTCTACCGCCATCAGCGGCAACTCCTGGGCCCCGCCGACCATTTCAAGATGGATCTGCTGCACGAGGGCGGCGACCCCGGTGACGTACCGGTGCCGGACGCCGCCCGCGCCGTCGAGAAGGCGCTGCGCACCGCCCGGCCCGGCGCGACCTGGATCATCCTGGGCTGGCAGAACAACCCCCGGCGCGATCTGCTGGACGCCGTCGACCACGACCGGATGCTGATCGTGGACGGCCTCAGCGACCTCGACACGGTCACCGACCGGGAGCGGGACTGGGGCGGGGTGCCGTACGCCTTCGGCAGCATCCCCAACTTCGGCGGCCGCACCACCCTCGGCGCCAAGACCCATATCTGGGCCGAACGGTTCACGGCCTGGCGCGACAGGCCGGGCAGCAAGCTCGCCGGGACCGCGTACATGCCGGAGGCCGCGGAGCGCGATCCGGCCGCCTTCGAGCTGTTTTGCGAACTGGCCTGGCGGGAGCGGCCGGTGGACCGTGCCGCCTGGTTCGACGGCTATGCCGACCTGCGCTACGGCGCCCGCGACGAGCACGCCCGCGCCGCGTTCGGTGCGCTGCGCACCAGCGCGTACGAGATCTCCAGCAAGGACGGCCGCCCGCACGACTCGGTCTTCGCCGCCCGCCCCGGTCTGACCGCCCGCTCCGGCACCGTCTACGCCACCCACACCCCCGCCTTCGACCCGGCCGCCTTCGACACCGCCTTCGCCGCGCTGCTGAGGGTCCGCCCCGCGCTGCGCACCAGCGACGCCTACCGCCACGATCTGACGGACGCCGCCCGGCAGGCCCTCGCCAACCGGTCCTGGCAGCTGATCGGGCAGCTCCAGGACGCCTACCGGCGCAAGGACCGGGCCACCTTCCGCGCGCTGTCCGGGCTGTGGCTGCGGCTGATGCGGCTGAGCGAGGAGGTCACCGGCGCGCACCGGCAGTTCCTGCTCGGGCCGTGGCTGGCGGACGCCAGGGCCATGGCGTCCGGCGCCGAGGAGGAGGCGCGGCTGGAGCACAGCGCCCGTGCGCTGATCACCACCTGGGCCGACCGGGCCACCGCCGACGGCGGCTCGCTCGCCAACTACGCCAACCGCGACTGGCACGGCCTGATCGGCGATGTCCATCTCCCGCAGTGGCAGGCGTACCTGGACGAACTGGCGGACGCGCTGGCGGCGGACCGGCCGCCGAAGACCTTCGACTGGTACGCCGTGGAAGAGCCCTGGACCCGGGCGCGCAAGAGCTATCCGCTGCGCCCGACGGCCGATGCCTACCGCACCGCCCAGCGGGTCCACGACACCCTCGCCAAGGCTCCCTACCAGGGCACCGTCACGGTCGGCGCCACCCCGTCCGCGCTGCCGCCGGGCGGCCGCGCCACCGTCACCGCGGCGCTGCGCAACGTCAACGGGCTGCGCGCGACCGGCCGGGTGGACTTCGCGCTGAGGGGGGTGGCGGCCGACGCCGAAGGGCCGCTCTCGCTGCCGTCCGTCCCGCCCGGCGGCACCGGCAGGGCCCGCTGGCGGGTCGCCGCCCCGGCCGGCCCCCTGGACGCGCCGCTGCGGCCGCTGCCGTACGAACTCACCACGGAGTACGGCCCGAAGGGCGAGCCGCGGGTCCGCACCGCGCGGCACGGCACCCTGTTCGTGGCCGGACCACTGGCCCCGGAGCTCAGCACGGTCACCACCAATGCGGCGGTCTTCGGCCAGTTGGAGAACCGCTTCGCCGTCAACGGCTCGGGCGCGGACCTCTGGAAGGCCACCGCCGAATTCGGCGCGGTCTACCGGGCGGGCGCGCTCACCGCCGGCGGGTCGGTGACGGTGGAGGTGACCGGGCAGGACCCGACCGGCCCCTGGGCCCGCGCCGGCCTCGTCGTCCGCAACCGCCTCGGCGCGCCCGCCCAGGGCTCGCCGGACGCCCTCGGCCTCCTCAATCTGTCCGTGACGCCCGCCAACGGCGTGGTGCTGTCCTACGACGCCGACGGCGACGGCGCCCTGGACACCTACCGGCGGATCACCGGCATCACCGCGCCCGTACTGCTCCGTCTGACCCGCGGTCCGGACCGCGCGGGCTCCGGTACGTACACCGGCGCCTGCTCCACCGACGACGGCACGACCTGGCGCGAGATCGCCACCGTCCGCGTCCCCGGAGCCGGCGCGCGCCAGGACACCGGACTGCACCAGTCCGCCGCCAACTCCGGTACCGGGGACCGCGGGACGGCCGAGTTCCGTCGCTGGAAGCTGTCCTGACCACCGCGTACGCTGACCGCAACGGACCACGAGCGAGGGGATCACGGTATGAGTGCCGCAGCTGAGAAGGAGTGGCTCTACGCCCTCGACATCTCCGACGCCACCTGGCAGCGCGCCCCGGGTGAGGCCGAGGAGGCCGTCGAGATCGCCTTCCTGGAGCGCGGCGCGGTGGCCATGCGCAACTCCACGGATCCCGATGTGGTACTGCGCTACACCGAGGCGGAGTGGCGGGCCTTCGTACTCGGCGCACNGAGGCGGAGTGGCGGGCCTTCGTACTCGGCGCACGGGACGGCGAGTTCGACCTGGAGCGGTAGGCCCTGTCGGGCCCGGCAGTCGGGCGGCCACCGCGGACGGCGTACCGCGGTGGCCGCAGCCGTGTGCGGTCACCCGTCAGGGCCCCCGGGCGCGTCGGTGACCATCGCAGGATTCACTCGTTTCACCGAACGTGAAGCAGCAGCAGGCGACACCCCAGCGTCCGGACCGCACCTCCCCCGGCAGCCTTGAGGAGTTCGGTGCGGTCATCGACGTCGAGCAGGCCGAGGCGGCGCTGGTCGAGCACTACCCCCGGCTGGTCCGGCTGGCCTATCTCGTCCTGCCGCCCGGCCGGAGCCGCAGCCGCCGGGTGCTGGCCGCCCACGGGGTGGTGCAGCGGACCCTGCCGCGCCAGCGCGCCTCCACCCGCGGGCTCGGCCTGCCCACCCAGCGCATCGGCACGGACGCGGCGATCGATCCCGGCTATGCCTTCGTCCGGCTGCGGGTGCTGCGCCACGCACTCGCCGCCGGGCGCACGCATCGGCGGCTGCCCGCCCTGCCGCCCCTGTTCCCCCAGGTGTGGGGCCTGCGGCTGTTCCCGCGCTCCGGCGGCGCCGATGAACTCGCCCTGGACCAGGCGCTGGCCGCGCTGTCCGGACCCGCCCGGGCGGCGTTCGTGCTGCGCGATCTGGAGCGGCTGAGCCCGCCCGAGGCGCGCCGGGTGCTGGAGGCCGCCGGGGTGGCGGACCCCCGCGAGGCAGTGGACGAGGCGGAGCGGGCCGAGACGCCGGCCGGCAGCCGGGACCGGTCGCTGCTGGAGTCGCCGGAGTTCGACCCGTGTGCGTTGCAGGCCCGGCCGACGGATCTGATCCGGCGGCGGCAGCACGGCCGGGCGGTGCTGGCGGCCGGCGCCGCGGTGCTGGTGTGCGGGGCGCTGCTGGGGCTGCCGGGCGAGGGCTGGGGCCCGGACGGCGCGTCCGCTCCGCCGTACGCGCGCAACGCCTCGGCCGAAGCGGCCCTGGATCCGGGGAAGTTGGCGGTGACGTCGGCGACCGCCTGGAAGAACGCCGCGCGGCAGGACTTCTCGGCCTGGCCGGCCCGTGGCGACCGGATCCATGACAAGGCGCTGCTGCGGCGGGCGCTGGCCGTATGGGCCAGGCCCGGGGCCGGGGTGCCGCTCGCGGCGACGCCCGGCACCCCGGCCGGGCCCGCCGCGGGGCCCGC
>NZ_QUAC01000117.1 GCF_003389455.1 Streptomyces inhibens | reverse complement strand
ACGTCGGCGGCACAACCCGTCTCCGGTGGGCGGGAAGAGGCCGGGGCGCACTGTCCTTCGCACGTCGGTGCGCTCCGGCCGCCATACCCTCCCGGGGCTTTCTGCGTGCTACACCCGCTCGTATTCCACGTCGGTGTCCTCGCAGCCGGTGGCGAGCGCGCGCAGGGCGTCGCACTCATCGCGGTCGACAGTCAGGGACCAGCGGAGCTTAGGGCTCGCAGAGAATCAACCTGTTGCTTCCCTTGGTTCAGCTCGTTGGTGTGGTATGCGCGTTTCCGACGAGGTCCGTGGCCAACTCGCAGTGAAGTTTGAGGTGTTGTTCCTACACCTGGACGAGCGGCAGTGCCGTCTGCTGATGGGTGCCGAGGCTCGGGTCCTGGGACATGGCGGGATCCGGGCGGTCGCGCGTGCGGCCGGGGTCAGCGAGACCACGGTGCGTAAGGGTGTGGACGAGCTGGAGGCCTGCGAGGAACCGCTGGGTCGGGTGCGTCGGCCTGGCGGCGGGCGGAAGAGGGCCGCGGACGTGGATCCGGGTCTGCGCCCCGCGCTGCTGGCAGTGGTCGAGCCGGTTGCGTGCGGGGGTCCGGTGTCGCCGCTGCGCTGGACGACGAAGTCCACCCGGAATCTCGCGGCCGAGCTCACCCGCCAGGGACACAAGGTGAGCGCAAGGACACGGTGGGGGACCTGCTGCGGGAGGAGGGCTTCAGCCTGCAGGCCAGCGCCAAGACCATTGAAGGCAAGCAACACCCCGGCCGTGACGCCCAGTTCCGCTACATCAATGACCAGGCCAAGGATCACATGGGTGCCGGGGACCCGGTGATCAGCGTGGACACCAAGAAGAAGGAGCTGGTCGGCGACTACAAAAACGCCGGGCGCCAGTGGCGGCCTGAGGGGGAGCCGGTGCTGGTCAAGACGCATGACTTCCTGGACCGACAAGGGCTGGGCAATGCGACCCCGTACGGGATTTACGACATCGCCGCCAACACCGGCTGGGTCAGTGTGGGCACCGACCACGACACCGCCGCGTTCGCGGTGGCCTCGATCCGCCGCTGGTGGCAGGCGGTCGGCCGCCACGACTACCCGCGCGCCTCCCGTCTGCTGATCACCGCCGACGCGGGCGGCTCCAACGGTTACCGCACCCGCGCCTGGAAGAGTGAACTCGCCGCCCTGGCCTGTCAGACGGGCCTGGACATCACGGTCTGTCACCTGCCCGGGACATCGAAGTGGAACAAGGTGGAGCACCGGCTGTTCTCTCACATCAGCATGAACTGGCGCGGCAGGCCGCTGACCAGCCACGAAGTCATCGTGAACAGCATCGCGGCGACCACTACCCGCACCGGGCTGAGAGTCCACGCCGAACTCGACCCGGGCACGTTCGACACCGGCGTAAAGGTCACCGACGACGAGATCGATGCATTGCCAATGGGCCGGCACCGTTTCCATGGCGACTGGAACTACACGCTCCCCCCTGGCGGGCCCCAGCCGGCCCCCGGCCGCGAAGCGGGATCGGAAGCCGCAGCCGCGATCGTCACCGAGCAGCCCGGGTGCCCGGACGGGCTCGACACCTCTCTGCTCCGCGGCCCGGAGCTGACCGGCATAGTCATCCCGCAACTGGACGCTCTGGTCAACTCGTTGATCCCGGCGCTCGCACACCAAGGTGAGCGGCTTCGCCACGAACGCCGGGGCGGTGAGCGACTCCGCGCGCCAGGCGCGGGCGCCAAGGACAAGCTCTCCGATGCGGACCGGATCCTGGCCGCCGTCCTCTGCCTGCGCAAGATCGGCACCCACGACCTGCTCGCCCGGCTCTTTGGCGTCACCCGCAGCACGCTCACGCGGGCCAAGAGGTACGGCCCCTACTGGCCGAGCACGCGTTCCCGCCCTCAACCGCCCGATTCCGCACCCCGACGGATGTGGCCGCCCACCTCGACAAGTACGGCAGCCCGCCCCTGATGAAGATCAAACCCGCATGTTGATTCTCTGCGAGCCCTAACGACATGGGGCGCAATAGTGGTTGATCAGCACGAGCCGTGAAGGCGGGTAACAACGCGGAAGCGTTCCAGAACCACCGGGGTGGCGTCGTGCACGGTGAATTGGGGGTCTCCCAACGCCCGTCGCACCTCTTCGCTTTGCCAGAACTCCTCGTGGCCTGCCCTCCACCCGTCCACGGTGGTGCAGCCCTCGCCTTCGTCCACCGCATGGGCGATGTCCACTTCATGCAGCAGCACGACGCGCACATCCGTCGCCTCGATGACGGCCACCGGACGGTCATCCGAGTCGACCACTACCGAACGTTCGCCGACGGACGGCAGTGGCTCCCCATCGTGCTCGTACTCGGCAAGCAGTCCGGTGGTCGCGGTCTTGGATCCGTCGAGGATCGCAGCAACGAGCCGGTCACGGAGCGGGCCCGGGAAGGCGAATTCAGCCTTGGGCAGCAACTCGGGGTCCACGTTCTGAGCAGGGTTGACGGTCATACGACGACCCTAGCGTTGTCGCACGCTATGGCTGACTCGACTGATCAGCTGTGACGTGCGAAGGGCCGTACGGGTTGGGCGAGTTGTGAGGCGTACCTGGGCCCGTGCGGCCTGTTTCCGTCCTGCCCCGTCCGGGATCCCGCGCGCACGCTTCGGTGAGTTGCTCGAAGAACTCGCCCCCCAGTGGCAGGCCGCCCACGAGTCGGCACTGCGTGAGCGGCACCGTGGGGACCGGCGGCGAGCCGCAGGTGCCGGACGTAAGCAGCAGTTGGTGTTCACTAATCGGGTCGTGGTCACCCTGGTTCACCTGCGGCTGGGCCTGCCGCACGCCGCGCTGCCGGAGCTGTTCGAGGTGGACCGCTCCACCGTCTCCGGGGCCATCCGGAAGGTCCGGCCGCTGCTGGGGGCCCGCGGCTTCGCGGTGCCGGACCGGCCCGGGGTGCGGTTGCACACGGTGGAGGACCTGTTCGCCTATGCCGACGCCGAAGGGGTCGACCTGCGGATCGACGGCACCGAGGTGCAGGTTCGCCGGCCGGGGGCTGGTCGACCGGGCCTCAAGGCGTTCGTGTCGGGCAAGAAGAGGCAGAACACGATCAAGACCACCGCATTCAGTCACGCCCGGGGCCGGACCCTGTTCAGCGGAGTGGTCCGGCTGGGCTGTATGCACGACCAGACCGCCGTTCGCACCGAGGGGATCGCCGAGCAACTGCGTCAGTACCCGAAGGTGATGGTGGAGGTCGACGAGGGCTACCGAGGCCTGACCAACGAGTGCCCTGACCAGGTCAGCGCTCCTCCGCAGAAGCCGAAGGCTGATGCGCCGCTGGGTGAGCACCACGCCTGGCACGAACGACGGCGGCGCCAGTCCTCGCAGCGGATCTGCGTGGAGCACACCAACGCGGAGCACAAGCAGTAGCGGCCCCTGCAGCGGTTCACCGGACGCTGCGAGAACTATGCCGAGACCCACCTCGCCATCGTCGGGCTGGTCTCCGATCGGTCCGCCCGGCGGGACCCGCCGTAAGCCGAGCACCGAACTGGCCCTCGCCTGGCAGGCCGCCTGCTGATCACCCACCAACTGAACCGCCAGGCCGACAACGCCCCAAGGCCAATTGTCCCCAAGGTCTAAGGGAGTGACCGATCGGCACGCCCGTCTGCTGCCGCTTCTGCCGGTTCTGGGAGACACCGACATTCCAGAGGCAGCCGTGAGTCTGGTGACGGAGGCATTGATGGCTCAAGGAGCCGCCGACCCCGGTGAACCGCTCGTTCGACGGCTCCTCAAGGGGCACCCTTCCCGGGGTCCGGCGTCGTGGTCGTTAGACCACGACGAGCGCAGCTGGATCTGAGAGGGCGGAAAAGCCCTCGCCAGACGCCTCTCGGTGAGTTTCTTCCGGACACCCAGCGTGCGGCTCTGGAGCGGTGCCTCATGCCGGATATATGAGCTGGTCAGGCGACTGCTCCCGCTGGAACCATCGTGAGCCCCGAAACCGGGAAGGCAGGTCGTTGCGGTGCGAGAGCGCAGGGTGGCGAGAAGCCGGTTGTGATCCATGATCGTGCTCATAGCATCAGCTTCATGGAAGAGCAGAGCAGCAGTGGTGGCCGACAGAACCGTGGTGCGACCGGACGTGTTGTGCTCGCAGTGGTCTGCGCTTTGCTGGTCGTGGGGCTGTGCTGGGGAGTTGCGTGGAAGCTGGGGTGGTGGAATCCCGGTTTCGGCATGTTGTCGGCGAAGCTAGCCGCCGCGGCGTCCGCCGGGGTCGTTGCCCTGGCTGCCTGGATCGCAAAGCGACGTTGACCTGCGCCGCGTGGCGGAGGCCTCGAAGGTGCGGGTGAGATCAGTGCGCTGCGTGATCCGTTCCAGGACGTCGTGGGTCATGCTCTGCAGATAGAACAAGGAGCCACGGCGGCGTGTGAGGCGTGCTGGGCACGCCGTGTGTTGTCATTCGACTGCCAAGCGGTCACGGCACGCAGCGGTTGCGCGAGCGCGGCTGAGAGTAAGCCTTGAGACGCTCCATTTCGCACCGGGTTCTTGCCGGGCAGCCCCGCAGGGTGCCGAAAAAGAGGGCCCCGATGTGGGTAGTGGCACTGTCGAGATCGTTGGTCGGCGCCCGGTCATCCGGCGGCGCGAAGCCCCGGGGGATGGCGTGATCATTGCTCTCCAGCTGCGAGACTGACGTCGACTCCGGCGTGCGGGACAGAGGCGGCTTGTCGTCCCGGCCCCGGGAGCCGGCCGCGGTCGTCGTGTCCGCTCGGCCGTCCGCGCTGCGACGTTCGGTCGCGGGAGTTGCCGGGCTCGCGCCGTCTGCGGTGTTGTTGTCTCTGCCCGACTTGCGCGGTGATCGGTAAGCGGGGGCTGGGCCGTGGCAAGGGCGGAGCGGGTGCGGAGCCCGGGCAGCGGCGCGCGGCGAACAGCGAAGGGTCCCCGCCTCATGAGAGAGGCAGAGACCCTCGTGTGGAGCGCCCGGCAGGCCTTGCACCTGCATTTCCCGCCGGCTGGCGGGCGTCTTTCCTTGGACCACAGACGCGTGACTCCGTGTGGTGAACCGGAGTTACATCATGATCATACAGGCTCTGCCAGGGCGGTGTGTGCGTCCCGCTGTGGGCCCCGCGACCGTCCTGGACCTGTCACCGTGCCGCCGTTGCCGCTGGCCCAGAGCCCGTGTCCGGGCTGCGGCTGGTCGCGCGGTGGTTGCTGCCGCATCAGTAGCAGGCGAACAGGTCGTAACGGCCAGATGTTCCACGTCGAGACGGTCTCGGCGATTCATTCAGCAAGTTCGTGAACTCGCTGGCGGAGCAGTCCGAGGCCGAGCGGCTGTTGCCCAGCGCTGCCACCGCGACGCCGTCGTCCCGGAGCAGCAGGCAGCCGATGGTGCCCACGAAGAGCCCGCGGTGTCCCCAGGCCGGGCCGGCGCGCTTGGTCGGGGAGCGGACTGGCCGGCACGCCGCGGGCTCGTCCAGCGCCGTGCCGGAGGCGGTGCTGAAGCCCTCGGTACGGCTTCGGGATGGAGCACAGTGCGTCATAGACGTAGGGCGGGATCGGATGGGCTTCGTGCCGCTGCCCTTGGCGTGGACGTTGAGGACGTGGGGCCGCGGCCGTAGCCGAGCTCTTCGACGCGGCCGCCAGCGCGGAGTCATGCACAGACACTGCGCATAGAGCAATCAGCAGCAGGGCGTAGGGCCGCGTGCCGGTCCCTGGCAGTCGCCAACAGCAGCGCCTGCTCGTTCGGTCAGCCCCTCGATGGCGGAGTGGTCGCGGCCGATGACCGGCCGGCGCACCCCGTCGCGCGGGTTGTGCCGGTGTCGGTCGTCGGCAGCCCGGGGCGCGTAGTCGTGAACGAGCTCGCCGCGGACAGGTCGTTGGCGCGGGAGGCGGGCCGCCATCGGCTTCCCGGTCTGGGCTACTTCGCCGCGGGCGCCGCCCTTGCTCCGCACACAGGTGGGCACGCTCTCCAGGTGAGGGAGAGGGGGCCGCCGCGTCTCCAGAGCGACCACTACCTGCATGTTTACGCGAACTACTACGCCGAGTCCGGGGAACCAGACCGAGCAATCGGAAGTTGCCGACAGGGCTTGAAGCCGATGGCCGCCTTCCTGCACGCCAACGTCACCGACGAGCAGCGGCTGAGAACCGAGTTCGCGCGCATCCACGTCTGCCGCCGGTTCGCACTGCTGCTCTGAGCCCGTCCGTCGCGCGTTGCGCGAGGCGCGAACAGACCGATGTCGTTTCTCATGAACATTCGCGAGCTCCGCGTCCGCCAACTGCTGCTGAATCTCATGACCAAACGCTGCTGCTGAAAGTGCACGAAGCCACACCGCGGCCGCCAACCGGCCCGACGTCCCCAGCCGTCTCCCCGCTCGTGCGAAATCGTCGACCCGCGCGAGGAAGGGCGTGTACGGACTTACACGATCTTTCAGACACACCCCGCGAGGAACGCCACCGCTCGTGACCTGAGCACGGAAGGAGTCAACTGGCAGATGGGCGAGACAGCGACGCGCTGACCTCCACCGCGCCCTGGACCCGATGAGCGGGCTTGTTTCCCTGGTTGAGCGATGGGCTCGGGTTACGTTGGGCGTTGCAACTGGGCGGTGGTGCTGCTGCGTCTTGGTTTACGCAGCCGAGTTGAGGGAGTGAAAGCGGGTGGGGGCGGAGTCGTTCCACGTGGACGTGGAGGCGCTCAAGAACGCGGGGTTGGGGGCGGCGGACCTGATGGCGCTGCTGGGCAGCCACCGTGTTGAGGACATCGACTGTGACGCGGATGCCGTGGGGCATGAAGGTCTAGGCGCGGCACTGGCCCGTTTCTGCGAGCGGTGGCAGGTGGGCGTGAAGAACCTGACGAAGGACGGTCGGGTGCTCTCGCGCAATTTGATCGACACAGCAGGCGCCTATCTGGAGGTGGACCACCAGGTCGCCGCAAGCCTGGATCGGATCGTTTCCCATACCCGTGGTGGTGCGCATGGCTGAGCTGGGGGAGAGCCGGGATCCGAAGGACCTGGTGTCAGGCGATGCGAAGGCTGTGGAGGCTACGGCTCACCTGCTGACACGATTCGGGCAGACGTTGTCCCGGGTCGGCTCCGGACTGCGAGACCTGGACCATGGCGGATGGAAGGGGAAGGCAGCGGATGCCTTCCACAGCTTTTACGACGGGGAACCGAAGCGCTGGATCACATGTGGTGATGCCTTCCATGACGCGGCGCGTGCCCTGACCTCTTACGGCAATACCCTGACGTGGGCGCAAGGGAAGGCGGAGCAGGCCATCTCGCTGTGGGAGCACGGCGAGCAGCAGACCCGACAGGCGAAGGCGGCCTACGAGCGTGCCGCCCAGCAAGCCCAACAGCAGGGCGGCGTCGACGGGGCCTCTGCCCTGGCCCCCTTCTCCGACCCGGGCGAGGCAACACGGGAGCGGGCCCGCTCCCTGCTGCACCAGGCCCGCAGCCAGGTGCAGGCGGACGGAAGCCGCAGCGCCGGGGTGGTGGCCAAGGCGCAGGAGGCGGCGCCGCCGGAACCGTCGCTGTGGGACAAAGCCACCAGCGCAGTGGAATCGGGACTGCACTCTCTTGTGGACGATGTCCGCCACGGCGCGGCCACCGCGCTGCGCGGAGTGGGACATGCCGAGCATATGGCGCTGCAGGGCGCCGGCACGCTGCTCGGGGAAGAGATCAAAGGCGCCGGGAAGATCGCTGGGGGAGCTCTGCACGCCGGCGCTTCCGTGCTGTCGGGGCTGGGGTTCCGCGACGGCTCGCGTGATCTGGAGACCGCGGGCGAAGACGTGGAGACCTCCACGGAAGACGCCGGCGAGGACGTCGAAGACCGCACGGACGAGGCGGGCCAAGACATCGAAGACACGGCGGACCGGGAGGCGACCGATGTCGAGGACGGCGGCAGTGGTGGTGGCGGTGGCGGTGCCCGCGACCCTGGCGGCCACGGGCACTACGTCATCATCGACAAGGTGAAGTACCCCGAGACCGCCCAGCACGTCGACGAGGCCCAGTCGGGAATCTCCTGGCGCGGCGATGAGCGGCGCGAACAACAACAACCCGCGGATTTGACGATCGACCGTGACGGCGCCGACGACAATCGCAAGGCATCCCTGAGAGGGATACCGAAACGAGGCGCTGAGAAACTGGACCGGGACGAGTACCCGCCCGCGATGTTCGAGGAAGGCGGCTTGGGCGCCTCAGTCAAGTACATCGATAGGAGCGACAACCGTGGAGCCGGCAGATCGATGGGGAACCAAGTCAAGGGCCTCGACAACGGCGACCAGGTGACGGTGGTGACCGGATGACCCTGCCCTTCGATCCGCGCGAACGGCCCTACCTCGCCGCGCTCATCGCACAAGCTCGCTACCCCCTGGGGCCACCCATCACCCTGGCATTGGACCGCTCCGACGGGGCCTTCGGCGAGCTGGCCACGCTGCTGACGCGCCACAACGGCCTGACCGCTTTCAATGCCGGGCTGCAAGTCTTTCGCGCCGGCAGCGAAGGCATGGGCCCAGACCTGCAGAAGTGGAACGACCTGCAGACCTGGAAGCACACCTACGAGGGTCTGGCCGACGGTTTGCTGTGCTTCGCTCAGGACCTCTTCGGAGTCCAGTTCGCCCTCGACAACGATGCGCAGGTGGTGCGCTTCGACCCCGAAACCGCCGAGCGCACCGCCCTCGGCGACACCCTGGAAGACTGGGCACGCTGGCTCCTGGCCGACCCCGACGTGCGTGGTGCACACGCCTTCGCCACCAGCTGGCAGGACCGCCACGGCGCCCTCGCCCACGACCAACGCCTGATCCCACTGCGCTTCTTCACCCTCGGTGGCGCCTACGAGGACGACAACCTCGCCGTTAAGGACGCCGCCCAGTGCATGCGCATCCGCGGCCCCCTCGCCCAGACCCTGTACCGACTGCCCGACGGAGCCAACTTCCAGATGACTTCCACCCCACCTCCCAGCGACCCCGATCTGCTCTCCCACCACGAGTTCGACGTTTTCGCTGACTACTGCACCGTGCTGATCCAGGACGACGACGCACGCCTGGGCGAGCCCGAACGCTCCTGGTTCGATCTGCTGGTAGATGACTGGATCAACACCGCTCCCGGCATCGTCGGCATCGGAGCCGCCCGCCCCTTCAAGGTCCCCTTCACCGTAGATGTACGCCGCACGCCACCTGCCGAGGACGACACGGAACTTCAGCAGGCCGACCATGTCACCCAGGCCAGCCTCGCCCTCCCCTCCGGACGTTTGCTGATCTCCTCGCAGGACTTCGGCGACGAACCCCGCATCCCCCTAACCCCCGGCAACTACGCCGCGCGCATCTACTCCCACGGCCTGAACACCCTCTCCGAGGACGCCCTGGAGGGGGAAGACCGCTACCACGTAGTGCTCTGGCCCACGGACGAAGACCACCCCGCCCTGGTCCTCAAGCGCTACCCCGAGCCCCTTCCAGGCGGCTGACACCACCGAGAACCTCATTCGAGCATGACGAGCCGGGCCCGGTTGCCGAGGGCCCTGCGCGCAGTCAGCGCGCCGGAGTACGGGGTGTAGGGGCCCCGACGATTCTGGACCATCAGGATGTTGGACGGACCGTCGGCGGTGATACGGGTGGGCCGCTCCGTCGGGGCCTTCCAGAAACCACAGGGCGTGATGTTGACCGGCATGCCGGCCGTCAACGGGTGCCGGGCGCGATCGGCGGTCGGCGGTCACCGCGCGCCGGTGGGCGGGGACCGACGCCGGCCAGCGCACTTTTCTCCTTCTTTCCAGCGCTACCCGCCCACCGTACGGAGCCGACCGGGCGCCGGGTACTCGGCGCGCCAACCGACACGTGCAGAGACGGCAGGAGGGCAGAATAGGAGCTCACATGGCGCGGGTGAAGGAGCGTTGCGAATGAGGCCGGGAAGGCGGCAGGAGCTAGATGATCAATTCCAAGGGATGCCTGCGGAGGGTGTGGGGTGGGCGGCGGCCGAAGCCACCGCGAGACGGTCAGGCGGCGGGCTGCCGGCCCTGGTTGTCGAGGTGGCAGCGGGCGGTCAGGCGTCAGGGTCGACTTCGGGGTGCGTGAACCGCACGGGCTTGCCCAGCGACCGGGCGTAGGCGATTTCGGCTCGGGTGCTGTCTCCGATGTAGTCGCCGACTACGAGCACCTCATCAGCGAGCCGGATCTTCGCCCGGTGCAGATCGTCGAGTCGAACCTTCAGCGCCTCGGCCTCGACAGGATCGAACCAAAGTTCGTGCGGCGACTTCATGTCACAGCCCGGTTTGACGACAATCTTTCCGGCTTTGGTCTCCCGCAGATCGGCCTCGTTCATCTCGGTCATGAAGCGGGTGGAGCCGCAGATCACGACGATACGCGGGAGGCTCAACAGCTTCTTCGCTTCGGCGAGCTTCTCCTCGGGGGTGAGCAGTTGCGGGTATGACACTGGTTCCTCCTGGTGGGGTGGTCCAAGGGGTGCCTGCGGAGACGAGAACGAGGGTGTCCAAGATCGTTTTGTGACGAACGACGTGGACACCCTCGCGACAGCACTCTATGCGACGACCGACGACATGCTGAAGGAGCATCCCGACCTGGCGCCGTGGCGCCCGCCGGTCGGCATTACGCCCCGCCTGAGCGATGCCGAACTGGTCACCCTCGCCACGATGCAGGCCATACTCGGCTACACCTCCGAGGCCAAATGGCTCCGCCATGCCCGTGCCCACCTGCGCCACCTCTTCCCCTACCTGCCCCAGCAGCCCGGCTACAACAAGCGGCTGCGCAAGGCCGCCGGTCTGATGCGAAGCGTCAACCGGATCCTGGCCACCACCACCTCGGTGTGGAGCGACGACGTATGGGTCGTGGACTCCACCCCGGTGGAATGCGGCCGCTCCCGCGAGACCGTCAAACGCTCCGACCTGGCAGGTTGGGCCGAATACGGCTACTGCGCCAGCCACAGCCGCTTCTTCTGGGGCCTGCGCATGCACCTGGTCTGCACCCTTCAGGGCCTGCCCATCGCCTTCGCCCTGACCGGGGCCAAGGCTGACGAACGCGAGACCCTCCTTGACCTCCTGGCAGCCGAATGCGAGCTTCTGCGAGAGCGCCCCCGACAGACTCTCATCGGCGACAAGAACTACTTCGGCCGTGGTTTCGAACGCGAACTGTCCGAGCGTGGAGTCCAGTTGCTGCGGCCTGCCCGTAAAGGTGAACGGGAACGGCCTGGCGCAGCCCTGTTCAAGCCGCTGCGACAGGTCATCGAATCGATCAACGAGACCTTCAAGGGACAGCTTGACCTCGAACGGCACCGAGGGCGCACACCCGGAGGTGCCATAGCCCGCGTCATGCAACGCATCCTCGCGCTGACCGCCGCGATCTGGCACAACGACGCCACCGGACAAACCGTCCTACGCTCACTGATCGCCTACGATCACTGACCCCTTGGACTAGATCATCTAGGGACCGGAACCCTGGCCCTGATGTCGGGGCGGGACGGGGCGGTGCGGGTCGCGAACACCGGTCCGGCCACCGCGGTCGGGGCGGGCTCGCACGCCAACTCCGGTCTGACCACACGAAGCAGCGTGCACGAAGGCATGGAAGTCGACGGGACCGCAGAGGCACGCGCCGAGGACGGCGGCCGCGCGAACACCGGCTACGACCAGCTCTGACGTGGTGTGGGAGCTACACCGTCCGTCTGGGCTACAAGCCAGCGGTGCGGCTCGTCGGCCCTTCGTCTGAGACCACGGCTTCAAACACCTCCGTGTCCGAGGGGAAACGACGAGCCGGTTGCGGATGACCGGATCTGGCCACGCAGCTGTCGGCCGCAACGACTCGCCACCGGGATACAGCGTGACGTGATCGTCGCTGACTAGTGCATCACGGAAGCTACGAGGGTGCGCAGCGGTTCGGTGAGTTCGGGGTGGTCGCCGCGGGAGGCGGATTGGAGTAGGTCTGCTGCGACGACGAGGAGTGCGGTGTGGCCGGCAGGGCTGTCCAGGATGGGGAATTCGGCGCGGATGCGGGCGGCGGTCTGCGGGGCGAGGAGGGAGTAGGCGTACAGCAAAGCCGGGTCGTAGCCGACCGGCGCCAGCCCGAACCCTTCGAAATCCAGCAACGTCGGCCCGCTGGTGGTGAGGTTGGCGAAGTGGCAGTCGCCGTGAGCGGTGGCCCATTCGATCCCTGACGGCGCCTGAACGCCTGCGTGTTGGGGGAGTGCGCGGTCGATCCACTGCCGGCGCACCGCGACGCGCTCGGTGGGTGTGGCGGCGATGGTCTCCAGGTCGGTGTGCAGGGATTTCCACCATGTCTCCGGCAGCTCCAGCTCACCGGTCAGCACGGGCTCCGGTGCGCAGGTGGGGGAGTCGATGTAGGCGGTGAGTTCGGCGCGGTAGGCCGTGCCGTCGCGCTCGATGCCGTCGCGGATGCCGTACAGGGCTGGCTTACGCACCCCGGGGAAAGCGGCGGCCGCGTCCTTGGTGCCCTCCCACAGCTTTCCCTTCGCCTGCTCGGCGGGCGCAGAGATCAGCCGCAGCCAACAGGCTCCATGGTCAGGGTAGTGCGCTTTCTGCCCGAGGGTGCGGCCCTGGTAGCCCCATAGCCGCTGCCCCTCGACGGTGACGCCGAGTGCGGCGCTCGCTTCCTGTTGTGCGGCGAGTGCGCGGTGTTCGTCAGCTGGGGTGGTGGGGGGCGAGTACATCGCACACCTTCCGCAGAGTCCGGGACGGGATAGCCGCCTGGTCGAGGGCGGCGCGAGCGGCCTCCCAGTGTGCCGGAGCCGACGCCGACAGCAGAACCTTCGTCACCCCTGGGCATGAAGCGGCCGCCAGCAGGCACGCCTGCGCAACGGACAGCCCCGGCCGCAACAACGCGGCAAGATCTTCGGTCGCTGCCCGCACGAGTTCACCGCCGTGCAGGGGCGCGGAGGCGTAGACCTGCCAGCCACGCTCGGCTGCCTCACCGATCGGCCCCCGCCCGTCCAGAGCCAGCTCAAGCGCATCGGCCTCGACCAGGCTGACCGGCAGCTGCACAGCACGCAGCCGGTGCTCGGGAGAGCCGGCGGCCTCGGTGGCCAGGCGCTCCAGTTCCCCGACGGTCAACAGCCCCTCGGTGAAGCCGGACCAGCTGGCGACCCCGTACGTGCCCAGGTGCCCGGCTGCTGCCGCTTCCTCCAGCACCGCGAAAGCTTCGCGCAGCACGATCGACAGCACCGCCGGATCGCCGGTGCGCTCTGGATTGTGCAGGAAGACGGTCTCGAGACAAGCGCGACCGAGAGCAGCACGGTTGCGCTCCACCTGCCAGCCCACATACCCAGCCGCCAGGCTGTGCCCACGCTCGGCATCCTCAGGGGGCAGAACGCCGGCGGCCACAGCGGCGGCCGCGCCAGGAGCGGGGAAGCCGACCTTCGTCGACACCTGCAGCCCTGGATGGTCGGCGAGGACAGGAGCGAGCAGGCGGTGGGCACGACCGGCCAGGTAGTTGGGAGCGGTATCCACCCACGCGGTGCCCGGACAGGCGGCCGCCCGCCGGGCCGCGGTGGCCGCTTCCCGCAGCCGGTACGTGCCCAGCGCCAACGACGCCGTCACCACACGCTTCCCCTCACCGTGGCGGCCTGGACGGCCACCAGCTCCCCGGCTACCGCAGCGGCGTCGGCGACCGCCAGCTCCGCAGCTGCCGCCAGCTCGGCCAGAGATACCCAGCCCCCGCCCAGCAGGCACCGCAGCAGCGGTTCGACGGCTGGGTCGAAGTCCACCTCCTGACCCGCCGCGGCGAAACGGACCACCACCGCACCCTCACCACCGACCGCAGACATCAGACGCGCCCGCCCCGTCGTCAGCCGCACACACAGATCCGGATCGGCGGGTACACCGTCGAGGTGGGGGAGGGCAGGGCGGAGCCGGCCGACATCCTCAGCGTCCCGGGCCACGGCAAACCGCTCCAGCAGCCCAGGTTCCCCCAGGGCGGCCACCAGATGCTCGCGCAGCGAGCGCATGTAGGCGGCCTGGGCGTCGGGACCCGCGTGCAGGGGCAGGTCGGCACGCACCTGCTCCGTGGCCCGGAGCATCTCGGAGAGCCACCCGATCAGGTCGGCGCCCGTGTGCGGGGCCAGCCCGCACGTCAGGTGAAGGGAGCGGACGCCTTGGTCGGCGGCGACCGCGTGCCACCAGCCACGCGGCAGATACAACACATCCCCCGGCTCCAGAACCAGGTCAGCTACCGGCTGCTCGGGCGGAGGCTCAGGCTGGGCGGTGTCGCGGTGCATCGGCGCGATCCGGGTCGGCGCGTATAGCCGCCAGTGCTTGGATCCCTCGACCTGGACCACGATCACGTCGTGGTCGTCCCAATGAGTGCCGAAGCCCTCGCGGGCGCTCCACGAGGCGTAGGCGTTGACCTGAACGTGCGTACGCAGCCAGCTCTCCAGGTGCTGGGCGAGGTCGGCCACCGGTTCATGGAGTTCGTCGATCGCATCGATCACCAACGAGGCCCCCTCAGCCAGACACTGGTGCAGTTCGGCCGGGTGGGTGCGCTGCCAGACGGTGTGCCGACGGGTGGTGACGGGCACGGCATATCGGTGCTGGGGAAGCATCTCTCCGCCGGCGGACAGCCGCAGCCGCGGCACTTCAAGGCGGTGAGTGGAGAGCAGGTCGTTGAGCGTGTCGAAGGAGACCAGGGCGCCGGGGTCGGTCACGGCGCCAGGGACGTAGCGGAACTCGCGGTGCAGCGACCGGGCCAGGAACTCCTCCTGGCCCAGCCGCTCCGCGATGAGCTGGGAAGCCATCGCTTCGGTCACCGTCGCCTGTCAGTCGTTGCCGTCCGAGCGGCCGGTACCGCCGCCGTCGGAGGGCGTCGCGCCCCGGGCGCGGGCAGCCTGGATCTGCCGACGGGCGCGGACCAGACCGCTACCCCCTGCAGTGGACGTTTCGGTGTGCTGCGACATCGCTGCCTCCATGAACAGATCGTCCGGCACTCCGGCCGGCGTAGAAACAGCGTCGCGCAGCAACTGGCCCCAAATCATTGCCCGTTGAAGCACAGGCATTGCGGGCCCACCCGCAATGTTCCCGCCCGCAGGCGTACTGCCTCACCGGAACCAGCTCAGCTACCGTGAGGCAGGCTGACCGCTCCACAACGGGGGTGCGCCATAGCCACGATCACCCGCTCACGCCGCGCCACCATCGTCAAAGAGGCGGCGCAGATCCGCATGCACTGCCAACGCCAAGGCCGCAGCACCGAGCGGACCGTGACCGCCATCCGCAACGCCCTGCCGGAAGTCACCGCTCTTGAGGCCTGGCGTCTGGCCCTGGGCTGGTCGAGAGCCGACACCGTCGCCCAGATCAGCGACCTCTACCGAGCCGACGGCCTCATCCCCCCAGGACCATCGCAGTCCATGCTCTGCCGCTGGGAACACGACCCCCACGACTGGCCCGGCCAGGAATACACCGCCATGCTCTGCCGGGCCTACGGGGCACGCCCGGTGCAGCTCGGCCTCAGCCGAGCCGGTGGCGAGGCCTTCGATGGCCTCGGGTTAGGGGCAAAGATCCGATACGGTCGAGCCGATGCCGAGGCGTGCGAGGCACCCGCACGGGAAAGGGTGGTGGCGATGACCACATCCACCGGTCTGCCGGCCGTCCGCGAATCCCTCCACCTCGCTCTGCTCACCGACCCCGCAGGCAGCAGCGCCGTCGTCGAACTGGCCGAAGCCGCCGTCGAGCACTACGCCCTCAACTACAGCAAGCACCCACCCCACACCCTCTTCGGCGAAGTACGCACCGCACGCAACCTGCTGACCGACGCACTGACCACCCACACCGTCGAAGAAACCGTCGCCGCCGAGATGCGACGCAGCATCGGCTGGCTCTCAGCACTCCTCGGCAACCTCGCGTTCCACCTCGACGATGCCTCCGGAGCCAGAGCACACCTGACAACCGCCGGAACCTATGGCACCCGCTCCGCAGACGCACGCCTGACTGCATGGGCCTGCGGAGCCCAAAGCATGGTGGCCCGCGCCGCCGGCCAATACGCCCGCGCCCTCACCCACGCCGAACAAGGCCTCATCCACGCGCCAGCCGGGCTCGCCCGCGCCCAGCTGCACGCCTGGGCACAGCTGCCGACGCTCGCCGGGCAAGGCCGCGCCGACGAAGCTGATGCCGCACTCGCAGCCGCAGGCAGGGAACTGGAAGCGGACGCAGTCGGCGAAGCGCCAGGCCGGTTTGGCTTCGACGTCGCCGAATACGCTCTCCACGAAGCCGAAGCCCACCTCTCGCTCGGCCGCACCGAGCAAGCCGCTGTCCAGGCCGAAGCCTCAGCGAGCCACGCTGCCGTAGGCACACCGGGGTGGGCAGCCAGCACGTTGGTGCTCGCGCAGACCGAGGCCGCACTTCGTCCGGCTGACGCCGCGCAACGCGCCCTCGACGTTCTGGAGAGGGTGCCGGCTGCCAGACTGCGCTCGACCTCCCGCGCCCGGCTAGTCCGCCTGGACAAAGCCCTCGCTACTACCCCGGCGGCCGGAGTCGATGATCTACACGAGCGTGTCCGGTCGTTGCCACCGTCCATCGACGATCACGGAAAAGACGAAGCCAGCGCGTAACAACGCAGCAGCGCACCGACGCCAGCCGTGTTAACACAGGGACCCGCTGTTGGCGGGCTCCTGCGCTGTCACCGATCGACGACAGAACTACGACGACGCACCGGGCTTTCGCGGTGCCAGCAGCCGCGGCAAAATTTCCCACAACAGAATTGAGCCAGAAGCCCGTTGGCCCAGCAACCCGGCGGTCGACCACGTGCAGCCGCTGAGACTTTGCCAACGGTGAGCAGTTCGCGGAGAACCTGCCGTTGGTCACCAAGACCACCACGTCCGCCCCGTGCAATTGCCGCGCCGTCCCGTTCAGCACATGCAGGTTGGGCGTCCCAACCGCGGACCCGGCCACCCCGGCCCGGCGGCGCTTGCACTTAATGACCCAGCGCCTGCCGAACGATCAGTCGCCTTCAGGTCCCGTACCGCGTGCTCGAACTGCCGATGGTGCAGTGCGTCCAGCCGATACCGCAAACCTTGAGCCTCCACCCGCTGCCACTTGGCGCGCAGCGCCATCCACCAGCCACCAACCGCCATGGCGAGCACTGCGAGCGCGACACCCGGCCCGGCACCGCCGGCTGCCTCGCAGTCCCCAGGGAATGCCCGGGCAATCTGACGTTGCGCTGTCCTACGTGGAAGTTCAGCTGACGTCCGCGGTTCGCGTCCGGCCTGGGGCTGGCGAGCTTGGCTAGGGAGCGGATCAGCCGCCACACGGTCGGCTCGTCCAGTGCGGCTGCAGAGACGGTGAGGAGGAGGTCTGTTGCCGGAGTACGGGTTTCCGCCGACATCACGCCGCGGCCGGGGGACGAAGAGCGTTCAGTCCGGAGTGACTCCACCCTACTGCCGCCGTCAACGAAGAGTCGTAGCATCGGTCATTCGAGTGAACTCGACTGCCCGCAGTGGTCGCGTGAATATCGCCACCATCAAGATGGTCCACAACGCCATGCCGCCGACTCAGGCTGCCTGACCAGCACAGGGACTGCGGCCTCGTCACACCATCGCGCCGGCGCGGAGGCAAAGGGCTGCTTCCGGCCGCGCCGCTACCTTCGCACGGACTTCAACGGGGGAGTGCTGCCATGCCCTGGCCACAACTGCGTACCTGCCAGCAGGAGGCTGTCGACCGGTACATGGCGGACCGAAAGGGCCGACGCGAGTGGCTTGCCATGCTCACCCCCGGAGCGGGTAAGACGATCTTCGCCCTGTATGTGGCTGCCACGCTCAAGGAGATGGGGGTCATCTCCCGGGTCGCCGTCTACGTGCCCAGCGACTCCCTGCGACAGCAATGGGCGGACGTTGCCTCAGTGTTCGGTCTCGAGTTGCTGCCCGTCAAAGACCCCTCGGACTACAACGACCGTGAATCCGATGGATTCGTCGCGACCTACGCTCAGATGAACGCGTCGGGCGCCGAGCGCGCTTTCCGTGCGGTCACCTCCACCCCGACACTGGCCATCCTGGATGAGGTTCACCACCTGGGCGACAACAAGACGTGGGGAGAGGGAACCCAGCGAGCCCTCACGCATGCCGAGAACATCCTCATGCTCACCGGCACGCCTTGGCGTTCCGACGACTGCCCCATCCCTTGGTGCCGCTACGACGCCGAAACTGGCCGGGTCCTGGTCGACTTCGCCTACGAGTACGGAAACGCAGTTGCCGACAATGTATGCCGGGCCGTGGAGATCCACGCCTACGACGGGCAAGCCCGCTATCTCGACAACGCCACAGAGATCACCAAGTCGCTCAGGGATACCGGCACGGGTCGGGAACTCGGCAGGATGTTCGATGCCGTCTTTGATCCGGAGCAGGAGTGGACCCCTGCCCTTCTGAACAAGGCGCACCAGCTGCTGGTTGACCGGCGTCGGGACGTGCCCGACGCCGGGGGGCTAGTGGTCACTGACAGCAAGGAGACAGCGAAAGCGATCGCCAAGCTCCTGACCCTGATCAGCGGCCAAGAGCCCACTGTGGTCATCAGCGAGGACGACCATGCCGTCGAAAAACTGAATGGCTTCAGGGAAGACGGCTCCAAGATGTGGCTCGTCGCGATCCGCATGGTGTCCGAGGGTGTCGACGTCCCCCGCCTCATGGTCGGCTGCTACCTGAGTCGCTGGAAGACCCCGCTGTTCTTCCGCCAGTACGTGGGACGCTTCGTCCGTACCCGCCCTGAATGTCCGCCGCATTTCGACGCCCACATCATCATCCCGGCCGTCTCGGTCTTGATGGAACTCGGCACCGAGATCGAGCAGGAACTGCGGGACCAGCTCAGCCGGTTCGACGATGACGAACTCGACGCTGACGACGCGGCGGAAGCACCCGTCGAAACATCACCCACCCTGCCCATTCCCCAGCAGCGCCACGAAAACACTGCAGGCGGTGAGGCCGAGCAGGCTGAGCTGTTCGACCTCGACGGCAATCCAGCCTTCATGGACGGCCCTGAAGCGCAGGCCCGAGGCACCGTTATTTTGGAGGCCGGATCCGCAGAGTTCTACCGCTCCGACCGGCGAGGCATCGGCCAGCCCGCCAAAATCTACCTACCCGGCCACGAAGCCTGCCTTGAACACAACATCCCTACCACCTACGCCCGGCACATGGCGGAATTCCTGGCCACACAGGCACGCATAGGGATTGCCGCCCCCATCCCGCCGCCAGCCGCTCCGATGCCTGCCTACAAGAAGAAAGACATGATCAGGGCTGAGGTTGACCGGCACGTTGACCGCCTCGCCCGCATGCAGTGCCGCCGCAACGGCAACGACAGCACCCAGGAACGAGGAAAGCGACAGACTGCGATCAATACTGATCTGATGCGGCGGTTCGGAGCCAGGCCCGACTGCACGACGTCTACCCTCAAACGCATCCTTGACCACCTGGCCACAGAGATCAAAAAGGAAGCAGCTCGTGACGGCGCACGACGCAGAACCCACCGTGCCAGGTGAACTCAAAGAACGCGGCCAGCTTGTCGCTTCCCTCGGCTCCTCACTCCGCTCGGGCGCCACCTCCCTGGGAACCGTCCCCAAATTGCTGGAGGAACTGCTCACCACCGGTGGCTGGATGGACTTCGTGACCCGCCTCGGCGACCACATCACCTACGAACCTGGCGAGTTCGCAGACTTCGTGGAAACGCTGCCCTTGCAAGGCCTGGGAGCCGACCTTGCGGTCATCGAGAGACTGATCGGACCCCGCCCGGACCTGCTAGCCATCCTCTACGAGCTGACACCTGCCCGCGGCCCCGGACGACCGAAAACTCTGAACGATGTACAGAGTTCTTTCGGCTCTTCCGCTGTGGCCGAGCAAGCGCCTGCCGTGCCCGCACCCCGCAAGAAGGCGCCCGCCGGCAACACCGTCGAGAACATCATGCGCAAGCTCGCCAGGGACCGGCCCGACCTGCTGGAGGAGGTCACCGCCGGGCGGATGAAGGCATACACTGCCGCGGTGGAAGCTGGGTGGCGACGGCCGCAAACCACCATCCCGCTGACCGACCCGGAATCCATCGCCCGCAAGCTGCTCGACAAGCTCGGAGCCGAACAAGCCCGCGAAGTGTGCACCACCTTGAGCCAGCTCGTCACGGACACCACGAGCGAAGCCTGACAGCCACGAAGGCAGACGGCCCTGGAGGGGCTTCAGCCCCCTGACTCTGCGATGCGTGGTCTTCCCTCGGTAGGCGTGACAGGAAATACGGAATTGCGCAGACTGACACATAGCTCCACTTCCGCTGACCCTGGCCTGCGCGTGTGATCCTGAGGGTCGGGATGTCCGCGCTGGGGGTCTATCTGGCGGCTGTGCAAATTCGGGAGTCGATTCCTAAGGGACGTTGTGGAGATGGGAGCCTTGGGGTCGCAAAGTGCCCCAGGCGGCGTTCCGCTTGCCGCCCGGATTTAGCGAGCGAGTGGGCCGACCAGGAAAGCGGCGGCGCCGTTTATCGCGGGACCGCCGTGAGGGGCTCCACTGATCTCATATAGGTGATCGTCATTGGGCACAGTTGACCGTGCCGTCCAGAGAAACCTCTACCCTAAGGGTTGTCCCGTAAATGATCTTCGAGTCACCTCGGGCGTGGGTGGCCGCAGTGCGGGCCGCTGAACTATCCGGCGAGGGCGAGGTTGTGCATCCGGGCGATGCCGAGCATGGCGTGGTGGACGCCGTCGCCTTTGAGGCGGCAGTCGCGGAGGATCTTCCAGGTCTTCATTCGGGCGAAGGCGTGCTCGACGCGGGCGCGGACCTGCTTGTGGGACGTGTTGTGTTCCTCTTTCCAGGCCGGGAGTTCGGTCTGGCCGCGCTCACGGCGGTGTGGGATGACGAGTCCGGTGCCCGGGTAACCGCCGTCGGCGATCGTGAGCGTCTTGCCGACGGCGGACTTGGCGCCGGACTCCTCCCATGCCTTGCGGTCGTTGCGGTTTCCGGCGAGCGGTCGGCCGACCACGACGACCAGTCGGGTGTCGGCGTCGATGACGACCTGGTGGTTGGTGGAGTACCGGTAGTTCTTCGACTGTGCGGCGATGGTGTGGTCGCGGGTGGGGACCAGGGTGCCGTCCACGATGAGCACGGTGTCCTTGGCGAACCGCTTGCGGGGCTGGAGCGCGAGCATCGGCCCGAGGTGGTTGATGATGCGGTCCGCCGCCGATTTGGACACCCCGAACAGCGGGGCGAGCTGTCGCATCGTCAGGTTCGTGCGCCAGTACGCCGCGACCAGCAGTGCCCGGTCCTCCAGCGGAAGGCTCCACGGCCGGCCCTTACAGACCGCGTCCGCACCCTCGCGCCGCAGAACAGTCACCAGCTTCCCGAAGGCACGCGGGCTCAACCCGGTGAACGGGGCTATCCAGGACGACTCCGACGCCGTGATCACACCAGCCATAGCAAGATCGTCTCACCTATGACCAGCAGTTACGGGACAAGCCTTAGTCTATGATAACCAGCAACTCGCTTAGTTCTAGGACTCCTTGCCAGAGCGCTTGTACGGTGACCTCTTCGCTGAGGGGAACAGTCTCTGTCCACCCGTCGTATGGCCTGCCGGCGTCGAGGACAGGGCGCCATCCCTGAGCCCTCCATTCCGCCAGGACCTGCTTCTCCAGCAACTCGGCGCTGCGTCCCAGGGGGAAGGGGAGAGTGGCGTGCCGCTTCCAGCCCCGTCCTTCGTGTCTTTCGACGCGCCGGGTTCCCAGATTGCAGATACCGATCTTCGCGGCCTTGAGGTGCTGGTGCGTCACCAGGTAGAGCAGGCCCGGTTTGCCGCGCTGGAATCCGTAGGGAGCGCACTCAGAGCACCCAGTGCCGCGGCTGTTCACACTTCCGAGGGTGGGATACACGATGCTCTGGCAGTTCATGCAGCGGCACTTCCACTGCTCCCGCACGCCCGGGTAAGGCACCTGGGGCGCCAGTCCTGCCTGACTGATCATGATGTCGCATGCAGCAAGCGGATCAATGACCACTCCGGCACACCACTTGCAGGCCTGCGCGCCGCGTCTCACCCAGCCCAGGCGCGGATAGATGATTCGGCTGGCTGGTCCGGGGCAGTCAGGGGCCAAACACCGGCACCTCCAGCGTGTGTTGACGCCCGGATACGCCTCCAGCGGCTCTGCGCCGGCTGCCCGCATCTCACTGACGGCCTGTTGATCAGGAACCCTTAGCCTCCCACCGCAATGCTTACACCCACCCTGCCCGCCGAGCACAACATTCGCATAGGCAGGGGTGATGTCGTCTGCCCTGCACCTGAGGCACAGGCACCGCCACGGCGCCCATGCAGCCTGGTAGTCCTCAAGTGGCTGAACTCCCCCCTCGATCATCCCCTGGACGGCACGCTCAGGACGGACAGCGACAAGTGCACAGTACTTACATGCCGAGATCTTGCTGGCGCGTGCGTCCGAGAGGCGGGGGCGAATGTCGGCCGGATCCCCCATCCACAAGCCGGGGCAAAGAGCGTTGAGGCACCGGCAGCGCCACGGGGTGTCGACTCCGGGAAAAGTCTCGAGTGGTTCGACTCCAGCGGCACGCATCGTGGTGACGGCCTCCTCGTGCGGTGTGCGCCGGATCTCGGCGGATTTCCGGAGCGCGCACGGGTTGCAGCCGCCACGGCCGGGCCGCATGACGTTGCGGTACAGCGGAGTGACGAAGGAAGCGCATGTCATGCAGACGCTGAGCCACTCTTTTGCCGGACCCGGGCCAGGCCGAGATAGGCCATACGCCCTTGTTGATCATATTGGCCTTTGCCTCGGCAGGATCGAGGTAGCGGGGCACTGCGGGATCTCCTGACTGGATAGGTCGCTTGATCGACTGCTGCGGGAACCGCAATCGCGTGGCACGGGCTCATGCCGAGGAGTCTGTGGGGAGCCCGATGTGGTGAAACAGGCTTCTCCGGACGGCAGCTGCTCTAGACAGTCCGGTTGCGGCGCCGCTGACGCCAGTTGGGATCCAGCTCTGGCGCGGGCTCCCGGGTGGGCTCGCTCTGGTCGCGGTCGTTGAGCTGCATCATCTTGTCGAACAGCCACAGCATGCGAAGGAAGCGAGCCAGGGCCAATGCCATAGCCGCCTCGAAGAGGTAGCGCGCCGAATGCGGATCGCGTGTGCCGTCAAGCCCCTGTGCAGCCAGGCAACATACGCAGATCAATGCTGTTGCGACAAGCAGGGACTTCCAGTTTCGGCGCAGTTCGTTCTGGTAATGCCGGCGTACCGCACGGATGCGTTCCCCGTTACTCGACAAGTAGATGGAGATCGCGATCGAGCCCAATCCTCCGATCGCCGACACGACCCCTGCAGCCGTCCCGTAAAGCGAGACCCGCTGGTCGGTGCCGATCCACGCCAACCAGTCCCCCTGGCCAGAAACCTCTACCACAAGGACATGGGCTGCCACGAGCGATACGGCGATCACGTAGTCCCACCACACGGCTTCCGACCATCGATCTACGAGAAAATCCCGCACGCTCATGCCGCCCCCTCGACGCGTCAGGTCTGGGCAGCCTCCACGGCCGCCCGCAGCTCGCCCTCGTGCTCGGCCGCTACGCCTAGGATGGCATCCACCGCTGACAAGATCCGGATGGAGTTCCCCTCTTCATCCACTGCCGACACACGCCGCTTGGCCGTGATGTGGTGCTCCGTTAGCTCCACCAGACGGCTGCGTTCGGCGCCGTCGGCCTCGGCGAAGACCAGCTTGGCGCGGGCGCGTTCGGCGGCGTCAGGCGCCACCGGGGCGATATCCCGCAGGTCGTCCAGGAGCGCCTGACGGTGCTCGGCGAGCGCCTTCCCACGTGGAACACTGATGATCATGGTGACGCTGATATCGCCGTACGCCTCGTGGGCCACGCGCAGGAACTTCGCCAGCCGACCGACCCGATCGCGCAGTGCCGAAACCTTGTGATTCCCGATCTTGATCTCGATACGTGATGCCCCGTGAGCGGCGGCCAGCCGTTCGACCTCAGCCTTCGACAGCACCGGCCGGACTACCAGGTCTACATCAGGGAATAGACGGAGCTCGTTCAACCAGGTCTCGAGAGACTTGTGGGTGGGGGCGGAGACTGACCCCTGCATAATGCCCACGACATTCCCGAACGGCAGGAAGCAGATTGCCGATGTATCGACGAAGCCTCGGCTGGCGTTCTGCTCGAGTTCCCGCCACTCTCCGGTACTCCAGTCCATCAGACTCAGCCACTCGCTGGCGTCCTTGACCCGGTGAAGCAGCAGATGGTCCTGCTCGTCTACGGTGGCCACCGATCCTACGAACGTGAGCTCTTTGTCGACCATCCGTTCCTGCAGGGAAGCGGTGGCCAGCGACGACAAAGCCCCGTCCCAGTCCAGCTGAGGCATCCGCACTTGTTCCCCCGAGGTGTTCTTGACGATCTCGAAGAAGGCGACTGTACGTTCCCGCATGTTCCGGATGGATGCCATCGCGTCTCCTATGGCAAGGCACGCGAGCTGACCGTCCTAAGGATGACGGGGAGTTGAACGGGCGGGCGTGCAGGGTGAGATGAGCATATGACGGTAGCACCAGATATCGCCCGGATGGCCGACGTGACCTCCCTCGAGCCCCTCAAGGCCCGCAATGCATCGAACTTATGCACTGACATCGAACTTACTAGTCAATCTTGGAGTCTGACGCTCGCATACTCGCCAGCAACACAGCCCTGCACAGGTGCCTTTCGTCCAGGAGACGGGCATCCCGCGGACGCGGGCCCACAACCATGCCCCAACGCCCCACGCGGTCTGTGACTCAAAGGGAAGCATGGGAAGGCAGGGGGCTCCAGGAGCCAACAGCCATTGCCGGGTTTTTGCGCGATGATGTTCTGCATGGTCATGTTGGTCCACGCCACCCCACTCTGTACTCCCGCGCAGCCGGTGCTGCGCCCGGACCAGATCGGAGGTCGGGATGCGACGGTGCGTCATCTGCGTCGGTCGGGTACGCGGGCGTTGTTCGTGTCGGCGACGGGGACGGGCAAGACACTGACCTCGATCCGGATCGCTGATGAACTGAACGCGCGTCTGGTGCTGGTGGTGGTGCCCACGCTGGACCTGGCGGCGCAGACCGCTCTGGCCTGGCGTCGCGATGGACACCTGGAGCACTTGGTGATCGTGTCCTCGATGGACACCGCAGCACACGACGCCCTCGCTGCACGCCGGATCGGCTCCACCAACAACTCCCAAGCCCTCGCAGCCCTAATGTCAGTTGTGGGGGAGAGGCAGGACCAGATCCCCGCTCTCACAGTGATCTGCACCTATGACTCCCTCGACAAAATCGAAGGTACTCAGCACAGCGCCTTCACGGTGCCGCCATTCGACTTGGCGATCATGGATGAAGCACACCGCATCGCCGGCCGCGCAGACAAGAAGTGGGCCGTCATCAACGACGGCAGCCGCATCCACGCAGACCGCCGCCTCTACATGACCGCGACACCACGAAGCTTCGCCGCCCCGGACCTGGCAGCCGCCGCAGACACAGCCCACCCTCGCCGCCGACGTCTCGCCCCCCTGCCCGACCTGGACGCGTCGGCGAACTCGATGGACAACGAGACGGTCTACGGCAAGAAGGTCCACGATTACCCCCTGGCAACGGCGGTCGCTGACGGCGTAGCCGCCGACTACCGCATCGTCGTACCCACCATCACCGACGCCGAACTACGCAACCGCCTGAACCTCCCAGCTCCCAGTACCACCGCGCAGGAGAAACCCGGCACCGCGGACGCGCTGCGCACCACCGCCCTGCACCTGGCCGTCCTCAGAGCCATGGCCGAGCACTCCATGCGCCGGGTACTGCTCTTCTTCCACCTCGTCGAGGACGCCAAAAGGTTCACCCGCGAGCTCGGCCACACCCTGCGCCGACTCCGCACCGCCGGCCCGCAGGCATACGCCGGCCTTAACCCGGAGATGTTCTTCATCCACGGCGACCACACCCCCGACGAACGCGCCGAAACCTTCGCCCGCTTCGCCACCTCACACTGCGCGATCCTGGCGAACGCCAAGGTCATCGCCGAAGGCATCGACATCCCCAGCGTCGACGCCGTCGTCTTCGCAGATCCCACCAGCAGCGTCATCCGCACCGTCCAAGGCCTGGGCCGCGCCCTACGGGTGGACGTCAGCGGGAAGGTCGCCAGCCTCATCGTCCCCGTCTACGTTCCGCCCGGCGCAGACCCCGAGGACATCCTGGGCACAGCGTACGAGCCGGTCTGGGCCATCACCTGCGCACTGGCCAGTCACGACCACCGCATCCTCGAACGCCTCCCCAACAAAGCCAACCGGCTCCCGAAAGAAACCAGCCAGCTCATCCAGCACCGCTGGCACTTCGACTTCACGCTCCACCCCGAACGCATCGCCCGTGCGATGGACCTCATCTCCTTCAACCCCCGGGGCGCAACCACCCGCTCCCGACGCGAAGGCCTCGCTGCAGCCCAGGCCTTTCACGACACCTACGGCCACCTCGACGTCCCCGCCGACTACACCGACGCCGTCGGCTACGCCTTGGGCCGCTTCATCACCACCATGCGCGACGCACACACCGCTGGCCGCCTCACCCCCGACTTCACAGCAGAACTCGACGCCCTCGACATGATCTGGGACAAGCACGACGCCGCCTGGCGCGCCCACCTCACCACCCTCGCCGACTACCACGCCGCCCACGGCCATCTCGCTATCCCGACCACCGCCCCCGGCGGCGCCTTCCTCGCCGAACAACGCTCTCTCGCCGCCCACGAAGATCTCGCCCCCACGCGCGCCGCCGACCTCGAAGCCATCGACCCCAACTGGAAACTGCCCTACGGACCAGACTGGCACCGCAAATACCACCTGCTCCGCCGTCACCTTGCCGCTGGGCACGACCCCGCCGCCCTGTACGCGAACACCCTCATCGGCACCGCCAAGATCGGACGCTGGCTCCAACGCCAGCTCACACGCTGGACCACCCTCGCCCCCGGCCAGCAGCACCTGCTCCACCAGATCGGGCTCACCCCCAACACCAGCCCCCTCACCCCGCCACAGCGCAGCNACCTGCTCCACCAGATCGGGCTCACCCCCAACACCAGCCCCCTCACCCCGCCACAGCGCAGCCGACGAACCTTCGAGCAGACCGTCCAGCTACTCGAACTCTTCCTCCACCGAGAACAGCGCGCTCCAACAGCCCGAGAGGAGATCGTCGTCGACGGCGAGCACGTCAAGATCGGGCCATGGCTCGCCAAGACCCGTACCAAGAAACGCGCCGGCCAACTACCGGATCACCATGATGACTTGCTGACCCGCCTGTTCGACAAAGAGTGGACCGACGACACTGCACGACCCGCTTTCGACGCAGACGCCACAACAAAGGGGACAGAACGAAGAACCGGATCCAACGAAACTTTTTCATGAAGGAAGCACCACGGGAGAAAGACACGAACTCCGCCCCTTGCCGTTCGCCCGGACCGGAGCCACCACCCGGAGCGCCTGTGAGCGACCGTCAAAAAGGAGGTACCTCGGACTGCTGGGAGACAGTAGGCGTTACTCCAGAATCTTCGGCATCAGCACCCAGCTTGTCGAGCCTTGACCGGATCGCACTGGGCTGACGCCCAAAGCACTCCGCGAGCTCCTCGACACTGCTCCCCGTGTCATGCATGTCCAACAGACGCTCGTCATCCTCCGCGGACCACTTCTGGTACGCGTTGCGATGCTGCTTCCGCACATCCTCCACCGTGTACTTACGGGAGTCCGCAGAGGAGGCATTCTCCCCTTGCGTTTCGACGGAAACCAAGACTTCGACGGGATAGCTGCAGACCTCAACTCCCCTCGACCAGAAGGTTGCTGTCCCTCCCTCAAAAGTCATCACGTCCGCCTCAATCTCCAAGGCCCGACGCATGACATCAGGGTCGTGAGGATCAGCAAGGAAGTCCGTGAACCGTAAGCGCATCGTAGAAGCAGCCATGGTTACGATCATGCCGAACACCGCTCCATCCGGCAGCTGTTTAGTCAGATAACTGACGCCACAGCCTGACCTCCCGTCAACCACTCGCAGCACCGTCCCCGTAGCCAGCTGGCCCCGCTTGCGGGGCCCAAGGCAGGGGAGCGAAGCGGACCTGCCCAGTCGAGGCCGCAACGCGGCCTCGACAAGTGCCCTGCAACGCAGGGCACTTCACTACTAGGGATCCGCTACGCGGATCCCTACCGCCGGCTTGCCGGCGGTAGCCTCGCCATGCGAGGCCCGATCCGCTACGCGGATCGGTTCGTGACCCGCTACGC
>NZ_QUAC01000122.1 GCF_003389455.1 Streptomyces inhibens | reverse complement strand
AGGCGGTGGCCGGTCCCCGAGAGGGGCCGGCCACCGCCTTCGTCTTCGGCGCGCCCGATCGGCCCACCGGCTCGTCGGCCCACCAGCCCGTCAGCCCGTCAGCCCATCGGCCCACCGGCCCGTCAGCCCGCCGGCTCCTCCGCACTCCGCAGCGGCACCTCCCGTACGCACCACGCCACCGCGAAGCCGAGTACGGCCAGCACCGCGGCGCCGATGAGGACGCCGTGCAGCCCGCTGGTGACCGCCGCCCGGTAGGCGCCCCGCACCGGCCCGGCCATCTCGTCCAACAACTGCGGCGTCAGCTGCCCGGACCCCGCCGTCAGCCGTCGCGCGGCGCCCTCTCCGACCCGGTCGGCGAGTCCGCTGCGCAGCCGGTCGGTGAAGATTGCGCCCAGCAGAGCGACGCCGAGCGAGCCGCCGAGCGTCCGCAGCAGGGTGACCGTGCCGCTGGCGGCTCCCATGTCACGTGGCGCCGCGCTGTTCATGGTGATGATCATGGTGCTCTGCATGACGAACCCGATGCCCATCCCCGCCACAACGGTGAGCGCCGAGGCGACGGCCGTCGTGGTGTCCGTACCGAGCAGCAACAGCAGCAGGACGCCGGCGGTCAGCACCCCGCCGCCCACGATCGGATAGATCCGGTAGCGGCCGTTGCGGCTGATCAGCGCGCCGGTGCCGAGCTGTACGCCGAGCATCCCGAACATCAGCGGCAGCAACAGCAGACCGCTGGCCGTCGGCGACAGGGACTGCACGAACTGCATGTACTGCGGCAGATAGCTGGTCGCGCCGAGCATCACCGCGCCGACCAGGAAGCTCAGGATCTGCGCCACGGTGAAGTTGCGGCTGCGGAACAGCCGGGGCGGGATGACCGGCTCCGCGGCCCGCCGTTCGACCCGTACGAACCAGGCCAGCGCCACCACGCCCACCGCCGCCAGCCCGAGAATCTGCGGCGATCCCCACCCGTAGCGAACACCGCCCCAACTGGCCAGCAGGGTCAGCGCCAGGATGGCGACGGACAGCAGCACCGCGCCCAGGTAGTCGATCCGCGCCGTGCTCCGCTCGGTGCGGGCCAGCCGGATCCCCACCCCCACGATCACCAGCGCCACCGCCCCGAGCGGCACATTCACATAGAACGCCCACCGCCAGCTCAGATGGTCCGTGAGGAACCCGCCCAGCAGCGGCCCGCCGATGAACGCGACCGGCATCATGCCGCCGATCATCGACTGCATCCGGCCGCTCTCCCGGGGCGGCACCAGCACCCCGATGATCGACAGCGCGCCGACCATCAACCCGCCCGCACCCAGCCCCTGTAGGGCCCGGAAGGCGATCAGCTGCCCCATGTCCTGCGACAGTCCGGACAGCATCGACCCGGCCAGAAAGACCACGATCGCCGCCATGAAGGTGCCCTTGCGGCCGTAGAGATCGCCCAGCTTCCCCCAGATCGGTGTCGCCACGGCGGTGGTGAGCAGATAGGCCGTCACCACCCACGACAGCTGTTCCAGCCCCCCGAGTTCGCCGACGATGGTGGGCAGCGCGGTCCCCACGATCATGCCGTCCACCATCGCCAGGAACATCCCCAGCAGCAGCCCGAACACCCCGAAGTACAGCGACCGCGGCCGTCGTCGCCGCGCTCCGCTTCCCGCCGCCTCGTCCGTCTCGTCGGCCCCTTCGGCCCGGTCGGCCGGTTCCGCCACCACCCTCACTGCGCCCCCTCCAGATATGTGTACGACACGCGCCGTGTACGGCGTATCGATCGAGATACAACGTACACACGAGTGTGTACAACGTCTACTCCTGATACGTTGTACGCCACGCTCCGGGAGGATCCGGGAAGGAATCGAGGCGACCCATGGCCAGCAAGAACGCCGACAACGGCAAGAAAGCCGCTGACGGCAAGGACCGGGAGCCGGCCGCCCCCGCCGCGGACGCGGCAGACCCGGCCGCGATCTCCCTCTGGGAGCGCCTGGACCGCCCGGCGCCGGCCCCCCGTGCCGCCCTGACGCCGCAGAAGATCGCCGCGGCCGCCGTACGGATCGCCGACGCCGACGGCATCGACGCCGTCACCATGCGCCGCCTGGCCACCGAACTGGGTGTCGCCCCCATGGCCGCCTACCGCTATGTCTCCGGCAAGGGCGACCTCCTCGACCTGATGACGGACGCGGTCTACGCGGACCTCAAGCTGCCCGATGACATCGACAACTGGCGCGAGGTCATGCGCGCCAACGCGCTGCGCACCCGCGAGATCGTGCTGAGCCACCCCTGGCTCATCCAGATCTCCTCACCACAGGCGCTGCGCGCGCTCACCCCCAGCCGGATGGCCGCGGCCGAACGCGCGCTCTCCGCCNCGCGCTCACCCCCAGCCGGATGGCCGCGGCCGAACGCGCGCTCTCCGCCCTGGACGGGCTGGGGCTCGACATCGACGCGATGATGTCCGTGCTCGGCACCGTCAACTCCTATGTCCACGGTGCGGTGTCCGCCGAATGCGCCCAGTACCTCCTGATGAAGGAGCAGGGCTGGACCAGCACCGACGACCTGCGGCTGGCCCTCGCCCCCCAGATGCGCTATCTGCTGAGCACCGGCCGCTATCCGACCTACCGCCGCTATATCCACGAAGCCACCCGCAAGGACGACCCTCAGTGGCGCTTCGAAACCGGCCTGGACAGCGTCCTCGACGGCATCGCGGCCCGACTGGGAATCTGATCTTCCGTCAGTTCAACGCGGATGCACCAGCTCCACCACACCCGCGAACCCCTCGCTCCCATGGCCGTCCGCCACCCGTCGCCGCATCAGCGCGAACAGCGGGGCGAAGAGCTCGGCACTGACACCCTGCGCGCGGCTCACCTCCCCGATGCTGTCGTGCGAGACCTGCATGGCGAGGGGTGAGCCGGTGACCGCGTAATCGCCGGAGTCGATCTGCGCCGCCATCGCGGGCAGGCCGCCGGCCATCGCCCGCAGCCACGGCAGCAGCAGCGCCGTGGTGAACTCCGCCACCGGACCGCCCGCCGAGCGCACCAGCGCGGCCGCGTGCACAAAGCCGCCGAACATCCCGTACATGCCGCTCAGCAGCGCGAGGTCGTTCAGCGGCGCCAGCCCGGGGTCCTCCCCCAGGTAGACGCTGCGGGCGAACGTGTCCAGCAGCTCCCGATGCGCCTCGAACGCCTCGCGCGAGCCGCTGTAGAGCACAAACGCCTCGGGGCGCGCGATGATCTCGGGGACGGCCATGATCCCGCCGTCGAGATAGGCGGCGCCGAGCGCCGTCACCCGCTCCGCCATCGCTCGGGCCTCCTCGGGCGACCCATTGGTCACATTGACCACCACCCGCCCCTGCAGCGCCGCGCGCCCGACGCCCTGCCCCTCCAACAGGGGGCCGATATCGGCGTAATCGAGAATGCAGACGATGACCACCTCACCGGCGGTGACCGCCTCGGCCACGGAACCGGCGCGCCGCGCACCCCGCCCGACCAGCCCCTCGTCCTTGCCGGGCGTCCTGTTCCACACGGTCACCTGATGGCCGGCCGCGAGCAGCGCAGCCGCCAGCGCCGTACCCATGCTCCCCAGACCGAGGACCGCCACACTCTTCTCTGCCGTCGTCACGAACCGAACTCCCGCCTCATTGCCAATGGTTCAGCGGCCGTCGCATGCTCCGACGGCCGCTGAACCAGTCTTGGCGGGAGTCCGGTACCGGACAAGTACCTACTTTTTAGTGCGTACTTACCTCAAGGTGAGTGCTGTGCTGTGCGGTGTGGGTGCGCGGGTGCCCGTACGGGTGGCCCCTCACTGGCGGTAGTGCTCGACGACCTTCGTGGCCGCGCCGCCGGCCACCGTGACCCGGACCTCGACGTTGCCGAGCCTGGCCGCCTTGCGCAGGTCGGCGAGGGTGCACGGGATGGTGCCGTAGCCGGAGCCGTCCGCGTGGACCCGGCCGTCGGGGGCCTCGCAGATCGCCGCCGCGCCGAGCACCTTGGTGCTGTCGGCGAGGAAGAACGCCTGCTCCGCGCCGCTCTTCGGGGCCACCGTGAGCTTGTCCTCGGTGAGCCACTGCAGCGTGCCGACCCAGGTGCCGCTGACGCCCTTACGGCCGGTGGACGCACCGCCCTGGCCACCGGAACCGCCGCCCGCCTGCTGGCCACCCGTAGTGGACGCACCCGAGGAAGAACCACCGGATGCGGAACCTCCGGATGCGGAGCCGCCGGTGGACGAGCCTCCGGTGGACGAGCCTCCGGTGGACGAACCCCCGGTGGACGAACCCCCGGTGGACGACCCTCCGGTCGCCTTCGAGCCACCGTCCGACGCGCCCTGGCCGCTCGACGAGGCCGAGGGCGCGGCCGATGCCTTGTCGTCCCCGTTCTGGCAGGCGGTCAGCGAGAGCGCCGCGGCGGCGATGAGCGAGGCGGCGGCGAGGCGACGGCCGCGGCGGCGGGTGGCGGCGGTGAGCGACACAGGAATCCCCCGAGCTGGTGAATGGTGCCCTTCGGCGTGATGATCACGACTCTCGCCGGACCGGCTAAAGATCCACTAACGCGCGGGTAACAACGCCTCGCAGCCGCGGCGTTCGTGCCTCACGGCCGAGGCGATGAACGGGAACGCACCGAGGCCCCCACCGTCCTGTCCCATCGGTGGGGGCCTCGGCACGTTCGGCGGAAGTGGCGGTCAGGCGGCGACCGTCACCTCGCCGCCCTCGGGGGCCCGCGTGTCCGCCGACCCGGTGGCCGGCGTCTTGCGGAGGCCCTTGAGGAGGATGACCAGGGCCGTGCTGACGACCGTGCCCGCGGCGATGGCGAGCAGGTAGAGCAACGGCTGGCCGATCAGAGGGACGACGAAGATCCCGCCGTGCGGGGCGCGGAGGGTGCAGCCGAAGGCCATCGACAGGGCGCCGGTGACCGCGCCGCCGGCCATCGCGGAGGGGATGACGCGCAGCGGATCGGCGGCGGCGAACGGAATCGCGCCCTCAGTGATGAACGAGGCACCGAGCACCCAGGCCGCCTTGCCGTTCTCCCGCTCGGCCTTGGTGAAGAGCCGGCCGCGGACGGTCGTGGCCAGCGCCATCGCCAGCGGCGGGACCATACCGGCCGCCATCACCGCGGCCATGACCTTCAGGCTGCCCTCGTTGGGGTTGGCGAGACCGCCGACCGCGAAGGCGTACGCGACCTTGTTCAGCGGGCCGCCGAGGTCGAAGCACATCATCAGGCCGAGAAGCGCGCCCAGGATGATCGCGTTGGCGCCGGAGAGGCCGGACAGCCAGTCGGTCAGGCCCTTTTGCAGCGCGGCGATCGGCTTGCCGACCACGAGGAACATCAGGAAGCCGACGATCGCCGACGAGATGAGCGGTATGACGACGACCGGCATGATGCCGCGCAACACCGGTGGGATGCTGATCCGTTGGATCGCCAGCACCACCGCACCCGCGATGAGTCCGGCGATCAGGCCGCCGAGGAAGCCCGCGTTGATGGTGAGGGCGAGGGCACCGCCGACGAAGCCCGGGACGAGGCCGGGCCGGTCCGCCATGCCGTACGCGATGAAACCGGCCAGGACCGGGACGAGGAAGCCGAAGGCCACGCTGCCGATCTGGAAGAGCAGGGCCGCCCAGCTCGTGGACTCGGTCCAGATGAAGTGTTCGGCGACGGACGGCGCCTTGTTGATCGTGTAGCCGCCGATGGCGAAGGCGAGGGCGATCAGCAGGCCGCCCGCGGCGACGAACGGCACCATGTAACTGACACCGGTCATCAGCCATTTGCGCAGACGGGTGGCGAAGCGGTCGGTGGCGTCGGCGCCCCTGTCCATGGGCACGCCGGCCCGAGCCGGGGCGCTCACCTCGCCGCGTTCGGCCTTCTCGCGTACCTCGGCGATGAGCTCGGCGGGGCGGTTGATGCCCGCCTTCACCCCGACGTCGACGGTGGGCTTCCCGGCGAACCGTTCCTTGTCCCGTACCTCGACGTCATGCGCGAGGATCACGCCGTCCGCGTCCGCGACCAGCTGCGGGTCGAGCCGCTTGAACCCGGCCGAGCCCTGCGTCTCGACGAACACCTCGACGCCGGCGGCCTGTCCGGCCTTCTCCAGCGACTCGGCGGCCATGTAGGTGTGTGCGATACCGGTGGGGCAGGAGGTGATGGCGACGATACGGAAGGGGGCGGGGGCGGGGGCGGTCTCCGCTTCGGCGTTGGCGTCGGCGTCCGCCTTGGCCTCCGCGTCCGTCTCCGCCTCCGCCTCCGTCTCCACGTCGGCCTCGGCTTCAGCCGACGGGGCGGACTCAGCGGCTGGCTCAGCGGAAGGCTCGGCAACCGGCTCGGCAACCGGCTCGTCCCCGCGGATCAGTGCCGCCGCGGCCTCCCCTCCGGTGGCGGACCGCAGCGCGCCGGTGAAGGACTCGTCCATCAGATGGCGGGCGAGCGTCGAGAGGATCGACAGATGGTCGGCGTCGCCGCCCGCCGGGGCCGCGATCAGGAAGATCAGGTCGGCCGGGCCGTCCGGCGCACCGAAGTCGATACCGGAGGCGCTGCGTCCGAAGGCCAGCGTCGGCTCGGTGACATGCGCGCTACGGCAGTGCGGAATGCCGATCCCGCCGTCCAGACCGGTCGGCATCTGGGCCTCGCGTGCGGCCACATCCGCGAGGAAGCCCTCCAGGTCGGTGACACGGCCGGACGCGACCATCCGCTCGGCCAGCGCTCGTGCGGCGGCGTCCTTCGTTTCTGCGGACAGGTCGAGGTCGACCAGTTCCGCGGTGATCAGCTCACTCATCGCGGGCTCCCTTGCGCGCGGTACCGCCGGACGGCGGTGGGGACGGGGCGGGGGGTGGCTGGGGACCCGGAGGTCGCAGGAGATCGATGCCTCGCGGGCGGGCGAGGACGCGCGGAGAGGTGCGGCGGGCAGTCATGACACCGGCTCCGTCAGCGCGCGGTCGAGCGGCACCTCGTCCGTCGTCGTCACGGCCGCCATATCGAGATCGGCCGGCGTCGGCATCAGGCTGCCGGGCAGCTGGACGGCGGCCGCGCCGTGCGCCACCGCGGCGGCCAGCGCGGCCACGCCGCTGCCGCCCGCCGCGAGGAAGCCGGCCAGCGAGGCATCGCCCGCGCCGACATTGCTGCGGACGGCGGTGACCGGGGCGCTGCCGAAGTGGGTGCCGTCCTCGTCGACCAGGAGCTGACCGTCCGCCCCCAGGGAGGCCAGTACGGCGCGGGCGCCCCACGCCCGCAGCTCCTCGGCGGCCTTGACCGCGTCGCCCACGGTGGCGAGCGGGCGTCCGACGGCCTGCGCCAGCTCCTCGGCGTTCGGCTTGACGACGTCCGGGCGTTCGCGCAGCGCCGCGGTCAGCGACGGTCCGGAGGCGTCCAGGGCGATCCGGGCACCGGCGCGATGGGCGCGGGCGACCAGTTCGGCGTACCACTCGGGTGCGAGGCCGCGCGGCAGGCTGCCGCAGCAGGCGATCCAGTCGGCTCCTGCCGAACGCTCGCCGACCTTCCGCAGCAGCGCCTCCGACTCGTCGCCGGTCAGCTCGGGGCCGGTCGCGTTGATCTTCGTGAGCGTGCCGTCGGGTTCGGCCACCGAGATGTTGGAGCGGGTCTGGCCGGCCACCGGCACGCCCGCCACCTCGATGCCCTCGGCGCCCAGCAGCCCGGCCAGGGCGGCGCCGGCGGGGCCGCCGAGCGGCAGCACCGCGAGGGTGATGTGTCCGGCGGCGGCGACCGCCCGCGAGACATTGACGCCCTTGCCGCCAGGGTCGATCCGGTCGGCGGTGGCCCGCAGCACGGCTCCACGGTCCAGCGCCGGGATCTCGTACGTACGGTCCAGGCTGGGGTTGGGGGTGACGGTGAGGATCATGCGCGTACTACTTCCGTGCCCGCGCGCTCGATGGCGAGGGCGTCGTCGGGGCTCAGGCCGGTGTCGGTGATGAGCAGGTCCACGTCCGACAGCTCGCCGAAGCGGGCGAAGTGCTGCTGCCCGAATTTGGCGGAGTCGGCGAGCAGGACGACCCGGCGGGCGGCGGCGATCAGCGCCCGCTTGACCGCGGCCTCCGCGAGGTCGGGGGTGGTCAGTCCGCCGTCGAGGGAGAAGCCGTTGGTCGCGAGGAACAGCACATCGGCGTTGATCTCGCGGTAGGCGCGCAGCGCCCAGTCGTCGACCGCGGCGCGCGTACGGTGCCGGATTCGGCCGCCTACGAGGTGGAGGGTGAGGCCGGGGTGGTCGGCCAGCCGGGCCGCGACCGGCAGGCCGTGGGTGACGACCGTGAGCTCGGCCTCCAGCGGGATCTCGGCGGCGAGCCGGGCGGCGGTCGTACCGGCGTCCAGGATCACGCTGCCGGAGCTGCCGGCGCCGTCCTCGCCTCCGGGGAGCTCGGCGAGCGCAGCCCGGGCGATGCGCTGCTTCTCGTCGGCGGCGACGGCGTCCCGCTCGGCGAGGTCCGGCTCGAAGTCCAGCCGGCCGGCCAGGATGGCGCCGCCGTGCACCCTGCGCACCAGGCCGGCCCGGTCCAGGGCCTTCAGATCGCGCCGCACGGTCTCGGCGGTGACCTGGAACTCCTCCGCCAGGGAGAGCACATCGACCCGTCCGCCCTCACGGGCCAGACGCAGGATCTCCTGCTGGCGCTCCGGTGCATACATCAGCGTTTGTGTCCGTTCCCTGCCCGAACCTGTGGTTTCACTGCGATGCTACGCCTGGATTTCCGAGAAGTAAACGGATTCGGGCTTCAGTCAGACCCAAACGGACATCGGAGGGTAGGGGAGGGCGCAGGTCACCCCGCCCTGGGATGCACAGGACGCACAGGACGCACGGGACGCACGGGACGCACGGGACGCACGGGACGCACGGGACGCACGGGACACGGAGATACCCCGGGGCACACCCGGGACACAAAGGAGCCCCGACGCCAGAAGTGGCACCGGGGCTCGTCCTATCGGGTACGGGGGGCTTACGCGGCCGCGTCGAATCCCGTGTCACGCGCCATCCGCTTCAGTTCGAGCAGCGCGTGCTTCTCGATCTGCCGGATCCGCTCGCGGGTCAGGCCGTGCTGCTTGCCGACCTCGGTCAGCGTGCGCTCGCGGCCGTCCTCGATGCCGTACCGGGCCTTGATGATCGAGGCGGTGCGGTGGTCGAGGCGATCGATCAGATCCTCCAGCTCCTCGCTGCGCAGCAGCGTGAGCACGGATTGCTCGGGCGAGGCCGCGGAGGCGTCCTCCAGCAGATCGCCGAACTGGGTGTCGCCGTCGTCGTCCACCGACATGTTGAGGCTGACCGGGTCGCGCGCCCAGTCCAGTACGTCGATGACGCGGGCGGGCGTCGAGCCCAGCTCACCGGCGACCTCCGCCGGCTCCGGGTCACGGCCGTTCTCGCGGTTGAACTCGCGCTGCACGCGACGGATCCGGCCAAGCTCCTCGACGAGGTGCACGGGCAGCCGGATCGTGCGCGACTGGTCGGCGATGGAGCGGGTGATGGCCTGACGGATCCACCACGTCGCATACGTCGAGAACTTGAAGCCCTTGGCGTAGTCGAACTTCTCCACGGCACGCACCAGACCGGCGTTGCCCTCCTGGATCAGATCCAGCAGCGGCAGTCCGGCGCGCGGGTAGCGGCGGGCGACGGCGACGACCAGGCGCAGGTTGGACCGGATGAAGACATCCTTGGCCTTGGCGCCCTCCGCGGCCAGCGCCTCGAGTTCCTCGCGGCCAGCACCTGCGGCGTTGCCGTCGGTGACCTCGCCGTCCAGGATCTGCTGGGCGTAGACACCCGCCTCGATGGTCTGGGACAGCTCAACCTCCTTGGCGGCGTCGAGCAGGGGTGTTCGCGCGATCTCGTCGAGGTACATGCCGACCAGGTCGCGGTCGGCGATCTCCCCGCCTACGGCGCGAACACTGTTGGCCCCGCCAGAAGCGCTGGTGCTTTCCTGACGACGGGCGACGGCACGGGTTGCCATGCGTGTGCTCCCTTTGCGATGAGTCGGTCGCGGGACGATGGGCGGGCCGGATGGTGCACGGGGTGCCGATGCTCACCGTGTGGTCCGTCCGAAGGAAACAACGGCTGGAATCCGGACAGAATTCCCACGCGGCAGCTCTATTTTTCTGATCATGCAGTACCCTGCACGGCCACCCTGGGAGGTCATGTGCTGCAGGAGCACCGGGAAGTGCAGGTCAGGGCGGGCGTCGAAGCGGACCTCCCGGCCCTTACGGATCTTTACAACCACTACATCCGTGAGACGTGCATCACATTCGACATGGAGCCCTTCACTCCCGAGGAGCGCCGCCCGTGGTTGCTCTCCCACCCCCAAGACGGCCCGCATCGCCTTGTGGTTGCACAGGAGACGACAGATCAGGCGAAAAAGCCGCACAACGGGCCGGCGGCCGGCCTACCGGGTGGTGCGTTGCCCAGTGACGAAGCCGCTTTGCCGGGCGACGGCGCACTGCTCGGTTACGCGACCAGCAGCGCGTTCCGCCCGAAGGCCGCCTACGCCCCTTCCGTCGAGGTCACGGTCTACTGCGCGCCGCACACCGCCGGCCGGGGCGTCGGCACGCTGCTCTACAAGGCCCTGTTCGAGGCGCTGGCCGACGAGGACGTGCATCGCGCCTACGCCGGGATCACCCAGCCGAACGAGCCGTCCACCCGCCTGCACACCCGCTTCGGCTTCCGGCACATCGGTACGTACACGGAGGTGGGCCGCAAGTTCGGCCGCTACTGGGACGCGGCCTGGTACCAGAAAGACCTGGGCTGAACCCGCTCCGCCGCCCACGCCGCCCGCTCCGCCCCGACTCCGTTGCCCGCTGATCCAGTTGACGCGGGCGGCACCCGGGTGTCGCCTGGACTGGAGGGCAGCGGGGCAATCGAGAGGAGCCCGTCATGGACCAGCACGCTCAGCGGCACGGCGCGAGGGCCGCCCGCTCACACGGCACCGTCGACGTCGAACGCGGTGCGACGGCCAACGCCCACACCCCGGAGCGGGCCTCGGGCATGGCCGGAATGGCCGCCAGGGCCAAGCGCATCCCGCCCAGAGTGTCGCTGCCGATCATCACGGCGCTCGCCTTCGGCTGCTTCACGATCTTCCGCACCCACACCGACGGCACCAAGGGCGGCCCGGCCATGCTGTACGGGCTGGCCGCGGCCGTGGTCACCGGGGTGCTGGGGCTCATGGTGGCCCACTTCCAGTCGTCCATGGTCACCGAGACCCGGGCGCTCGCCTACGGCGCGCTCTTCGGCGCCTCGATCGGCTGGGCCTACAGCCTCGGCGGGGAATCGATCCTCAAGTCATGCGCCTTCGGCTTCACCTTCGCCGCCTGCATGTTCGTCGTTGCTCTCTACATCTTCCGCACCCACCGCGTCCGCGAACCGCACGGCGAACACCGCCCCCACGAGCCCCACCGCCACCATCGCCTCCCCGTGGCGACGCACTGAGGCGGCAACGCTCCGAGGCGCGGCTCCGAGGCGCCGCCGCCACGAACGCCTTCACACCTAGGGAGCGCGCCTACCTCACCGGCCGCCCGCCGGCCCGCCTCGCGACCACCGGGCCGGACGGCGGCCCGCAGGTGCGCCCGGTCGGCTTCGTGCTCAACGGACGACGACACCATCGACATCGGCGGGCCCGCGGTGAGCCGCGGCCAGAAGTACCGCAACGCCCGGGCCCGCCCCGAAGTCTCCCTGCTCATCGACGACATGGCGCCGGCCGACGACCCGTTCGCGCCAGCTGGCACCTCGAACCGGATGACGGCCGCCCCGGACCCGCAACGTCGGTTGAGCCCCAAGGCACCGGACCGCCTCACTCCACCTGCCGCACCGCGTCGTCCGACGTCCGACGGATGGTGCGCAGCGGCCGGCCCGGCACCCAGCTCTCCAGCACCAGACACGGATCCTCGACGTACGTACGCACCACCTCCGTCAGCTCCGCCCGGAACAGATGGAACGGCTCCGGTGGCCGCGCCACCGCCGCATAGCGCGCGACCACCTCCACGTCGGTCACCTCGACCGCCCGCCCGGACACCCGGACGTCACCGCCGGCCAGGTCGGTGCCCGGCCCCGGATTGGCGTGCAGCGAGAAGCGAGGGTCGCGCCGCAGGTCAAGCGCCTTGCGCGAGCCCAGCATCATGCCCAGCCACAGTTCCCCGCGGCGGAAGTCCGCCTCCAGGCCGGTGAGCCGCGGCGCACCGTCCTTGCGGAGCGTGGCCAGGACATGGTGCTGATACGCCCCGAACCGCTTCCGCACCCGCCCGGCGAACTCCGGCACCGCCTCCTCGACCGCCGCCCAGCCGACCGCCTTGCCCACGCCGTCTCCGCTGCCCGCACCGCCGGCTGCACGGACCGCACTGCCCTCGCCGTCTGTCTTCTCACTCGTCATGCCGGCAGCTTCCCCCCCATACCCGACACCTCCTGTCCGGTATGGGAACCCTCCGGAATCACGACAGCGGCCGCCCCGCTCCTGCGGACCGATCGCCTCCGGCCTTACGACCAGCGGTGTAGGCCGGAAGCCCGTTACGCGCCCGGTACCCGCCGACCTAGCCTCGGGCCATGGATACGACGAGCGGCACACTCGACGAAGCCCTGCAACGCCTGCACACCTCCGGCCCGGAGTTCAAGGGCTTTCTGAGCAACCACGGCCCGATGGCCGTCGAAGCGATGATCCGCAACGGCCAGGCCCACACCGTCCACCGCTGGCTCGACGCGTACGAGAACAAACTGGAGGGCGTACCGAGCGCCCGCGCCCGTATCACCGACGCCAACTGGCAGGAGGCGCTGGGCGATACGAGCCGGGTCACCGACTGGACCGCGTACTTCACCGACCGGGTCGCCGAGCGTCCCTGGCGCGAGATTCTCGCCGAGTGGTGGCCGCGTCTGCTGCCCGGCATCGCCGGCGCCGCCACCCATCCGGTCATCCGCTTAGGCCATGCCGTACGCAGCCTGCTGACGGAGGGGGAAGACGCCCCGCGCCTCGCGGAGTTCGCGCACGCCCTCGGCTACTGGGCCGCCCGCCATCTGCTGCTGCCCGCCGCCGTGCACCCCGCGGGCAGCGCCACCCCCACCGAGGCGCTGGCCGCCCTCCCCCGCATCGCCGACCAGCGCGTGACACCCGTGAACGGCTACGCCCAACTGACCGACACCCCCGGGTGGTTGAGCACCACCGAGTCGCTGTACGTCCCCGACGACCCCGAGGCCGTACGCGCGGGCCTGACGGCGCTCGTCCGGGCCGCCACCCTCAACTACGCCGACTACGGGCACGGGAACGGCATCATGCTGGTGCACGCCGCCACCGCGCCGAACGCGGTGCTGCGCACCCTGCCCGCACTCCCGCGGGATCTGTGGGCGAGCTCCTTCGCGGTCGCCTGGGCGGCGACCTCGGCGGTCACCGCCATCTACGCCGCCGGCACCCCGCGACCGGCACCGGACGCCTCCTCGGTCACGCCCGAAGAGGTCTTCGAGCGGGCGGTCGCCAACGGCAACGAGCATGCGATCAAGTTCGCGGACACCGCTCTGGACGTGGCGGCGGCCTCCGAGGACGGCGACACCCGCGCCCTGTCGGCGGCCCTGAACGCCGTTGCCCTGATCGACGAGGACGACTGACGGCAGCTGCCCCTCTGTGCCCATAGGCCCCTACACCCATAGGCCCCTACGCCCCGGCCGCTCTCAGCCGAACTGCACCGACCGCTTCGCCAGCCCCATCCAGAACCCGTCGATCACACTTCGCCCGCTGTCCAGCTGCCCCTGGGCGTCCGCGGCCCCCAGGGTCACGAACAGTGGCGCGAAGTGCTCGGTGCGTGGATGGGCCAGCCGTCCGGCCGGCGCCTTGTGCGCAAAGTCGAAGAGGGCGTCGAGGTCCTGGGCCTCCAGGGCCTGCCGCCCCCAGTCGTCGAACTCCGCCGACCAGGCGGGCGTACCGTCCCCGAGCTGCCGCAGCGCCGCCAGATTGTGGGTGAAGAAACCGCTGCCGATGATCAGCACGCCCTCCTCGCGCAGCGGCGCGAGCTTGCGGCCGATCTCGTGGAGCCGCCGCGGGTCGAGCGTCGGCAGGGATATCTGCAGCACGGGGATGTCGGCCTCCGGGTACATCTCGACGAGCGGCACATACGCACCGTGGTCGAGCCCCCGGTCGGGGATGTCCGCCACGGGCGTGCCCGCCGTACGCAGCGTCTTACGGATCCGCTCGGCCAGCTGCGGCGCACCGGGGGCCGGGTAGGTCACCTGGTGGTAGTGCTCCGGGAAGCCCCAGAAGTCGTGGACCAGCGGCACCGTCTCCGTGGCGCCGAGCGCGAGCGGCGCCTCCTCCCAGTGGGCGGAGACGATCAGTACGGCCGCGGGGCGCGGCAGCTGCGCGGACCACGCGGCCAGCTGGTCCGGCCACCAGGGGTCGTCGGCGAGCGGCGGCGCTCCATGACTGAGATATAGGACAGGCATTACGGACATAACAACTCCACAGCGGCAGACTGGGCGGTAGTCGGTGCGCCATCGACATCCAGCCGCCGCACACCCTGATACTTGAATGTTCAAGCGTCAGATTCCAGCCTAACCCGGCGTTGTTAAAACTTAAATAACTCTCCGAGCGGTGAGAGAGTGGATGGTATGAGCAACGAACCCGCAACCGAGCCGCGCTGGCTCAGTGACGAGGAGCAATACGCCTGGCAGTGCTACCTCCACGCCACCACGCTCCTGGAGGACCACCTCGACCGTCAGCTACAGCGCGACGCCGGGATGCCGCACGTCTATTACGGCCTGCTCGTCCAGCTCTCCCGTGCGCCGCGGCGCCGGATGCGGATGACCGAGCTGGCCCAGAACGCGAAGATCACCCGTTCCCGGCTCTCCCACGCGATCGCCCGCCTGGAGAAGAACGGCTGGGTGCGCCGGGAGAACTGCCCCTCCGACAAGCGGGGCCAGAACGCCCACCTCACGGACGAGGGAATGCGGGTACTGGAGAAGGCCGCCCCCGGGCACGTCGCCGCCGTCCGCGCGGCGATATTCGACCGTCTCTCCACGGAACAGATCGGCCAACTTGCCGAGATCTGCCAGGTAATGACCGAAGGACTGCAACCGCAAGGCGCCGACCTCCCCTGGCTCCGCTGACGGATCAGCGGAACCGGAAGAGGCCGGCGCGCGGGTGGGTGAAAGAGCCGGAAGAGGACGACACCGGTTCAGGTGAACTACGGGCGGCCGGGGCGGCGGAAGGCCTTCGCGGGCCCTCAGGGCCCCTGCGAGCCGCGCCGCCCCTCCTGCCTCAGTGCACCATCACCGGAATCTGGACCTCGTCCCCGTCCTCGGACGCGCCCACGGCCGCACCCGCACCGTCGTCGGAGGAGGCCACCGGCGAACCGGCGCCCGGCCGTCCGGTGTTGATGAAGGTGAAGGCGATTACGCCCGCCAGGGCCAGGATGCCGACCGCCCACCAGATGGCGGTGCTGTAGCCGTGCACCATCGACTGGAGCTTGAGCAGGTCCGCCGAGCGTGCGCCGGCCGCGTGCGAGGTGGCGTACGCGGTGGTGGCGCTGGCCGCGATGGTGTTCAGCAGGGCGGTACCGATCGCGCCGCCCACCTGCTGCGAGGTGTTGACCATCGCGGAGGCGACACCGGCGTCCCGCGGCTGGACACCGTGCGTGGCCAGCGACATGGCCGGCATGAACGCCGTACCCATGCCGAGGCCCATCAGCAGGAACCCGGGCAGGATCAGCGCGGGGTAGGACGTGTCCAGGTCGATCTGGGTCAGCACCAGCATGCCGAGCGCGGCGACCGTGAAGCCGGGCGCCATCAGCAGCCGCGGCCGGACGCGGGTCATCAGCCGGGCGCCGATCTGCGTCGAGCCGGTGATCATGCCGACGATCATCGGGAGGAAGGCCAGACCGGTCACGACCGGCGTATAGCCCTTCACGATCTGCAGGTAGTAGGTCAGGAAGAGGAAGAGACCGAACATGCCGATCACGGCCAGTCCCAGCGACGCGTAGACACCGGCGCGGTTCCGCTCCGCGACCACCCGCAGCGGCAGCAGCGGCGCCTTCACCTTGGACTCGACCAGCACAAACGCCAGCAGGAGCACAGCGGCCGCGACGAACAGCCCGAGCGTCGGGCCGGCCAGCCAGCCGTCGGACTCGGCGCGGGTGAACCCGTAGACCAGCGAGACCAGGCCGAGCGTGGCCAGGATGACGCCGGGGACGTCCAGCCGGGAGGGGTTACGGCCCTCCGCGGGCTCCCGGATGACCAGGAAGGCGCCGGTCGCGGCAACCACGGCGAACGGGATGTTGACGAAGAAGGTCCAGCGCCAGTTCATGTACTCGGTCAGCACACCGCCGAGGATCAGGCCCACGGCGCCGCCACCACCGGCGATCGCACCGAAGATGCCGAACGCCTTGGCGCGCTCCTTGGCCTCGGTGAACGTCACCGCCAGCAGCGACAGCGCGGCGGGCGCCAGCAGCGCACCGAAGACACCCTGCAGCGCACGCGCGCCCAGCAGCATCCCCTGGTTGGCCGCGGCCCCGCCGAGCGCGGAGGCGACCGCGAATCCGACCAGCCCGATGATGAAGGTCCGCTTCCGTCCCCACAGGTCGGCCACCCGCCCGCCGAACAGCAGCAGCCCGCCGAAGGCGAGCGCGTAGGCGGTGATCACCCATTGCCGGTTGGCGTCGGTGATACCGAGATCCACCTGGGCGGAGGGCAGCGCGATGTTCACGATGGTCGCGTCGAGGACGACCATCAGCTGGGCGAGGGCGATGAATATCAGCGCTTTCCAGCGCCGGGGATCGGCATATGTGGCTGTTTCAGGCATGGCGGGATCCACCTAGTGGTGCGGTGAGCGGACAAGGGCGAAGAACGGGACGCGTGAACGTGAAGACGTGCGAAGGCCGGGGCGCGTGGGGCGGCCGACGGGACGCGTAAGACGGGCGGACGGGTAAGACGGGCGGGACGTGGGAGGCCTGTTTGTGCGGCGCGCTGCCCCCGGTTACGAGCGGCGCCTCAGGTCTTCCAAGGTGGCGGCCGAACCGGGCAGTTCGGAGCGGGCGGGCGCCTGCAGACCGTCCAGGAACAGCTGCAGATGCCGGTGCACGAACTTCTCGAAATCGGTACACGCACTGCCGGGAAGCGGGCGGGTGAGCTGGGTGAGCGCGACCATCAGGTCACCGACGGCGATGTCGGTACGCAGCTGGCCGCTGTCGCGCGCGGCACCCATGACGGCCTCGACGGCCGCCCCCAGGCGCTCGCGGGCGGCGAGCAGATCGGGGTGGTCACGGTCGATGCCATCGGAGAGCAAGGGGCACAGCGCCCCGATCCGCTCCTCCACCGCAGCGTGGACGAAGCGCCTCAGCGCTCGGAAGGCATCGGACTCCTCGGCAAGGGCGCTCTCCGCGGCGTCCGCGGTACGGGACATGACGGAGAGCGTGACGTGGTGGATCAACTCCAGGCGATCCGCGAAGTGACGATAAAGCGTCGCATTGCCGACTCCCGCACGTCGAGCTATTTCATCGAGCGAGACCTCGGCCCCGAACTCGACCATGGTCTCGCGGGCGGCCGCGATGATCCGCTCCCGGTTACGCAGGGCATCGGCCCGCAGACGGGGCGGCTGCCCCTGCTGCTGCCCCTGCTGCCCGGTCTTCGCGCAGCTGGCGACGGCGGTCATGCGGCTCACTCCCCTCGACTTTCGGTGCCGAACCGATGTTCGGTACTGAATCCACTTTCGGTGCCGAACCGGGGAGACGCTCCCCGTTTCATCCGGACGCCTGGTTAAACGGGGAGACCGTCCCCGGATATTTCACGTCCCACATGTGATCTGGTTCACATTCATGGGCCGGCTCGCCGGAGACTCCCCGCGCCACAGGACCTGCCCGAGGACCGACCCAAGGACCAACCCGAGGACCGACCGAGGACCGACCCATCCGGCCCTGCCCCGCGACTCCAGCTGACGCCACTTGACTCCGGTTGACGTAACTCCGCGCGCGAGCGATCACCCCTCGACACAAGGTGATCGATATGAAGCTCAAGGTATCCGCCGTTCTGGCCGTGGGCGCGGCCACCGCGGCCGCGGCCATAGCGCTGGGCTCGCCGCCCAACGCCGTAGCCATACCTTCGGGGCCCGGCGCCCCGCCGAGCGGCCCGTGCGCGCTGCGCGGCATCAGCAACGACGTCGCCGAATCCGCGGACACCCCCGCCGGTTTCGCCCGCTCGTCCGGCGTCGTACGGGCGCTCACCCTCTTCATCGACTTCCCGGACGCCCGCGCCACGATGTCCCCCCACGCCCGCTTCGCCGAGTTCTTCCCGGCCGCGACGGACTACTTCCGCATCAGCTCGTACGGCAGGCTGACCTACCACCCCATCCCGCTGTTCCAGTGGATCCGCATGTCGCGACCGCTCGCGGCGTACGGCATCCAGCGCGGCGCCAGCTTCGACCCGGCCTCGGACAGCGGCTATCACGCCCTGTCCCAGGAGGTCGTCCGCGCCGTCGACCCGATCGTCGACTTCCGCGACTACGACGTCATCAACGTCATCGCCTCACCCAACGCCGGCCCGCCCGCGACGCGTACGGTCCTGTCGGTCACCTTCAGCGGTGGGGACATGGGGATGAAGACCGCCGACGGCGTACCGTTCCGGAACACGTCCTTCATCTGGAGCCGGCAAACCGGGGTGAGCGCCTTCCGCGTCCTCAACCACGAGAACGCGCACAGCTTCGGCCTGCCCGACCTCTACTACACCGACGAGCGCCGCGCCACGCCCCCCGTAGGCCACTGGGACCCGATGGACGAGGACTGGGGGCCGAGCAACGACTTCGTCGGCTGGCACAAGTGGAAGCTCGGCTGGCTCTCCCCCGACCAGGTGCACTGCGCGCCGCACAACGGGACGCCCGGCGAACACACCCTCACCCCGGTCTCCACGCCCGGCGGCACCAAGATCGTCGTCATCCCGACCTCGCCCCGCACCGCCCTGGTCGCCGAGGCCCGCACCCGCGGCCTGCTCGATCCGACGGTCTGCCGGCCCGGCGTCCTGGTCTACCGCGTCGCCACCGACGTCCCCTCGGGCCGCGGCCCGCTGCGCATCGTGGACGCCACCCCGCACAGCGGCGGCTGCTACAAGAGCAGCAAATTCGTCGAACCGGAGCTGACCGACGCCACCTTCCTCCCCGGCGACACCTACACCGACCACACCACCGGCGCCGCGGTCACCGTCCTCACGGAGAACCCCGACGGCACCTACCGCGTACGGGTCACCCCCGCACGCACCTGACCCACAACCTCACCCCTCCCCCCGTTCCTCCTCCCCTTCCCCTCTCCTGTCCTCCCGCCAGTGCCGCCGCCCGATACTGATCAGCCGCAGCTGACGGCGCGACCTCCGCACCACCTGCCCGGCCGCCCCCTCCGCACCGTCCTCCTCGGCATCGAGCAACGCCGCAGCCGTCGTCACCAGCCGGTCCACATACAGCTCCGCCAGCATCCGCACATCCTCGTCGCGCCACCCCTCCGACGCCGGCTGGGACTTCAGCGCCGCCGCGACCTCCTGCGCGAACCGGTCCAGCTCACCCGCGATGGCCTGCCGTACGGCCCGTACGCCGCCATGCCGCTCGCGCGCCACGAACCGGATGTGCAGCGGGTGTTGGCGCACATGCTGCTCCACGACCGCGACCGTACGGTCTATCCGCTCCTCGGCCGCGTCCTGCTCGGCGAGGATCGCCCGCACCATCACATGCAGACTCCCCAGCGCCTCCTCCACCAGCGCGACACCCAGCTCACCCATGTCCCGGAAGTGCCGGTAGAACGCGGTCGGGGCGATCCCCACCACCCGCGTCACCTCCCGCAAACCCAGGCTGCTCAGGCTCTGCTCCTCCAGCAGGCCGAGCGCCGCGTCGAGCAGCGCCTGACGGGTCTTCTGTTTCTGGGCCTGCCGGACTCCAAGACTGTGACTCATGTCATCCAGTAAACAACCGTTCTCCGAACTACTCCAGTCGCGGGCAGTCGTAGACTGAGGGAACTGAGTGAACAACTGTCCTCTGGAATCGGAAAGGCAGATCATGCTCTTCCTCGTCGCAGCCCTCCTCCTGATGGGGATCATGCTGGGCACCGCGGCACACCTCCCCGTCCCCGTCACCGTCGTCGCAGCCACCGTCATCGCCGGCTGGCTGCTCGTCTTCTTCCTCCGCGAACGCCGCCACCAGGCCGAGGTGACCTCCCGATGACCGCGCTCACCGAAGCCACGTCGACGACGCGGACCGCATCGGCCGCGGCCAAGGCCCTGCGCCGCTCCGCCTCCCGTCCGCGCTCCCACGCCGACGGCATGGCCGTGGCCTCCTTCATCCTCGGCCTGCTCGGCACCCTGGTCCTCAACCTCGTGCTCGGCCCCTGCGCCCTGGTCCTCGGCGGCCTGGCCCTGGCCCGCGGCACCGACCGCCGCGGCCGCGCCCTCCTGGGCATCGCCCTCGGCGCCGCCGACCTCCTCCTGCTCGCCCTCCTCGTCACGACGGACGGCACCGTCAGCTGGCACATCGGCAGCTGACACCCCGGACGGCCGGGCACCTGGTCCGCCGCTACGGCAGTACGCCATCACAGCCGGCGGCGAACCGGGTCCCCCGGACCGCCCCCGCTACCGCAGGCCCTCATCCCGCACCGCCATCCCCCTCCCCCCTTCCCCCACCACAGCCGCGACAGCCCCACCCGCCGCGACCGCCTCACCCTCACCCTCACTCGCCGCGACCGCCGCGGCATCGAGCACCGTCCGCGCCAAAGCCGCCGTATCGGCAAGGCTGGTGATATGCCCCTGCCCGGGCCGTACGGAGAGACGGCCGTTACGGCAAGCCCTCAGCAGCGCACGCTCATCACGGCGGAACGGATCGCGCGCCCCGTTCACCAGCCACACCGGCCCCGCATAGGCAGCCAGCGAAGCCATCGGCTCCATCGCCTCCACGGCCGCCACGACGCTCGGCGCCACCTCACACGACAGCCCGCCCGATGCCATCGCCTCGGCCACAGGTCCGGGCAGCACACGCCGGAACCCCCACGCACTGAGGCGATTCCCCGCCTCGGGCCACCTGGCCGCAGCCCAGGCCGCTCGCCCATAGACGGCACTGATCAGCCCACGCGGAAGGGCGGTGCACCCCATCGCCACCAGACCGGCGACCCGACCGGAATGACACCCGGCGGTGGCGATTCCCGTATAGCCCCCCAGTGACAGCCCCACGACCAGCGCCCGGCCGCCCAGCTCGTCGATCGCTTCGGCCACCGCGTCCACGGCGCCGGACATCGTGAACCGTTCGCCACGCCGCGCTCCGTGGCCCGGCAGGTCGGGCGCCGCCGTGGGATGACGATCGCCGATACGTTCCCTCACAGGCCGCCACATCGTGCCGCTCACACGGGTCCCGTGCACAAAAACGATGGGCAGCGCGGTCTCTCTGGACTCCATGATCCGCACGCTAAACCCCAACGCAACACAACGCAACGGTGCGTAGCACTTTCCCTGCTAACCTCCCCCCATGAGCAACAAACAGCCCGAGCCCCAGAGCCAGAGCCAGGGGCGCGGCCCGCGGAAATCCCAGGAGATCTTCGACGCCACACTCGACCTGCTCGCGGCAAAGGGCTACGAAGGGCTGACCATCGAAGGGGTCGCCGAACGATCCGGCGTCAACAAGACCACCATCTACCGCTGGTGGCCCTCCAAAGGCGCCCTCCTGGGAGCCGCGCTCATGGGCGCCCGCCGGCTCGACATCGAACCGGCCGACACCGGCAGCCTCCAAGGCGACCTGGAAGCCCTGCTGCACACGATCACGTCGCTGCTCACCACACCCCCGGCCTCCGGCATCGCCGTCGCCACACTGGGCGCCGTCACTCACAGCCCCGAACTCGCCACCCACGTACGCGACTTCTTCGCCGACCGCCTCGCCCGCGAGCAACCCGTCTTCACCCGCGCCATCGCCCGCGGCGAGCTGGCACCCGACGCCGACCCCATGCTCCTGATCGACCTACTGGCCGGCGCCGCCTGGCTCCGCGTAGTCCTCCGCCAACTCCCCCTCGACGCAGACTTCGTCCCCCGCGCCATCCACACCGTCCTCAACGGCGCAGCCCCAAACCACCCATCACACACCCACTGACCTGCAAAAACGCACTATCTACCAGCCCACATCCCATATCCGCTACGCTAGGCGCCGGATCTACGGATCCCCCCGCCTCCGTAGCTCAGGGGATAGAGCACCGCTCTCCTAAAGCGGGTGTCGCAGGTTCGAATCCTGCCGGGGGCACCATGCATTGCCACTCTGACCTGGGGTTTCTTCCTCAGGGAGGGGATTGGTCGGCCCCGGACTCCTCGTCTGGGGCCGCTTTGTGTGAACGGGACGGCTCGACCGCCGGACTCCATGTTGGCGATCACATGCCGGGGAATCGGGTAGCCGATCTCCGCGCAGGCGGCATGTGGATCTCGCCCCCGCCCCAGCTCGGCCGGAGCCGGTGCTCCTCACGGCACGGCGGGCGCGACGCGTTTGACTTCGCGAAGGGTGGGCGCGGTCTGGATGCTCTGGATACCGGAGAGCCGGCTGATGCGCTGATCGATGTAGTCGTACAGGTCGGACGGGTCGCGGAAGATGCCGCTGGCGACGAGGTTCGAGTCGCCGGTGACGGCGGCGGCGAAGGCGATCTGCGGGTGGGTGGCCAATGCCTCCCCAACGGTGCGCAGGTGCGCGGGGGTGACGTTCAGCCAGAGTCGGGTGGTCATGTGGTAGCCGAGCAGCTGGGTATCGAAGTCGACGGCGAAGCTGAGGGCTCCTTCGCCCCGGAGGCGGTCCAGGTGCCGCTGGATGCTGGAAGGAGAGCGGCCGGCCGCTGTGGCGAGTTCGGGCAAGGTCAGGCGGCCGTCGCGGGCCAGTTCGGTGAACAGGGTGCGGTCGGTGGGGTCCAGGGGCAGGGGAGCGGCTGTGGAGGTGCCGGAATCCACCGCGGGGGCGGCGCCTTCGGGCCGGAAGCGGGTGGCGTGCCACGTGCTGGTGGCACCGACGAAGATGCGCAGCATGCAGTGAGCGCTCACGGAAAGCACCTGCGGGGTGTGGGGGAGTTTCTGTAGCAACAGGGCATTGCGCTGGTCAGCCGTACGGACGTTGAAGGCGCAGTACACCTCTGTGCCGCCTGAGGCGAGCGTGACCCAGTAGGTGTCGGAACGGCGGGCGAGCGCCTCGGCGATGCTGCCGGCGGCGTCCGGCGTGCAGTGCAGACGCAGCAGCCAGCGGGTCAGGCCGAGGCGTGAGGCCACGGGTTGGCCGACGACGCGCAGGCCCAGGGTGCGCAGGCGCTGGTAACGGCGGGTGATGGTGCGTTCGGAGACGTCGAGGTCGCGCGCGATGCGGCTGAAGTGGGCCCGTCCGTCGAGCTGGAGGGCTAGGAGCAGGCGCTGGTCGAGGTCACCCAGGATGACGGAGTCCACCGCTAGGCACCTTTCCTTCGCCTGATTATCCCGCGTTCGAGGATACGGCTTGGGCAGGGGGAGACGGGTTCGGATGGTGGTGAAGTCCTTCTCACCACCCCGACGAAAGCTGTTTCGCATGCGTATCTGGGGGCCGCTGGCCGCCATCTGTCTGGGCACCTTCATCCTGCTCGTCGACGTCACCACCGTCCTGGTCGCCCTGCCGGCCATATCCGATTCCCTGGGCTCGTCACTGTCGCAGCTCCAATGGGTCGCCGACGGCTACGCACTCGCGGTGGCCGCCGCGCTCCTTGCCGCCGGGATGCTCGCCGACCTGCACGGCAGGCGCCGCATGTATGCGGGCGGCCTGATCGTGTTCGCGCTGGCCTCCATCGCCTGCGCGCTGTCGCCGAGCATCGGCGTACTGATCGCCGCTCGCGTCGTCCAGGGCCTGGGGGCTGCGGCGATGTTCACCACCACCCTGTCCCTGATCAGCACTCTGTACTCCGGGCGTCGCCTGGGACTGGCCTTCGGCGCCTGGGCCGCGGTCGCCGCAAGCGCCTCCGCACTGGGACCGATTCTGGGCGGTCTGCTCACCCAGGCTCTGGACTGGCGGTGGATCTTCTACGTCAACGTCCCCGTCACCGCACTCGCCCTGACCATGACCTTTCGCTACATCCCGCGCTCCACGCCGACGCGGGATGCCTCGCGACGCCTGGACGTTCCCGGCCTGCTGCTGTTCGCCCTCGGCGCGGGCGGATTCGTCTACGCGTTGACTCAGGCACACGCCCAGGGATGGACGTCCCCGCGCACACTGGCGCCGCTGGGCAGCGCAGCGGCGGCGCTCGTGCTGTTCGTACGCACGCAGCGGCGCAGCACTCACCCTCTGCTCGACCTGTCTCTGTTCCGCCGCCCGGCATTCACGGCCGCGATGCTCACGATCGCGGTGGGCGAGGGCGCGGTGTACGGGATCCTCCCCTACACCTCGCTGTGGCTGCAGTCCGTTCAGCACCTCTCGCCGATCGGCACCGGACTCGTCGTGCTGCCCCATGCGGCGGCCGCCGCTCTGGTGGCGGTGGTCAGCGGGCGGCTGATACCCAAGCCCTCCCCGCGCCTGGGTTCCTGTCTCGGCCTCGGTCTCGCCGGACTCGGTGTGGGGGCGCTGGGCTTCCTCGGCCCCGAGTCCGACTGGCCGGCCCTGGTGGGCGGCCTGGCCCTGAGCGGAGTCGGCATGGGCCTGATCTTCCAGGTCGCCGCGTCCCTCGCGCTCGGCTCGGTCCCCGGCGAGCGCGCGGGCATGGCCAGTGGCGCCTACAGCACTTTCGAACAGCTCGGTTACGCGTTCGGCGTCGCTGCCTTCGGCACGCTGGCCGTCTCCGCCATGACCGACGCCCTGCACGGCGAGGTCGCCGACCCCGGCAGCACCGCGCAGACCTTGTCCGGCGGCGGTGCCGACACTCTCCTCGCGACCGTTCCCAGCAGCCATCGCCCCGTTCTTGAGCACACGCTGCGCGCCGCCTTCGCCACTGGTCACAACACCCTTGCCCTCACCGCCGCAGCCGCCACCCTGGCTTGCGCCGCCCTCGTGCTGTGGCTGACCCGCACCGGGCCACCCCCGCCTTCGACGCCCCCGGCTCCAGACCCTGACACCCGGTCGGCGACAGCGGCAGCGGCAGCGGCAGCGGCAGCCGAGTGAGTGTGACCCCCGCCGGCCTGCCCGTGCCCCGGCCCCGCCCAGCAGCACCAACCGACATCAAAGGGAGACGCCACATGGCCTCCACCCGCATTCCGGTCATCGACCTCAGTCACTGGTACCCGAACGACAGCGCATCCCGGAATCACCTCGCGGCCAACGTCGACCAGGCCCTCAAGTCCACCGGATTCCTCCTGGTGACCGGACACGGCATCACACCGGGTCTGGCCGGCCAAGTACGCGCCGCAGCCTACGACTTCTTCCACCTTCCCCCGGCCGTCAAGGAACGCTACGCCCAGGACACGGGCCGACGCGGATGGATCGGCCGGGAGCGCGTGGCCACCGCCCGGTCCGAGGGCTCCCACACCCCGCCGGACCTGCTGGAGGTCTGGTCATGCGGCGCCGGCTCCACCACGCACCCCGGGCGCACACAACGGCTGCCCAGCCGCTGGCCCGACGAAGTCCCGTCCCTGCACGCGCTGGTCACCGAGTACACCGAGCAGATGCGCCGCCTGGCCGATACCGTCCTCGAAGTCATGGCGACGGCCTTGGACCGGCCAACCGACTTCTTCACCCGCCACACCGCCTGCCCGCAATGGGACTTCACCATCAACTGGTACCCGGCGGCCAGTGAGACCGGTCCCGCCGCCCCCGGCCAGTTCCGCATCGGACCGCACACCGACTTCGGCCTCATCACCCTCTTGGACCGACAGAGAGGCCAGGGCGGCCTTCAGGTCCACGACGACGAGGACGGCTGGCACGACGCCCCCTACGAACCCGGCGCTGTCACCCTCAACATCGGTGATTTGATGGCCCGTTGGAGCGGAGATCGCTGGCGCTCGGGGCGCCATCGCGTCCTGCCCCCGCCGCCCGACGCCCCGGGAGAGGAGCTCACCTCACTGGTGTACTTCCACTCCTGCGCACCCGACACCAGGATCACGTCGCTGTCGGCTCCCATCGGCCGCAGGTCCTACTCCCCCGTACGCGCGGGGGACTACCTCCACGACAAAATGCAAGCCATCTACACCACCGGGTAAGCCACACCAGCAAGAACCCCACCGGCTCTGCCACCGGGCAGAGTGCCCCCGCATGCGTGAGGGGTGCGTGAGCGGTGCGTGCGCGGACGGCACAACATAGGCCGACCTGGACAGGATTGACGATCCTGCCGCGTGGCTCTGATCAGGTAGAACAGCACCACGCGGCAGGAACGAACACCAACGGAAACGGATTCGAACCCGCCCCTGAAGCGGGTGTCGCAGGTTCAAACCCTGCCGGGGCACGGAGGGAAACGCCTGAACAGAGCGCGTTTCACGACTGCCCGTCTGGGACTTCCCAGGCGGGCAGCCCGATCAGCCCGGCGGCGAACCGTAGAGGCGCCCGGCCACCTGCCCCTTACGAGACCGTCCGGCGCAGGTCGAGCATCATCACGTCATGAACGTCCGCACCCTCCCACGGACGTGCCTCGCCGATCTTTCGATAGCCCCACGCCCGGTATGCCGCCTGCGCCGCCTTGCTGTCCGGGTGAACGTTGAGCAGCACGCGCTCGGCCTCGGTGCCGGCAAGCAAGGTCTCGTGCAGGCGGCCGGCGATTCCGCGCCCGCGCCACGGTCCACGTACGGCGATCTCCATAAGACCGAAGGTCCGGCGCCCGTCCTCGCGACGCATGTCGTCGGGTACTGGTTGGGTGAGCTGATCCCACCACCCCGTGTTGGGACCGAGCGGGTAGCCGTACGCGATACCGACCGGCTCGCCACCCCCGGTGCGGGCCAGCGCGCCGCGGAATGTGCGTTTGCGGGTCTGCGAGCGGAAGCGCCGGAAGGTTGCCGCGACGTCGTCCTCGGTCTCGTTGTAGGGCGGCTCGGCGAACGCCTCGGCGTAGACCAGCCTGATCTTGTCTTCGGCCTGCGCGGCCGCCGGCCCGTCCAAGTACTCGACACTGATGGATTCCTGCTGCGTCACGCGGTACCCCCTCGGACGGTCTCACGGATGCGCTCGCCACACTCGCGAGCCGCCGTGCTGTCGACTCGGCAAGCGGCTCGCTGAAACTCTCGGATCTTGCCCAGCAGCCGCGGAGAAGCGATGCCCCCGCACGCGTCGAGAACGGCGCTCATCTCCCCACACGCCTCATCGGCTTCCCCGGCATCGAGAAGTACACCCGCGAGTTTCACACGGTACGAGGCGCTGTTGCGGGCAAGATCGCCACCGATGCCTCGCACGGCGGCATGCAGGAAGGGCACGGCGCGTTTGGGCTGCGCGGCACGCACGTACATGTCGGCCGTGGCGTAGTCGACCTCGAACGGACCGGCGAACTGCGCCCAGTTGGGCACCTCCGTGTCCGCGTCCGCGCGCCCCTGGAAGGTCACGGCACGACTCAGGGCACGGCGCGCCCCGGATAGGTCTCCGGTATGGGTAGCGACATTGGCGTCACGCAACGCGATCACGAGATGCACCGTGTGCCCTGCACCCGCACTGGTGGCGAGGCGGTAGGCGTTCTCGACCGCACTTGCGGCTTCCCACGCCCGCCCTGCCTTGATCGCGAGGAGCACAAGGGTCTCCAGTACGGAGACCTGTAGGAGGGGGTTGTCGACGAGCTGCGCCGCCGCGAGAGCCTCGATACATGCGACACGGCCCTCGTCGATAAGGCCGCCGTCATAGCCGTACCAGGCTCGGTGGCCATGCAGTTCAGCGAGCATGGTCTGGAGCTCGCGTCCGATGCGAGAGGTGTACGAGGCGGCGCCGAGGACCCCGGTGATCTCGCCCTCGATGCGGCGCGCCTCCGCCATCGCCGGCACGCTGCCTTCTGTGTGGTCCGTCTGATAGAGGCCGTCCAACCGCGTGCGCAGCCGGCCGAGGTCGGCCGTGCCGATGCGCGGGCCTGGCCTGGTGGGGAAGAAGGCTCCCGCGGCGAGGGCACCGGTGTCGGCGACGAACGTTCTCCTCTTCACTCCTCCAGCGTCGCTGATGGGCGCCGCAACCGTCATGCGATGTCCAGGAACGTCGAATCCCGTCTCGGCCAGTGGCACGCCGAGCATGGCTTCCAATACGACCTGCTGGCTCGGGTGGGGCAACGGCGGCGGTGTCTCGCGCTCCCATCGCCGCAGCTGCCGCACGCTGAGCGAGGCGTCGATGCCGAGCCGTGCGGCTTCATCCATGAACGCCACCACGAACGACTGCTGCGTGTGACCCGCTGCCTGTCGTAAGCCCGCCAGTCCCTTCGTGACCTTGCCCGCCATGCGCTTCCCCTCGCCATCGCGGATTGTCCCCACACCGTAGTGAGTTGGCCGCATGGCGTGGTGGAAAACGTCCGCCTAAACGTCCGGTCGCGCAGCACGCGTGCCTCCTGCTCACGCGATGCACTGGGGGTGCGCAACAACGGCCCGTCTTCCCCCATTGATCAGGAGGACACACGATGAGTGCCTCGCGACCGAGTCAACCGCAGATCGCGTTGACCCTCTTGGACCTCAAGAGAAGGCACCAAGCAGCCCAAGAACAGGCCGCACCGCCGGCCCATGAAACCGATCAGATCGCGCTGCGCGAGATCGAGGACAAGGCCACCGGGACGCTTCGGCAAATCATCGCCGCGCACGGGTGGCCGGGTCGCTCGCTGGTGGGCGAAATCGGGGCCGTTGCGGCCTGGTGGATCGCCCAGCACGCCACCGCCAATCCCGAGTTTCAGCAACACGCCCTTGCCCTGGTCGAGGAGGCCGTACGCGCCGGCGAGGCGACCCCGAAGCAGCTCGCTCACCTCACCGACCGGTGCCGCATCATCGCCGGCCAGCCGCAGCTCTACGGCACGCAATTCAGCTACATCCAGACCGGAACCCCGGTCCCGTACGCCGTTGACGACCCCGACCAGCTCGACGTCCGCCGAGCCGAGATGGGCCTCGAACCCTTCGATGTGTTCCAAGTGCTCATCCGGACTCTGTACCCCCCGCTCGAACCTCCCACCACGGAAAGCACCGCCTGCTAATCGACGGGGCCGGGCTCGAACCCCGGATGCTCTGCAACTCAATCTCATGGGGGCGCAAGTTGATTGCATCGAAATTCGCGACCGAGTCCAAGACCGCGGCCGGCTACCTGGACGTAGCAGCCAACGCACATGGGGAGGAAAAGGGCTACCTCGCGTACCAGGCACTACAGCGAGTCGAACGGGACCGTCCTCGGCTGGTGGAGATCGGACCGGGCGGAGGCTCGGCCGTCACCTTCCTGGCCTCCCGCCTCGCCGCCGGCGGGCACGGACACCGGAACGTGAACCTCACCCTCGTTGAGGTTCCCGGCGTTGTCTCAACGTCGCTCCATCAGGCTATGGCGGAATTCGGCAAGGTTGGCACGTGTGACCTGGTGACCGGCTTTGCGCAGGACATCGGGACACTGGTCACCGACCCTGTAGACGTGATCAGCGCCTCGGCTCTCATGCACGAGGTGTACAGCTACGGCGGCGGGTATGCCGGCCTGCACTCCATGATCCGGACGATCCCCATCGTACTGAGGGAAGGTGGCCTGTTCGCCTACCGCGACGTATACGCGGTAGACGGCGGCTCCCTGCATGATCGTGCAGTGCAGACTTACGGGGCAAAATCCTGGGTTCAATTCCTCCGGATGTTCCTGCCGCAGTACCTCCGCGAAGGGACGCACCCCTACCACGGAGAACACGACGAGGTAATCGTTCGGCAGGATTCGCGCATCATCCCCGTGGACGAAATCGCCAACGGCACCCATGTGTTCATCTCCGCACCCATCGGGATCTTCCGCGAGGTGCAACGGCACTACATCACGCTGCGGGATCACGTCTGGCGTTCCGGGGTGCTCGGTTTCGTGCCGGTCCTCGACGGACAGTTGGCCTCGGACTGGATCGATGCCAAGACCGGACACAAACGGGTGCACTACCGCTTGACGGATACGGACTGGCTCCCGATCTCTCAGAAGACGATGATGCTCGCCCTAAGCGAGCGATACGCCGACCACTACACCGTGGATGGGGACATCTTCGATCAATGCACCGATATCGCACTCTCACAATTCCTCGCGTCGGCGGAAGTCTGCGAGGGAGAGTGCCAAGAAGTCTGGGAGCACTGGAACACGCGCGAGGGACGTGAAACCTACGCGTACATGACGGTCGACACTCTGCTCGCGACGTTCGCCGTCAGCTCCACCGAGTCCAACCAGGACAACCGAACCGTGCTGATGCCAGTCCAGGTGGAAGACGTGGTCCAGCGCGACCGGAGCTACTACAACCGCTATCTTCGCCGCGCGTTACCCAATCCCTTGCGGGACGCGAAGCAACTCGTGCTGTTCTCGAACATCCCACTCACGGACTCGGACGCCCTACAGTCCGCCATGCACTCAGTACAGCAGTGGTGCAGCAGGGCGAACCTTGCCCGCATGTACTCGGCGGTCAACACAGGAGGGTGACCACATGACCGACACCATCGAGGTAGAGCGGAAGCGAGAGCTTCCGGACGACGGCAGCAGCATCACTCCCTTACTCGCTGAGCTTGGCTACGTGGCGGAAGCGCCCGTGACCGAGATCGACACGTACTACAGCCGCCCGGACATCGACTACATGAAGACGGTCGAATGCCTGCGGGTCCGGCGAAGGGGCGACTTCGCAGAGATCACCTACAAGCCTGCCTCCAACCCGACGACCCACAATCGTGACGACGTGGTGTCCAAGGTCGAGACGAACGTCATCCTCCGCGAGGGCAAGCAGGCACTCACAGCCGAGAGGCTGCTTACCTCTATCGGAATGCGTGAGTTGGTCCGCGTCGAGAAGACCCGCACCAGCTACCGCCACCCGGACACCCCCGGCGTCACGGTCAGCATCGACACCGTCAGCGGAGTCGGCACCTTCGTTGAAACGGAGGTCAACCGGGCCACGGCCGCCGGCGCTGCCGAACTCGTCGAGGACATCGAAAAGCGCCTCGGTATCTTCGGCCATCCCACGGTTGCGCTTCCCTACCGTGACTTGGTGCTCAGGCAGCGCGCCTAGAGTTCGCCCGGTGAGTCGTGGGTGACTCACCGGACGCTCCCTAATCGGCCGCCCCGCCAGCGCCTCCATCACTCAACGAGTCTCCAGTGCGATCCCGCTTCTGAAGCGGATGTCGCAGGTTCGAATCCTGCCGGGGCACCAGATCAGCGGTATGTACGGTCAGGGACGCCCGGCGTGCTCGAGCGGCCGGCCGGCCACGGCGGACGAAACGCCCGAGAGGCTCCCCGCGTTGCTGGAAATTCCGCGCCTTCCGTCGCCTCGGCGGTCTGGAACACACGATCGAACGCGCCGTCCGGAGGAACGCAGGCTCAAGGGCTCAAGGCGCTTGTCCCCCCGGCGGAACCGGCTTCCGTCCCCGTCTCCGGCGGCGAAGCCGCGATCGCGGAAGGCACACCACGACGGCCTCGGTACGACGGCGTTGGCGTTCACTGCACACGTAGCTCCGCCGGTGACGGCAGTGCTGCCAGCCTGGTGACCGGGGACGCGACGAGTCCGATCGCGACGGCGGCGGAGCCGATCGCCGCGGCGGTCAGGGCGCCTTTGCCGCCGAGTGCGCCGGTCAGGAGACCGGCGGACAGGCCACCGAGTGCGCCGCCGCCGAACAGCAGCGTCCGGAAAGCTGCGGTCATCCGCCCCATCATCGACGCGGGAGTGCTCGTCTGCCGGAGGCTGACGATGATGACATTGGCGACGCCGAGTCCCAGGTACGTGACGAAGAAGGACGCCACGCACATCGCGATCACCAGCCAGTTCGGTCCGGCGGCGGTGGCGAGGAGGGTCGGGCCGAGCAGCAGGGCCGACTGGGCCAGCAAGTAGACGCGTCCGAGGCGGAACCGCTTGATCACCCGTCCGGAGATCAACGCGCCGATGAGGCCGCCCACCGAGGCCGTGGCGAAGATGCCACCGAGAACCGACGGGGCGAGATGCAGGTCATGTGTGCCGTGGAGCAGGAACATCGTCCATACGGTGATCATGGAGAAGTTGCAGCAGAACCCGACGAGCGCCAGGGCTCGCAGGATCCTGTTCCTCATGACCCAGCCGAGGCCGTCCCGCAGCTCCGACCAGATGTGGCGGCGGGCGCCCTGCTCCGGACGCGGCTCGGGTGTGCGGATGAGCAGGGAGATCACGGAGACCAGGTACGAGAAGGCGTCCACGACCAGTGCCACCGGTGCGGTCAGCGCCGACACCAGGACGCCCGCCAGACCGGGCCCCGCCACATCCGCCGTGGAGGAGCTGACGCCCGTCTTCGCGCTCGCCTCGACATAGTGACCGGGGTCGCGGACCAGGGTGGGGACGTACGACATCCAGCTCACGTCGAACAGCACCGACGCGACACCGACGGCGCACGCGATGACCGTCAGGGTGACCATGCTGAGGGCGTCCGCCCAGTACAGGACGGGGACGAGCGCCAGCAGGACCATCCGGACCAGGTTCGCCGCGAGCATGACCCTGCGCCTGCGGACCCGGTCCACCCACACCCCGAAGATCAGGGCGAGGCCGAGGTAGGGGGCGAGCTGCACGAACCGCAGCAGTCCCACCTGTTCGTCGCTCGCCCCGAACGCGCGGATGGCGGTGAGGGGCAGCGCGAGGGTCGTCACCTGGGTGCCGAGCAGCGACACGGTCTCGCCCACCCAGAACTTGAGGAAGTCCCCGTTGTGCCAGAGGGTTCTGGGTGGTTTCCCGGCAGCCGCCTCCGGGCCGGCCGCCGCCACCTGCGCCGACGCCATCAGCGGGTCTTCTGCCCGTGCTCGGCGAGTTCGGCGACGGCTGCGGCGACCGTGTCGACCTCGCCCTCGGTGTTGTAGTAGTGCGGTGACAGGCGGAGGCACCACTCGACGTCCTTGTCGTTGAAGTCGTACTGCGCGAACTCCCGGAAACTCAGGGCCGAGTTGATGCCCCGCTCGTCCAGGGCCGTCTTGAACGGCTGCGGCTGCCAGCCCTCGACCTCGAAGGTGACGAGCGCCGCCGGGGCCGGGCCGCGGTCGAGGACCCGTACACCGGGGATGCCGGCCAGCTGGTCGCGCAGCCGGGCCGCCAGCGCGGGCGTCCGGCGGGAGATCGGCTCCAGCCCGACCCGGAGGGCGTAACGCACCGCCGCCGCGCAGCCGAGCAGGGTGGCGTACGGGAACTCCCACTCCTCGAACCGTGCCGCGCTGTCCACCGGCCGGTACGTGTCGGGCCCGACCCAACGGGCGCCGTACATGTCGATGAACAGGGGCTCGTAGCCCTCCCGCAGAACGCGGTCGGAGACGTAGAGGAAGCCCGAACCGCGAGGGCCGCGCAGGAACTTGCGGCAGGTCGCGGTGAGCAGATCGCAGCCGATCTCGTCCACGTCGAGCGCGTACTGCCCCACCGACTGGCAGGCGTCCACGAGGTAGAGCAGGCCCAGCTCCCGGCAGTGGCGGCCGATTTCGGCCACCGGCTGCACGAGGCCGGAGTTGGTGGGCACATGCGTCGCGGCGACGAGGCGGGGGCGGTGCGAACGCATGAGCGCCGCCATGGCGCCGACGTCGACGCCGCTGCCGTCGGGGTGGTCGGGGGCGTGGACGATCTCGACGCCGAACCGTTTGCGCAGGGCGAGGAACGCGATCTGGTTGGAGATGAAGTCGTTGCGCGTGGTGAGGATGGTGTCGCCGGCCCGGAAGTCGATCGCCGACAGGGCCTTGGTGTACGCATGGGTCGCGCTGCCGGCGAAGGCGATGTTGCCGGGGCCGGTGCCCAGGAGGTCGGCGATCGACGCGTAGAAGTCGCGGACCTGGACTTCCCGTGCGGCGGAGGCCTCGTATCCGCCGATTTCCGCCTCCAGTTGGAGGTGGTCGGTCATCGCCGCGAGGACCGGGCGGGCCACCAGGCCGCAGCCCGCGTTGTTGAAGTGGATGACCGACTCACAGCCCGGGGTGTCGGCGCGCAGCGCCGCAATCTCCGCCGCCGTGTCGAGGAGCGATTCTCCAGCAGGAAGGAAAGCGTTACTCTGTTGTCTCATGTCTGAGAGTAGCAGTACTGAGGCGCTGGTATGGATACTCCGTACCGAGATCGCCCGCCTCGCGCCCGGCGACCGACTGCCCAGCAGCCGGGAGTTGACGGGGCGTCATGGCGTCAGCCCGGTGACGGTGTCGAGGGCGTTCGCCCAACTGGCAGCCGAGGGCGAGGTGGTCACCCGCCCGGGCAGCGGCACCTACGTCGCCCCGCGCCGCGCTCGCTCGGCCACCGATGCGCCGGACACCTCCTGGCAGGCAGTGGCACTCGCCGGACGTGACTTCGATCCGGGTGCCGCGGACGGCCTTTCGGATGCGCTGCCCACGGGCGTGATCGCCATGGCAGGCGGCTATCTGCACCCTTCGCTCCGCCCGGAACGGGCGTTGAGCGCGGCGCTGGCCCGCGCGGCCCGCCGTCCCGGCGCCTGGGACCGGGCACCCGCCGCGGGCCTGGCGCCGCTGCGCGCGATCTTCGCCCAAGCGGCAGGAAGCGCCGTCGGCCCGGAGGACGTGCTGGTCACCGGCGGCGGCCAGGGCGCACTGTCGATGCTGTTCCGGGCGCTGGCCGCACCGGGCAGCCCGGTGCTGGTGGAGTCGCCGACGTACCCGGGCGCGCTGGCCGCCGCCCGCGCGGCGGGGCTGCGCCCGGTGGCCGTACCGATGGACGACGACGGTATCCGCCCCGACCTGCTGGCCGACGCCTTCGCCGTGACCGGGGCCCGGCTGCTGTACTGCCAGCCCACCTTCCACAACCCGACCGGCACCGTGCTCGCGCCGGCGCGACGCCGCCAGGTCGTGGACGTGGCCCGCGCCGCCGGGGCGTTCCTCGTCGAGGACGACTTCGCCCGCCACCTCGGCCACGGCGGCCCGGTGCCTCTCCCCCTGGTCGCGGACGACCGCGACGGCACGGTGGTCCAGCTGACCTCGCTGACCAAGCCGGCCTCGCCGAGCCTGCGCATCGGGGCGGTGATCGCCCGTGGACCGGTGATGCGAAGACTGCAGGGGATGCGCCAGGTGGACGACTTCTTCGTCGCCAGACCGCTGCAGGAGGCGGCCGTGGAGCTGGTGAGCACCCCCGCGTGGGACCGGCATCTGCGCGCCCTTTCCACGCACCTGAGGGAGCGTTGTGCCGTACTGGCCGGAACCATGGCGCGCGAACTGCCCGACTGGACGCCGACCCGGATCCCGGAGGGTGGCCTGCATCTGTGGGTCCAGCTCCCGCCCGGCCTTGAGGACTCCGCCGTCGCGGACGCGGCACGGGCCCATGGTGTGGCGGTCAACGCGGGCGCCCGCTTCTTCCCGGCCGAGCAACCGGGCGCCTGCCTGAGGCTCGGTTTCGCGGCCTCGGAGGACCCCGCCGACCTCGCAGAGGGCGTCCGCCGCCTCTGTGAGGCGGCACGAGCGTGCGCTACGGCATGAGGCGGGCACACCCTGTGTCCACCGAGCGGTGCCGCGCCGCCCTCGCCTGCCGTTCCTCCGCCGTTCCAGGCTTGTGGCCGCGCTGGGCACCGTCGCCCTGTTCGCCGTGGCGCTCCTCGCCGGCATGGCCTGGTTCTCTCCCGACACCGGCTCGGCGCAGGGCCCGCAGACCGATCCGTCCGCACCCGTGTCCTCCCCGCGCGACACACCGGCGCTCTCCTTGCTCTCCGTCACAGCCCGCCGCCCAGGAGCCCCAGAGGCCGGCCGACTACGCCGAGCCGGGGCCCAAGAAGCCCGATAAACAGGGCGGCAAGGGCAAGCGCTGACGAGGGCCGGGGCGTTCCGCACCGCACTGGCGCGGTGCAGTCCTCCCCGAGGGGTGACCGTCTTTTCACCGGCGCCCACCGGCCCGGGCCGCCCTTCCTGAGCGATTCCCCGGAGCACGCCGGCCCGCACCTTGGCGGGCGGGTGCGTCCCAGTTGTGCGTCAGATGCCTGGCGACGAGCCCGCGCACACCCCCTTCATGCGTGCGCGATGCGTGAGCGGACTGTCCGGCACGAGGTGTCCTGATCGGGATCGAGTACGACGCCGCGTGGCGCTGAGCAGGTGAAACAGCACCACGCGGCAGCGTCGGGCACCACCCGGCAAGGATTCGATCCCACTCCTGCAAGCAGGTGTCGCAGGTTCGAATCCTGCCGGGGTGCGGGCGGGAGTTATCCACAGGGTCGACGGGGACCCCCGCGGAGCTCGTACGCTTCTGGAATGGCTCTGGCGGACGTGGAAGTGGTCGTGGACATGGATGTGGAAGACGCTTCAGACGCAAGCGAGGCGGTGCAGGTGCTGCGCCGGGTGTTCGGGTATGAGGCGTTCCGCGGCAGTCAGCAGGAGATCATTGAGCACGTCATAGGGGGCGGGGACGCGGTCGTCCTGATGCCGACCGGTGGCGGCAAGTCACTGTGTTATCAGATTCCCTCGCTGGTCAGGAGCGGTGTGGGGGTCGTGGTCTCGCCCCTGATCGCGTTGATGCAGGACCAGGTCGATGCCTTGCGGGCGCTCGGGGTGCGGGCCGGGTTTCTCAATTCGACGCAGGATCTGGAGGAGCGGCGACTCGTTGAGGCGGAGTTCCTGGCCGGGGAGCTGGACCTGCTGTATCTGGCGCCCGAGCGGCTGCGGGTCGAGCAGACGCTGAACCTCCTCGACCGGGGGAAGATCTCGCTCTTCGCGATCGACGAGGCGCACTGTGTCGCCCAGTGGGGCCACGACTTCCGGCCGGACTATCTGGCGCTGTCGATGCTGCACGAGCGCTGGCCCGAGGTGCCACGGATCGCGCTGACCGCCACCGCGACCGACGCCACCCATACCGAGATCACCTCGCGGCTGCGCATGGAGGACGCCCGGCATTTCGTGGCGAGCTTCGACCGGCCGAACATCCAGTACCGGATCGCGGCGAAGAGCGAGCCGAAGAAGCAGCTGCTGGAGCTGCTGCGGGACGAGCATGCGGGCGACGCGGGGATCGTCTACTGCCTGTCGCGGGCGTCGGTGGAGAAGACCGCGCAGTTCCTGGTGGACAACGGCATCGCCGCGGTGCCGTATCACGCGGGGCTCGATGCCCGTATGCGTGCCGAGCATCAGGCGCGGTTCCTGCGGGAGGACGGGCTGATCGTGGTCGCCACGATCGCGTTCGGAATGGGGATCGACAAGCCGGATGTGCGGTTCGTGGCGCATCTGGATCTGCCGAAGTCGGTGGAGGGCTACTACCAGGAGACCGGGCGTGCCGGGCGCGACGGACAGCCGTCGACGGCCTGGCTGGCGTACGGGCTGCAGGACGTGGCGCAGCAGCGGAAGATGATCGACGGGTCGGAGGGCGACGAGGCACACCGGCGGCGGCTGTCGGCCCATCTCGACGCGATGCTGTCGCTCTGCGAGACGGTGCAGTGCCGGCGGGTACGGCTGCTGGCCTACTTCGGCCAGGAGAGCAGTGCGTGCGGCAACTGCGATACGTGCCTGACCCCGCCGCAGACCTGGGACGGCACGGTGGCCGCGCAGAAGCTGCTGTCGACGATCGTACGGCTGAAGCGTGAGCGGGGGCAGAAGTTCGGCGCGGGGCAGATCATCGACATCCTGATGGGCAAGAAGACCGCCAAGGTCATTCAGTTCGATCATGACGGGCTGAGCGTCTTCGGGGTGGGGGACGATCTGCGGGAGGCCGAATGGCGGGGTGTCGTACGGCAGTTGCTGGCGCAGGGACTGCTCGCCGTCGAAGGTGATTACGGCACGCTGGTGCTGACGGAGAACAGCGGCGAGGTGCTGGGCGGCCGGCGCGAGGTGCCGATGCGGCGGGAGCCGGAGAAGGCCGCGCGGGCGGCCAAGGCGAAGGCGGCGAAGGCCAAGCGGGCGGCGCCGGTGGATCTGCCGGAGGAGGCGCTGCCGGTCTTCGAGGCGCTGCGTGGCTGGCGGGGCCGTACGGCCAAGGAGCAGGGCGTGCCCGCGTATGTGATCTTCCATGATGCGACGCTGCGGGAGATCGCCACCCTCCGGCCGACGACGACGGCCGAGCTGGGCGCGGTCAGCGGGGTCGGCGAGAACAAGCTCGCGAAGTACGGCCAGCAGATTCTGGATGAGCTGGCGGGGCGGGGAGCGGAGGGCGGCGACGGGGCAGCCGCCGGCTCTTCGGGAGCGGCTGCCGGTGCCGGCCCTTCGGGAGCGGCTGCGGGAGCGGTCGCGGGGTCGGCCGCGGGAGCGACTGCGAGAGCGGCTCAGCCCGTGCGGGGGGATCGTCTGCCGCCGGAGCCGGAGCCGGAGCCGGAGGACGAGGAGGCGCTGCCGGAGCCGCCGGATGACATCGACTGGTGAGGACTTCGGCCGGTGATGGCGTCGACCGGATCACGGATCGGCGCGGGCCGGCTCACGGCTCACGGCTCACGGCTCACGGCTCACGGCTCACGGCTCACGGCTCACGGCTCACGGCTCACGGCTCAACAGCAGCCTGAGGCGGCAGCCGGAGAACGGCGCGGGCGCCGCCGTCGGGGGCGTTGCTGAAGCGTAGGTCGATGCCCAGGACGGCGGACTGGCCGACGGCGATGGTCAGGCCCAGGCCGTGGCCCTTGCCGCGGCCTGGGGCGTCGGTGCGGAAGCGCTGGGGGCCGTGGTGCAGCAGGTCGACGGGGTAGCCGGGGCCGTGGTCACGTACCTCGATGGTCGGCGGGCCGCCGGGCGGGGCGTCGACGGTGACGACGACCGGGGGCCGGCCGTGCCGGTGGGCGTTGATGACGAGATTGGCGACGACACGGTCGAGACGGCGGCGGTCCGTCTCGACGACCGTGTCGGAGACGATCCGCATCTCGGTGTCGAGTCCGGTGGCGCGTACCGAGCGTGCGACCAGCGCACCGAGTTCGTACGCATCGAGGTCGGCGTGCTCGGCGCCGGAGTCCAGCCGGGAGATCTCCAGCAGGTCCTCGGTGAGGCGGCGCAGCGCCCGCAGCCGGTCGTTGATCATCTCCTTGGGGCGGCCCTCCGGGAGCAGCTCGGCCGAGGCGAGGATGCCGGTGAGGGGCGTACGGAGCTCATGGGCGACATCGGCGGTGAAGCGCTGTTCGGCCTGGAGGCGGCTCTGCAGGGAGCCGGCCACCGAGTCCAGGGCCGCGGCCACCGCCGCCACCTCGTCCCGCCCCGCCGGGCCGCCGCGCGTCCCCGGGCCCGCACCGTCGCCGTCGCCGACCCGGGCGTCCAGGTCGCCGGCGGTGATACGGCGCGCGACCGCCGCCGTGGTGCCCAGCCGGCGGCTGATGCGATGGGCGAGGAACAGCCCGGCGAGGGCGACGGCCACGGCGGCGAGTACGGCCGAGCCGAGGATGGCCGTATCGAGGTTCTCCAGGGAGCGGCGGGTGTTGCCGTAGGGCGACCAGACCGCCATGACCCGGTCGTCGGCGGGCGCCGCCGCCCACATCACGGGGCGGCCCCGATACGTCCCGACCATGGTGCCGCGATGGCCGGAGCGCGCCAACTTGCGGAGCTCTGCGGGAAGTTCGGGCGGGTCGAGGAGGGAGTTGATGCCCTCGCGGGAGGTGCCGTACTCGAAGAGGTCCAGGGCGGTGTCGAGGTCGGTGCGGGTCTCCTTGCGGACCTGGCCGACGGTCTGGCGGGCCACCGCGTTGTGGACGAGGACGCCGAGGACGGCGGCGACCGCGCAGCACACCGCCGTCACGGTCAGCGCGATCTTCCAGCGGAGGGAGACCGCCGGGCCCCTCATGGGCTGCCGCCGCGGGCATGCGGGGTCTGCGGCCTACGCTTACGGGCCTCGTCAAGGGTGAGGTCCCACAGGCCCATCGAATTGCCGTCCCACACATAGTCGGTGACGCTGACGTAGCGCGGATCCTTGGTGGGTTCGCGGATGGCGAGATGCCCGGCCGCCAGATCGACACCGTCCAGCACACCGCGCAGTGCGAGCACCCGGGTCACCACCTCGTTCTGCACGCTGTAGACGCGCAGCTCGCTGTTGCGGGGGTCGAGGTCGACGACGACGAGCAGATCCGGCTTGCCGTCGTCCGTGAGGTCGTGCAGTTCGGGGCGGCGTACCGACTTCGGGGCGGGCGGGGTCCGGCCCTGTGCGCCGATGTCGGCGTCGAGGACGGCGAGCGGGTCCGCGTCCGCCATGCTGCCGCTGGGGATGCGCGGGACATCCGGTACGGCCTTGAGGGCCGCCGGATTCTCGTCCCGGCCGAGCGGGGCCGGCGAGTACTCCGGCCACAACGCCAGCGGCGCCTTGACGTCCCTGGCGCGCCCCTCGTCATGCAGGCCGCCCGTGCCCGCGCAGCCGGTGAGCAGGGTGAGCGAGGCGAGGGCGGCGAGCGCGGCGAGGACGGCGCAGGGGGCCGGCACCGTGCGTGGTCGCCACCGTCGCATATCGTCGCCACCGCCTCTGCTGCCGCGCATGGGCCACCAGGACACGCCCTGGCGCTTGCCATGTCCATTACCATGCCTGCAAATCGCCATATATGCAGACGTAGGCCGACACCAAACTATCCAAGGTAACGACGGAGGAAATCTTCACAGCGGCCATTCCGACGACCTTTGCGGCCTTTTGCCCGGGCCGGACGGGCGCTCCGTCACACGACCGATTCCAGAGATCTTGGTGACTGTTACACAACGTATGGATCGCCGTTAAGGACGCTCCGTAACGTGCTGTCACCTACCGCGCCCCACATGGCGGCCCGAGCCGCCCACGACGAGGAGTACCCATGCCGGCCCTGCGCCGCTCCGTGATCCGTACCGCCACCGTCGCGACCGGCGCGCTGGCCGTCCTGCTGCTTCCCGCGGGCGCCGCCTTCGCCGCCGATTCCCTCGCGCCCACGGAGAGCCGGACGTCGATCATGCTGCCCGACAACGGGCTGGCGGGACTGGCCGAGAAGGCCGGCCACCTCCCCAAGGCCGGGCTGATAGGCGGAGCGGGAGCGCTGGGCGTCGCGACTGCGGTCATCGCCGTGCACCGCCGGCGCCACGGCAGCCGGGGCCGGCAGGTCTGAGCCCGCCCGCTCCCCCGTCGGCTACTCCCCCATCAACCGCTGCACCTCCGCATACCCCATCACCTCCCCGCCCGCCCCTGACACCTCCGGCAGCGGTTGGCCCGTACGGATGGCGTCGGCCGCCCCGAGGGTGGCTTGGAGGGCCGTACGGAAGAGCAGTGAGCCGGTGCTGATGCGGTGCACGCCGAGTTCCGCCAGTCGGCTGACGGTGTGCCGTCCCGGGGCGAACAGGATGTTCAGCGGGGCGGGGACCTCGGCGGCCAGCACCGATACATCCTCGTCGGCGACGACACCCGGTACGAAGACGCCGTCCGCGCCCGCCGCCAGATAGGTCTCGGCGCGCGCGAGCGCATCCGACAGCGGCGGCGGGGTGTCCACCAGCCAGTGGGTGTCGATCCGGGCGTTGAGGAACAGGCCCGGCGCCCGCTCCTTCACCGCGCTGATCAACTCGGCCTGACGGGCCGGATCCTGCAGCCCTTCGCCGCCGGGCAGCCCGTCCTCCAGATTGAGCCCCGCGGCTCCGGCGTCCGCCAACCGGGCCGCCAGGTCCGCGACTTCCCCGGGGCCGCCGCCGAACCCGCCCTCGATGTCGACCGTGTACGGGCAGGACAGCCGGCCGTTCAGCCGCAGCGCCAGGGCCAGCGTCGCGTCCCGGGTCTCGGCGAGGCCGCGCCCGTCCTGATAGCCGTGGGCCGCGGCGACGCCCAGACTCGTCGTGCCGATCGCCGCGTACCCGGCTCCGGCGAGCGCGACGGCGGAGGCGACATCCCAGGCGTTGGGCAGCAGCAGCGGCTGGTCGGCGTGGTGCAGCGCATGGAAATGGAAGGTGGCGTACTCCGGGGAGGTGCTCATACCGGCACCGTAGGCACGACTCCCTTCGCTGTGCACCGAAGACTCGCGGCGGACAGGGGAGTCATGACCACTCCGGCGTACAGCGCGGCGCCCGCACGGCTGCCGCACCGCTCACGGACCGCGCCGGGCCCGCGCGTCCCCGAGCTGCTGGAATCCCTGACCGCGCAGCTCGCCCCGCCGCCGGCCGGGGCCCCGCGCGGTGCCCGCGCC
>NZ_QUAC01000109.1 GCF_003389455.1 Streptomyces inhibens | reverse complement strand
GGCCAGCACGGCGCGGGCCTGCCGGGCGAGCTCCGCGGGCGGCGGAGTGCCCTCGGGCGGGCGGGGCGCCGGGCGCTTGGCCCGGGTTGTCACCGCCCGGCGGGCGGCCGCAACCGATTGACGGGGGACGAGTCGGAGCCGGGAGTCGCGCGGAGTACGGGACGTCACAGGTGCAGTCTTGCCGTTGACGGCCCGAAAGCCCAATCGGAACCCGGCTTGCGATCTAGCGGGGCCGCGCCATCTCGCCGACCCATCCCCGATATGGGGAGTTGTCCCCCTGTATGCCCGGGCGTCATCGGCGCTGCGGGCCCGGCGGAAGCGGGAGCGGGACGGGCGGTCGCGCTACATGAGCGGGGTGAGGAAGCGGCGCAGCGCCTCTTCGTAGCGGGACGGGTCGGCGTTCCACATCGCGGCGTGCGGTGCGTGCGGGACCGGCTGAAGAGTGATCAGCTCCGAGCGCCGGGCGGCGAAGGAACGGGAGGCCGCCCAGGGGGCGATCATGTCGTCGGGGCCGTGGAAGATCAGGGTGGGGATGGTCAGCTCGTCCGGGTCGACGGCGTCCGCGGGGCGGTCGACGGGCATTCCCGTGGTGCCCTCGGCGGCGCGGACGACCAGTGGCAGCAGGGCGCGCGGGACCCGCCGGGCGGCGGCCAGCGCGCGGACCGTGGCGTGCCGGTCGAGGACCGGGGAGTCCAGGACGAGGCCGCTGATCCGGTCGCGCAGCGCGGAGTGGACGGCGGCGCGCAACGCCATGGTCGCGCCGGTCGACCAGCCGTAGAGGACGACGTCGTGGGCGCCGTAGCGGAGGGCGTAGCGGATCGCCGCGTCCAGGTCGCGCCATTCGGTGTCGCCGAGGTGGTTGATGCCGTCGGCGGTGCGCGGGGCGCCGACGTCGTTGCGGTAGGCCAGGTCGAGGACGGGCAGCCGGTGGCGGTGCAGGAAGGGCATGACCACCATGGGGTGCTCGCGGGTGGTGCCCAGACCGTGTGCGGTGATGACCCAGGTGTCGCGTACGCCGGGCAGGAACCACGCCGGGAGGGGACCGAGTTCGCCGGGGATGTCGACGTCGGCGCAGTCGAGGCCGAGGGCGTCGCGGGGGTTGCCGATGTGCACCTGCGGGGTGAGCCGCATCCGTTTGCCCGGTTTGAGGGTGCCGTGGGTGACCCGTTCCAGACGGCGTACGACCGCGTCGGCGGGGTGCGGGGTGCCGTGCACGACGGAGCCGACCACCGCGTGGCAGCCGTTGCCGGTGAGGCCGTAGGTACCGGGCCGCAGGGACGCCAGGCTGCGGGTGAGGACGATGCGCTCATCGGTGGCGGAGTGCACGGTGAGACGGGAGTCGCCCGGCAGGGGGTGGTCGGGCGACGGTTTCAGGGCAGTCTCGCTGGCGTACCGACCGACCGCCACGGCGGCCGCCCCGGCACCGATCACGGTGAGGGCGGCCACGGCCGCCGCAGTACCCAGACGCACCTCACCAGTGTGCGCAGCGGCGCCGGGTGCGGCCACCCGGCGGACTCGGGCGGGTGAGGGAGGGGACGGCGGACGGTGCGCCGGGCCGCCGTCCCGGCCGGGCGCTCAGCCCTGGTGGCCGCGCTGGCCGTAGCCGCGCAGCTGCGCGCCGGCCGCTTCGAGCTGACCGGCCGACAGCAGGCTGGGCGTATGCCCCGGGACGGACTGCGCGGTGAGCCAGACGCGGCACATCCACTCCAGCTGGGCGGTGCGGTCCAGCGCCTGGTCGAGGCTGTCGCCGTAGGCGATGGTGCCGTGGTTCTGGAGCAGGGCGCCGGTGCGGTCGCGGAGCGCGTCGAGCATGTGCGCGGCGAGCTCGTCGCTGCCGTACAGGGCGTAGGGGGCGACGCGGACGGGGCCGCCGAGCGCCGCGGCCATGTAGTGGATCGGCGGAAGTTCGGTGACGAGGGTGGAGACGGCGGTGGCGTGCGGGGCGTGGGTGTGGACGACGGCGGTGGCCGTGGTCTGGCGGTAGACCGCCAGATGCATGGGGAGTTCGCTGGTCGGCCGGAGCGTGCCGATGATCTGGTGTCCGTCGAGGTCGACCGCGGTGGTGTCGGCGGGGCCGAGCCGGTCGTAGGGGACACCGCTGGGGGTGACCAGGATCAGGTCCCTCAGGCGGCGCGAGACATTGCCCGAGGTGCCGACGACCAGGCCGTCGGCGACGGTTCTGCGGGCGGTGGCGACCAGTTCGCTCCAGGCGGCGGCGAGGTGGTCGGGGTGATCCTTCATGGGTCCTCCGGCGCGGTGCGGCGAGAGCGGATGCGGTGCGCGCCACCGTACGAGCAGGCCGGGGAAGGGTACGCCAGGGGCCCGCCGGGACGGTACCGCCGTATGGGGATACATGCGGCTGCCGGAGATTGGCTGGAGATGGTCAGTTTTGCGCCTTATGCCCGTTAACGTCGGAGGGAAGTGTCGCGTATGTCACCCACCGGCAGAGCGTCGGGAGCGGGCCGGCTGTCGGGCGGTCGGAACCGCCGGAACGGCGTGCCGGCACAGCTCATCAAGTTCGCCGCAGGGTGATACGGAAGTGACGCCAGGGACGCCTCCGCGTGAACACTGCGGTGGTGTCACCGCCACGCCCGTCCCAGTTCACTTTCCGTTCACCAACTCTCCGTACGGTCCCGAGCGACACTGACCTTCGAACTGATTGCCTGGGTGAATGGAACACATCACGCTTCTCATCGGGATCGTGATCGTCACGGCCTTGGTGTTCGACTTTACGAACGGCTTCCACGACACGGCCAACGCGATGGCCACCACCATTTCCACCGGGGCCTTGCGACCCAAGACCGCGGTGGCGATGTCAGCGGCACTGAACCTCGTCGGAGCGTTTCTGTCGGTGGAGGTCGCCAAGACCATCTCCGGCGGGATCATCGACGAGGGCGCGGGCATCAGACCTGAAGTGATCTTCGCCGGCCTTGTCGGCGCCATCATCTGGAACCTGCTGACCTGGCTCGCCGGGCTCCCCTCCAGCTCCTCCCACGCGCTCTTCGGCGGTCTGATCGGCGCGACGCTGGTGTCCGTCGGCACCAACGGTGTGCACGGCGAAGCCGTCGTGATGAAGGTCCTGATCCCGGCGGTGGCCGCCCCGATCGTCGCGGGCCTGGCCTCGATGGCGGCGACCCGGCTCACCTACCGGCTGACCCGCAACCGCGACGAGGCCGACACCGCCAAGGGCTACCGCGCCGGGCAGATCGCCTCGGCCGCCCTGGTCTCGCTCGCCCACGGCACCAACGACGCGCAGAAGACGATGGGTGTGATCACGCTCGCGCTGATCACCGGCGGGGTGGTCGCCCCGCACGCCGACCCGCCGATGTGGGTCATCGCCTCGGCCGGTCTGGCCATCGCGCTCGGTACGTACCTGGGCGGCTGGCGGATCATCCGCACGATGGGCAAGGGCATCACCGACATCCAGCCGCCGCAGGGCTTCGCCGCCCAGACCGGTGCCGCGGCCACCATCCTGGCCTCCTCCCACCTCGGCTTCGCGCTCTCCACCACCCAGGTCTGCTCCGGTTCCGTGATGGGCTCGGGTCTGGGCCGCAAGGGCGGCGTGGTGCGCTGGTCCACGGCCGGCCGGATGGTCGCCGCCTGGGGCCTGACGCTGCCGGCCGCCGGTGCGGTCGCGGCGGGCGCCGCGTTCCTGGCCGGCCAGGGCGACTGGGGCGTCGCGGCCGTGGCGATCCTCGCGCTCGGCATCTGCGGCGCGATCTGGGCCGCCTCCCGCCGCAAGCCGATCGACCACACCAACGTCAACGACGGCCCGGCCGCGGAGCCGGTGGGTGTGGTGACCGCCGCACTGCGCACCGTCTCCCCTCCGCCCGCAGGCCAGCCGGTCCGGGTGTCCGACGGGCCGGAAGCCGTCGACGCGGCTGACACCGCGACCCCCGCCCCGCGCGCCAAGGCCGCGACGGTCACCCGCTAGCTGTCATCACCTAAGGAACGCAATGAGCATCGACTGGGCAGCTCTCGGCCAGGTCTTCGGTGTCACCCTCGTGGTGACGGTCGGGATCGTGGGCCTGTTCACCGTCGGCATCGTCGGTACGTCCCGCAAGCCGCAGCGGGAGGGCGAGGCCGCCGTGGCCACCGCCCCCGGTGCGGGCGCGCGGGCCGGTGCGGTGGCCGCCTTCGCGATGTGCGCGGCGGCCGTGGCGTACGGCATCTATCTGATCGTCGCCGCCTGACACAGCCGGGTACGGCAGCGAGCGGAAGCGACCACGAACGAGGCGTCCGGAGGACCGCGGCATCAGCCGTTGTCCGCCGGGCGCCTCGTCCTTTGCTGTTCACCCCGCCCGGTGAGCGCCTCGTCGGCCTCCCGGGCCAGGGCGTCGGCGATGGCCGTACCGCCGCGGCTGTTGAGGTATTCGGAGACCCGGATCTGTACGACCTTGCTGAAGGTCTGGTAGTGGGTGCTGCGCGGGCGCGGTTCGGCGGCCCGCAGCGCCGCGTACAGCGTCCGGGTGTACGGCGGCTCCTGGCCGGGCCACGGCGCCCGCTGCCCGGTGCTGCCGTGCTCGGCGCGCTCGGGCGGCAGCGGGCAGTGCGGCGCCTTCGCCGCCTCCCGGTACGCCGAGTCACGGGTCGCCGCGAACCCCCGCTCCAGCAGACAGCGCTCGCTGCCCGGGCCGGTCAGCGCCTCGATCAGGGCCCGGGCGCCGGCCGGCCGCTTGCTGCCGGCGGAGATCGCCAGATTCTGCCCGCCCAGGACGGACATCCGTTTGCCGTCGGTGGGACGGGCCGGCAGCTCGGCGACGTCGAACTGTGTGCCGGGGGTGAGCTTCTCGGCGACCGAGGCGTACTCCACCGGCCAATTGCGCATGAACAGCGCGCGGCCGTCGGCGAACCAGCGGCGGCTCTCCGTCTCGTCCATGGACATGGTCTCGTGCGGCATGATCATCGAGTCCAGCCGGTCCTTGATCTCGGCGACGCCCAGCTGGAGCGCGCCGATCTGCTCGCCCTGGGTGAAGCTGGTGGCGTCCGGGTCACCGCCCATGGCCCAGGCGGACTCCAGGGTGTTGACGGTCAGCCCTTCGTAGGGCCGTAGCTGGGCGACCATGCCGTACATCTTCCGGTTCGTGGTGGCCTTGCCGTCGTGGGCGAGCTTGCGGTTATAGGCGTCCGCGACCTGGCCGGCCATGTTCTTCAGCGCGCCCCAGTTGGACGGGGGCTCGTCATAGCCGTAGTCGTGGAGGATGTCCTTGCGGTAATAGAGCAGCCCGGCGTCGGAGTTGAAGGGGACACCCCAGATCTGGCCGTCGTAGGAGACGGTCTTGACCACACTGTCGAGGAAGTCACCGTCCAGGCTCGTGCCCCAGGGCCGGATCACACCCGCCTCGGCGAACTCCGCGGTCCAGGCCACATCGAGGTTGAGCACGTCGTAGTCGCTGTTGCCGGACTGGCCCGCGGCCAGCAGCTGGCTGCGCTGGCCGTCGGCGGTGTCCGGGAGCTTGACGATCCGCACCGAGCGGCCGGTGCGTTTCTCGAAGGCCCTGATGAGGGCCTGGCGGACGCCGGTGCTGCTGAGGTCGCTGCCGGTGGCCAGGACGATCGGGCCCTTCTCCGGGCCGGGTTGCGGCCCCGACGTACAGCCGGTGGCCGCCGCCGTCAGCGTCAGACACAGCAGGACGGTGGGCAGGCTGGCGCGCGGGGTTCTCACCGGTCGCGGGCTTCTCACCGGTCGTGGAGTTCTCACCGGTCCTCCTTGCCCGCGGTGCCGATGGAGGCGACCAGGCCGGCCAGCAGATCGGGGGCCTGCGGGCCGCCGGGCACACACTGGCCGTGCGAGGCGCCGGCCAGCCCCTGGAGGGTGGTGTCACAGCCGGCCCTGCCCATCACCAGCGTCAGGACCGGCACCGCGGGTTTCTCCTTCAGCAGGGCGGTGAGGGCCCGTTCCACGCCCGCCGCCCGCCGCGGGCCGCCGTCGTCCTCGTCGAGGATCAGCACGATCGCCTGGTTGCTGCCGGCCGACTTCTTCATCTCCCGTACGGCCGCGGTCAGCGCCTCCTCCATCGCGGCGCCGTGGTCGACGAGTTCGTCCGTTCCCCCCTTCGCGATCCGGTCCAGCGCGGCCTTGCCCCGGGCCGGGTCGGCGCTGCCGAGCGGGACGACGCGGCGCACCGCAGCGGGGTCGTCGGGGTGTGCACGGTCCGGGAAGGTCCACAGGCCGTAGGTGTGGTGGGCGCCGACCATCTCCAGGGTGCGGCCGGCCGCGCCGAGGGCGACCGGGAGCTTGCCGCCCTCGGCCATCGAGGTGGAGGTGTCCATCAGGATCAGCAGCCGGCTGGACCGCTGTGCCTTGTCGTAGCCCTCCAGCACCCGGGCGACCTGGTCCGCGCCGGCCCGGAAGGGGGTGACGGGGGCGTCGGGGTTGACGCCTGCGCGGCTGCTCCGCAGCGGGGAGCCCGGTGCCGGCGCGGGCGCCTCGCCGTCCTTGCCGGGCACACCCCGATAGCCCTGCTCGGTGAGGGTGCGCCGACCGCCCGCCGGGTCGCGGAGCCAGTCGGCGAGCCGGTCGACCGCGGCCTGCCGTGGCGCGGCGTCCGCGGCGCCGCGCCAGTCGACCCGGATCAGCGGATGGTCGAGCGCCGGGACGTTCTTGGGGTAGTAGGCGGCGTACCGGTCGCCGGGGGCGAGCGCGGAGTCCAGGGCCGGGCAACTGCCGATGGCGTGGCCGAGGTTGAAGTCGGCGAGGGACTTCTCGGAGACCAGCGGCGCCGAGCGGGCGCCCTGGCCGGTGCCGGGGCGGGCCGGATTGCCCTGGTCCGCGCCGGGTCGCAGCGAACACAGCAGCTCGGTACTGCCCGCGTACTGGCTGCCCGGGGCGGAGAGCCGCTGTTCGGCGCCCTCCGCGAGGGTGGGGTCGGGGGTGCCCGACGAGCCGATGTGGGACCCGTCGCCCGCGAGATAGAGGCCGATGGTGTGCAGCAGTCCGGTGCCGGACAGCACCGGGCTCGGCCGCAGGAGTTTGAGGTCGCGGTGTGCGCTGTCGGTGCCGGTGAGCAGGTCCTGCCAGGAGACATCGACCTGTTCGACGTCGTCCAGCCGCTTGTTCGCCGGGATGCCGACGACCAGCGGGCTGTAGGCGACCGGGCCGGTGTTGTGCAGGGTCGCCGGGGAACCGTGGGCGGGCATACCGCGGCGGGCCTCCTCGTAGTCGGCGGTGGATTCGGGGATCCACAGGTCGGGCTGCGGTCCCGGCCGGTAGAGGGGGTCGGTGCCCTTGCTGTCCGGCGTGCCCTGGCCGGTGCCCTTGGCCTCGCCCTGCCAGCGGTCGGCGGCGGCGAAGCCCTGGTCGACCTGGTCCTTGGCGGCGGAGTAGACGGTGATCTGGGTGCGCCGGCAGCCGCCGGGGAGGTCGCTCTCGCCGTGCAGCGGGCGGGTGTTGAGGTCGGACATCTCGTAGTCGAAGGCCGCCTGGCGCAGGGCGGGTTCGGCCTCGGGGGCGGTGAGCAGCCGCAGTTCGAGGGCGGGCGGGCAGGCCGGCAGGGGACGCAGTGCGTGCAGCGCGGTCAGCCCGGCGGCGGCCAGCGCGAGCACGGTGCACAGGGCGAGCAGGAGTTTGAGGCGGCGCCGGATGTGCTGGTTGAACCAGCGGCGTAAGCGGATCCGCGGCGGGGTCGGCAGCCGGACCTCGGGGGTGGCGAAGGACAGGATGACGTCATCGACGGTGTTCTGCTTCGCCGAGCGGGGCTGCCATACGTCGCCCATCGGCGTCTGCGTATCGGCGAGCCGTTCGCGCAGTGCCCGTACGAGGTCCTCGAAGGTGACAAAGCGCTTGCCGGGTATGCCGCGTTCGAGGATCTGCACCATGGCGCGGGTGAAGAAGGTGCCGCCGGCCGGCTCCTCGCCGCTGAAGATACGGCGGTTGGGCTGGGCGGCCATCAGCAGCGACATGGGCTTGCCGAGGGAGTGGAAGGCCCCGTCGGCGTTGCCCGAGTAGCAGCACTCCAGGACGATCACGATGCGCTCGGCCCGGGCGTTGTCGAGGCAGGAGAGCACCATGTCCTGCCAGGAGACGGTGGTGTGGCTCTGCTGGGGCACCGAGGTGCCGACCATCAGTTGCAGATTCCCGCCGTCGCTGCCGACCCGGCCGTGGCCGGAGAAGTGCACCAGCAGCAGACCGCGCGCCTCGTCGGCGGCGGTCTTGAGCGCCTGTCCCACCTCCCAGGGCTCCCTGGGGCGGCAGAGGGTGACCTCGTCGGCGGTGAACAGGTCGGTGCCGGTCAGTGCGCGGGCGAGCTCCTCGGCGTTGTCCTCGACCGCGGGCAGACCGGTCAGCGTCTCGTAGTCGTGCACACAGACCAGCAGCGCCCGGTTGCGTTTTCCCCGTGCGTCGTATTCGGACATCCGGTTCAGTCCTCGCGGGTGCTGCCGCTCTCCTGTGCCGGGCTGCCGGGATCGGGGTGTTCGGGGCCGGCGTCGCCGACCGCGCTCAGCTCTCCGTCGGTGCCTACGGAGACGGCGGGCACCTCGCCCGCCGCGCGCTCCTCCCTGCGCCGCCGCAGCCACTCCCGTAGCGCGATGGTCATCCCCTTGGTGAGCTCGGCGGCGACCGCGCCCACGATCACCAGGATCAGATCGTCGACGCCCACGGCCATATCGCCCAGATCGGGCCCGTCCGCGGTGTGGTCCTGCTCGTCTGCGGGATGCGGGCGCTGCTCCCAGCCGTGTTCCTGCCGGTTCAGCCAGGGCTCGCGCTCCAGCCAGGCCCTGAGGTCGTCGATGTCCTGCTGCGGATTGTTCGTACCCGTGATCCTGATCCGGATCTCATGACGATCGGCGCTCTCCGGCATCCCCCAGCCCCCTTCCGGCGGCCCCATCGCCGCCGTGCACCAGATAGTGACGTGGGATCAGGTGCGCAGGCAACCGTCCGTGACACGACAGCCACCCTGTGGCGTGCACCACAGCGCCTGCCACAGGGCAGCGTCGCAGGTCAAGAGTGAGTTGACGGGCATTCGCGGAGCGTGGTGGACTGCCGGAGCCAATCGGCGACAGATGAGGAAGTCCGGTGAGAATCCGGCGCGGTCCCGCCACTGTCACCGGGGAGCGTTCCTCCGACGAAGGCCACGGCTCGTGCTCGTACGGGCTGGAAGGCCGGGGGAAGCGCCGATCCGGGAGCCAGGAGACTCTTGTCGCCGTCACGTCGAGCCAGGGCGCGGACCCTGAGTGAGGACATACCGCCATGCCCGGCCGCCGTTCGAAAGCTCCACTGCCCGCTGCCGCAGGGCCCCTTCGAGGCTTGACGGCGGTCTGATCCGATGCGCGGCGAACACGCGGGATATGCGTGCGGCGCGGCCCTCGGCTTTCTCGGCGACCTGATCGCGGCGGATCCTCGGCGCGGCCATCCGGTGGCCGCGTTCGGCCGGGCCGCGGGTGCCGTCGAGCGCCGGCTGTGGCGCGATCACCGCGGTTACGGGGCGGCCCATGCCGTGCTGTGCGCGGGCGGCGCGGCCGCCGGTGCCGCGCTGCTTCAGCGTGCCGTACGGGGCACCGCACCGTCCCTCCTCCGTCATGGCGCACAGGTGGCGCTGACCGCGGCGACGGTCTGGGCCGTGCTGGGCGGTACCTCGCTCGGCCGGGAGGCGCGGGCCATCGGCGGTGCGCTGACGGCGGGCGATCCGGACCTGGCACGGGAGCGGCTGCCGCATCTGTGCGGGCGCGATCCGCAGGCGCTGGACGGGCCGCAGATGGCCCGCGCGGTGGTGGAGTCGGTCGCCGAGAACACCTCGGACGCGGTGGTGGGCGCCCTGGTGTGGGGCGCGCTCGGCGGGGTGCCGGGCCTGGTGGCGTTCCGGGCGGTGAACACGCTGGACGCGATGGTGGGTCACAAGTCGCCGCGCTACCGGCGGTTCGGCTGGGCCTCGGCCCGGCTCGACGATCTCGCCGGCTGGCCCGGCTCCCGGCTGACCGCCGCACTGACCGTGCTCGCGGGCCCCGACCGGCGCGGCGCGCTGCGGGCCTGGCGGGCGGACGGCGGGGCGCACCCGAGCCCCAACGCGGGCCCGGTGGAGGCATCGTTCGCGGGCGCGCTGGGCGTACGGCTGGGCGGCACACTGGCGTACGGCGGGCGGGTGGAGCACCGTCCGGTGCTCAACGGCGGGGCGCCGCCGGTCGGCGTGCCCGATATCGAGCGGGCGGTACGGCTCTCGCGCCGGGTGAGCGTCATGGCGCTGGCGGCGACGGTGGCGGGACGGCTGGTGGCCGGCGCGCTGCGACACGGAAGTGGAAACGGGAGGAAGCCCCGATGAACGGGCGTTTCGAGTCGGCCGGCGGGGCCGTCGGCGGTGGCCTGTTGGTGGCCGGTACGACGTCCGATGCCGGCAAGAGCGTGGTGACGGCGGGCATCTGCCGCTGGCTGGTCCGGCAGGGCATCCGCGTGGCGCCCTTCAAGGCGCAGAACATGTCGCTCAATTCGTTCGTGACGCGGGAGGGCGCGGAGATCGGGCGGGCCCAGGCAATGCAGGCCGCCGCGGCCCGTGTCGAGCCGACCGCGCTGATGAACCCCGTGCTGCTCAAGCCGGGCAGCGACCGCAGCAGCCAGGTGGTGCTGCTGGGCAAGGCGGTGGGTGAGCTCAGTGCCCGTGGGTACTTCGGGGGGTCCGGGGGGTCGTCACCCGGGAAGACGCAGTACGCGGGGCACCGGGAGCAGTTGCTCGGGACGGTGACCGACTGCCTGGCCGAGCTGCGGCGGACGCACGACGCGGTGATCTGCGAGGGCGCCGGCAGCCCCGCCGAGATCAATCTGCGGCGTACCGACATCGTGAACATGGGCATCGCCCGGGCCGCCCGGATCCCGGTCGTCGTGGTCGGCGACATCGACCGCGGCGGGGTGTTCGCCTCCTTCTTCGGCACCACCGCGCTGCTGTCGCGGGAGGACCAGGCGCTGGTCGCGGGCTATCTCGTCAACAAGTTCCGGGGCGATGTGACGCTGCTGGAGCCGGGGCTGGAGATGCTGCGCGGCCTCACGGGCCGGCCGACGCTGGGCGTACTGCCCTTCGCGCACGGGCTCGGCATCGACGAGGAGGACGGTCTGAGGGTGTCCCTGCGCGGCGCGGTGCGTGAGAGCGTGGTGGCCCCGCCGCACGGCGCGGATGTGCTGCGGGTGGCGGTCTGTGCCGTACCGCTGATGTCGAACTTCACGGACGTGGACGCGCTGGCCGCCGAACCGGGCGTGGTGGTGCGGTTCGTGGACCGGGCCGAGGAGCTGGCCGACGCGGACCTGGTGGTGCTGCCCGGCACCCGGGGCACGGTCCGGGCGCTCGCGTGGCTGCGTGAGCGCGGCCTGGCGGACGCGATCGCCCGGCGGGCCGCCGAGGGCCGCCCGGTACTGGGCATCTGCGGCGGCTACCAGATGCTGGGCGAGCGCATCGAGGACGAGGTCGAGTCGAAGGCGGGCACGGTCGAGGGGCTGGGGCTGCTGCCCGTACGGGTGCGGTTCGCGGTCGAGAAGACCCTGGCCCGGCCGGTCGGCACGGCGCTGGGCGAGCCGGTGGAGGGGTACGAGATCCACCACGGGGTCGCCGAAGTGACCGGCGGGGACGAGGCGTTCATGTCCGATGACCAAGGACGCAGTTTGGACGGCTGCCGGGCCGGCTCCGTATGGGGCACGCACTGGCACGGCTCACTGGAGAGCGACGGCTTCCGCCGGGCCTTCCTGCGGCGGGTCGCGGCGGACGCGGGGCGGGCGTTCGTACCGGCCCCGGACACCAGCTTCGGCACGCTGCGCGAGGAACAGCTGGACCGCCTGGGCGATCTGATCGAGGAGCACGCCGACACGGACGCGCTGCTGCGGCTGATCGAGAAGGGGGTGCCGGAGGGGCTGCCGTTCGTGCCTCCGGGGGCGCCATGAAGGGTACGCACAGGACGAATCCGGAGCCGGTCGGCGACGTGGAGGACAACAAGGCATGACAATCACCCACAACACGACCCCGCAGTACCCCTTCACCGCGGTCGTCGGTATGGACGATCTGCGGCTGGCCCTGCTGCTGAACGCGGTGAGCCCCGCGGTCGGCGGCGTGCTGGTGCGCGGTGAGAAGGGCACCGCCAAGAGCACCGCCGTACGCGCGCTGTCGGCGCTGATGCCGACCGTGGACGTGATCAGCGGCTGCCGCTTCGCCTGCGCCCCCGCCGCGCCCGACCCCGGCTGCCCCGACGGGCCGCACGGGACGGGTGCCGCCCTGGACCGTCCGACGCGGATGGTCGAGCTGCCCGTCGGCGCCTCGGAGGACCGGCTCGTGGGCGCGCTGGACATCGAGCGGGCGCTCTCGGAGGGCGTCAAGGCCTTCGAGCCGGGCCTGCTGGCGGACGCGCACCGCGGCATCCTCTACGTCGACGAGGTCAATCTGCTCCACGACCATCTGGTGGACCTGCTGCTGGATGCCGCCGCCATGGGCGCCTCCTACGTGGAGCGCGAGGGCGTCTCCGTACGGCATGCGGCGCGGTTCCTGCTGGTGGGCACGATGAATCCGGAAGAGGGGGAACTGCGGCCGCAGTTGCTGGACCGGTTCGGGCTCACCGTCGAGGTCGCCGCATCGCGCGAGCCGGACCAGCGGGTGGAGGTCGTCCGGCGCCGGCTGGCGTACGACGCCGATCCGGCCGGCTTCACGGCGCGCTGGGCGGCCGAGGAGGACAAGCTGCGCGCCCGCATCGCCGGGGCGCGGGAGCTGCTGCCCCGGGTGACGCTGGGGGACGCGGCGCTGCGGCAGATCGCCGCGACCTGTGCCGCGTTCGAGGTGGACGGGATGCGCGCGGACATCGTGATGGCGCGCACCGCGACCGCGCTGGCCGCGTGGGCGGGGCGGACGGACGTCCAGGAGGAGGACGTGCGGCAGGCGGCGCTGCTGGCGCTGCCGCACCGCCGGCGCCGTAATCCCTTCGATGCCCCCGGCCTGGACGAGGACAAACTCGACCGCACGCTGGAGGAGTTCGGCGGGGCGGACGAGGGCGCGGACGGCGAGGACGATCCGGAGCCGGACGGTCCGGACGGTGGCCCCGACGGGGGCGGGCCGGGCGGCGGGCATCCGCAGCGGGACGGCGGGCCCGAGGAGTCACCGCTCCCGCCGGACCCCGAACTGCCGCATCAGCAGGAGCGGGAGACGCCCCAGGCGCCCCGGACCCCCGAGAAGCCCGAGCCGGAGACCGAGCCCCAGCCCCAGGGGGGCGCAGCCGGCGAGAAGCCGGCGGTCGGGGCCACCGAGCCGTTCAAGACCCGCCGTCTGGACGTGCCGGGCCTGGGCGAGGGCGCGGACGGCCGCAGGTCGCGGGCGCGCACCGCGCACGGCCGGACGACCGGGGCGCGGCGTCCGCAGGGCGCCCTGGGCAAGCTGCATCTGGCGGCGACCGTGCAGGCCGCGGCGCCGCACCAGCG
>NZ_QUAC01000127.1 GCF_003389455.1 Streptomyces inhibens | reverse complement strand
CGCCCTGTCCGACCGCAGGCGCTCGGGCAGGGCGGGCAGGCCGCCCTCGTTCACCCCGCTGCAGGTCGCCGAGGTTAAGGCGCTGGCCTGCGAATTACCCGCGGAGAGTGGAACACCGCTCTCGCGCCGGTCGTGCCCGGAACTTGCCCGCAAGGTGGCCGCCCAGGCCATCGCCCCGGCCATGTCGGCCTCCACGCTGCGCCGCTGGATCCAGGCCGACGCGATCGAGCCCTGGCAGCACCGGTCCTGGATCTTCATCCACGACCCGAACTTCCTGGTCAAGGCCGCCCGTGTGCTGGACCGGTACGCCCGCGTCTTCGAGGGCGAGCTCCTGGGCGAACGAGTACGTCATCTCCAGCGGCGAGAAGACCTCCGTCCAGGCCCACTGCCGCTGCCATCCGACCCTGGCGCCAGGCAGGCCCGGGCGATGCGCGTCAACCACGGCCACCAGCGCCGCGGCGCGCTGGCCTACCTGGCCGCCTACGACGTCTACCACGCGAAGGTCTTCGGCCGCTGCGAACCCAAGACCGGCATCGGCATCGTGCCCTTTATGAACCTGGTCACCCAGGTCATGGCCACCGAGCTCTGTGCGAGCGCCCAATGCGTCTACCGGATCGTCGACAATGACTCCTCCCACTGGGGGAGGAGGGCCATCGACCGCCTGGACGCGGCATTTACGAACGCGGTCATGGTCCACACCCCCGTCCACGCCGCCGTGGTCGAACCAGGTGGAGATCTTCTTCTCGATCGTCCAGCGCAAGGTCGTCTCACCCAACGACCTCACCGACCTGACCCAGGTCCGGAACCGGCTCTGAGCATTCGAAGACCGCTACAACGCCACGGCACAGCTGCTCCGGTGGAAGTTCACCACCTCCGACCTGGACGATCTGCTGCCCCGGCTCGACCGACACACACTCGCCGACCGACAAGAAGAACCCTCCGTCGCCTTGCCTGCCTGATCAACCCCCCGAAGTACTTCCGGAGCCGACCACTTGGGCTTCGGTGCCGGCGCCTCGCTCTTCAGGCGGCCGGCTCCTTCCGCACAGCTTCAGGGTGTATCTGCCGAGCCTGCTGATGGCGTTGTGCCCAGCGGACGGCGAAAGGTGCTGCCAGGCCTGTCAGGGCGAACAGTGCTCCTACGACGTACCACCCAGGGCGGCCCCAGGTAATGCAGAGCGAGATGAGCAGGGTTGGCCCTACGGCGTCGGCCAGGCCGGCACCCAGGCCGAACACGCCGAGGTACTGGCCGGTGGCGCGCTCCGGGGCGAGGGCGAAGGACACTTCGAAGCCCCCGGCGGAGTGCCACAGCTCACCGACCGTATGGATCAACACCGCGGTCATGAGCAGCGTTACGGCAGCCCACGTCGGTATCCCTGCGGACAGCGAGATCAGCGAGCAGGAGACAAGGAAGGCCACGCCTGATCGACGATAGGCGCCTCCACCAGCCGCGGGGGAACCGATGTTGCGGCTGGCTCGTACCTGAAGCGCGATGACGATGACGGTGTTGACGAGCATGGTGCCCGAAACGAGCCAGCGCGGTGCGGTGGTGGCCTCCACCAGCCAGAGTGGAATGGCCACGGTGAGCACCTTGAACTGTATGGCCATGATGCCGTCGAGGGCAGTGATCAGAAGGTAAGGCCGGTCCCGTAGGGCGATCCAGCGAGGGCCACCGACGGGGGGCCCGGGCGTGACCGGCGGCAGAAAGACCAGGACGGCCGCGGAGGCTGCGAAGGCGATCGCGTTGCCGATGACCAGAAGCTGGTAGGCGGGGAGGGTGCCCACCTGGACGGCCCAGCCTGCCAGCAAGGCACCGAGGGAGATGCCGATGTTGGTGACAGCCCGGAGATAGGCACGGAATTGCTGCGGCCGGTCCCCTCCGTAGTGCCTGATGAGCGGACTGCGTGCGGCGAGTCCCGCCGCCCGCGCCCCGGTAGCTGTGCATACCGCGAGGACGAACGGCCAGAAGCTGTCCGCCAGCACGAAGCCGGCCGTTGCCAGCGCCTGGACGACAAGAGTGGTCGCGTAGACGCCACGTGCTCCGTGCCTGTCCGCGAGATGGCCGACGGCGATGCCCACGGCCAGCGAGACGACACCGGCGATGCCCAGTCCGAGCCCCACCTGGCTTGCCGGAAGGTGAACCGCCTGAGTGAAGTACAGCACCCCGGCGGTCAGGTAGAGACCGCTACCGACGGTATAGACGAAGTTCGAGGCGGCGATGACGCGCTGGGGTCCAGTATCCGGCATCAGGTGGGGCATGACGTGGCTCCGCGTCCTGGGCAAGCAGTAAGGGACAGTCAAGCTTGTTGCTCATTACTTGCAATAGCAAGTGGTTTGCGATGACTCAATTCAGCTCCGTCCGGCATCACTGCGCGGCGGCGTTGAGGTGGAGGATGAGGACCGCTTGGACGAGGCCGGTGATGCGGGTAGTGATGCGGATGGTGATGCACCGCAACTTCCGCATGGGCCGCCAAGTTTTGAGGGGGCCACGGCCTGCTCTCCGGGTACGCGGCACAGCGGGCGCGGCACAGCGGGCGCGGCACAGCGGGGGCGGCACAGCGGGGGCGGCACAGCGGGCGCTTGATCCGCAGTCACGGCTCACTCCCCCACCCCTGACCAGCCGGTGTCGGCTGATTCTCACCCTGCATCTGCAAGTCCGGTCAGCCGCCGGCGCATTGCTCGCGACAATTCTCGGAGGGAGGGCGCCGGCGCTTCGTATCGTGTTGAGCGCTCAGGGCGTTCTTCAAGGCCACGGGCGACAGTGTCGAGTGGAGGGGTGGGAACTGCCCATGGGCGTTGATGCCGTTGACGCGGTGGTGTTTGATGTTTTCGGGACGATGACCGACTGGCGGCCGAGCGTGACCGACGCACTGGCCGGGGTTGGTGGCGCGGCCGGGCTGCGTGCCGACTGGGCTGCGGTCGCGGACGCCTGGCGGCTCCGTTACGGCGTAACCGTCGGCAAGGTCGCGAACGGTCAGCTGCCCTGGCAGCCCTTGGACGATTTACATCGGCTGATGCTCGACGAGGTCCTGACCGAACACGGACTCAACGCCCTCGGCGAGGCTGAGCGGGACTCTCTCGTACGGGCCTGGCATCACCTGCGTCCGTGGCCCGATGCCGCGCCCGGCCTGGAGCTGCTCCACAACACCCCCGTGGTCACCGCGACGCTCTCCAACGGAGGAGTCGGCCTGCTCGCACGTCTCACCAAACAGGCCGGGCTCCGCTTCGACTGCGTCCTGTCGGCCGAGTTGGCCAGGTCCTACAAGCCCGATCCGCGGGTCTACCTGCTGGCTGCCGAGCTCCTCGAAGTGGAGCCGCGACGGCTGCTCATGGTGGCCTGCCATCCCAACGATCTCGAAGCCGCGGCCAAAGCCGGGCTCCGCACCGCCTACATTCCGCGCCCACTGGAGTGGGGTCCGGACGCCGCCCCGGTCGATCCCCCTGCGGGGGTCGACCTCGTCGCCGAAGACGTCGTCGACTTGGCCCGCGTGCTGGCAGGGCCAGGGCGCTGAGAACGTCCGGCCCGCAGGATCGTGGTGGGGCTGATCTGCTGAGCCTGAATCGTTGATGCTGAGTCCGACGCGTTGATACTGCGCCTGACGCGTTGATGCTGAGTCTCACGCGTTGCTGCTGCGCCTGACGCGTTGATCTCGCTGCCCGTAGGATCCCGGCACGGCCCGCCGCACCTGTACCTCACCGACCGTGACAGAACCGAGCCAGGGAGAAGATCATGCTGAGTTCCTTCGGCGATCTGTCCACGCCTGTGGTGGCCGACGCCTGCATCCGCTGCGACGTACCGCTGCGCGCGGCGCCGGCCGGCATCGCGGCCGTCGTCCCTGGACACCGGGTCGCCGGACGCGCGTTGCCGGTGCGGCACTACGGCAGTGTGGATGTGTTCCTGGAGGCGTTCAGCCAGGCTGAGCAAGGTGACGTCCTGGTCATCGACAATGGCGGACGGCCGGACGAGGCGTGTATCGGCGATCTGGTGGTGCTGGAAGCCGAGGCGGCAGGGGCGGCAGGCCTGGTGGTGTGGGGACTCCACCGTGACACCCCGGAACTGGTGGAGATCGGCCTGCCGGTGTTCAGCTACGGCACCTACCCACCCGGCCCGGTGCGCCTGGACGAACGGGAGTCCGACGCACTGCGGACGGCACGGTTCGGGCCACACCTGGTCAACAGCGACGACATCGTCCTCGGCGATGACGACGGCGTCCTGTTCCTCGCCGCCGCGCACGTCGACGAGGTGCTGAAAACGGCACGTCAGATCCGGCAGACGGAACGTGAACAGGCCCGCAGGATCCGAACGGGCGAGACGCTGCGCCGGCAAACGGCCTTCGACGACTACCTGGCGCAGCGCGAAGCCGATCCGGCATACACGTTCCGACGGCATCTGCGGCGCATCGGCGGAGCCATCGAGGAGTAGACGACATCGAGCTCCGCCGATCCCCCTGCGGCCACGCTGCGGGCCACGGGCTCGGCCGGCTCTCCGTCCTCGCACTCCGCCACCCGTGCGCCACCACGTTGCCGCGTACCCGGCGCGTCGTTGAGTACGGCATGACCACGACGCATCGCACCCTCACCGCCCTGATCCTCGCCCTCGGGGCCACGGCCCTCGTCGCCCCCACGGCGCACGCCATGCCCGCCGACGGCCCACTCAACTTCAGCGTGGACGAGGAGTTGGGCAAGCTCCACTCTCTCGACCCCACGGGCAAGGTGGGACAGGCGGTCGCCTCCCTTGCCCCCGCCCTGCTCACTCCCCTCACCGGCGTACGTCGCGATGCGGCCGGCTCGGCTTCGGACTGACGGGCCTTCCTCTCTGCCCACGGTTCGGGCAAGGGCCACCCAGGAGCGGCCCGATGATCGGGCAGTGGCGACCGTGCGTTGTCAGACCCCACACCTACCCTTGGCGCCATGAGAGCTTCAGGAACGTTCACCGTCAAAGCCTTCGTCCCGATCGAAGGTGTACCGGTCCCTGCCGTCCCGACCGGGTTGCCTGTGGGCGTAGCGACGATGGAGAAATACTTCGAGGGAGAGGTCGTCGGTCGCTCCGCGACCTTGTTCACCGCGGCGTTCGACCAGGCGACCGGCGTCGGCACCTACGTGGCCATGGAGTCCTTCGCAGGCTCCTTGCACGGCCACGACGGGACCTTCAACTTCGCGCACTCGGCGACGACCTCCGGCAGCGACCGCACCTGCGAATTCTTCACCATCGTGCCGTCGAGCGGCACCGGCGAACTGGACGGGATAACCGGCACCGGCGGACTGACCGTGGAGTCCGACGGCACGCATCGCGTGTGGTTCGAGTACGAACTCGGCTGAGCAACCTGCGGGCCGCACCGTTCGCCCCGACTGCGGTCCGAGAGCCATCAGTTGCCGCCCAGCCCGACACCGTAACCGTATGGCCGCTGCCTGCCGATACCGCCCAGCTCCGGCCTCGCGACGCAGACCCGCGTGCCTCTGCTCGGCGACCAAGAACTCGGTACCGCTACTCGGCCCACGGGGAGCGCCCACTCTGAAGTTGCCGCCCGGCCGGGGCGGCGACGGGCCACTTGCGTGCACGGATCCCCGCACCTGCGTGCATGGGCAGGTGCGGGGATCCGGTCAGGCTGCCACCTGGGCGTAGAAGTCGACGACACCGATCGTGCCGTGACGTACACCGCCCGCCCGCCCGTCCGTCCAGGGGACCTGTACGAAGCGGAGCAGCCGGCTGGAGCGGGCGCTGGGGAGAGAGCGGCCCCGAGGCGGCCGACCGCACCTCCGGGATCAGTTGGTGCAGGTGTCGAGCATGGAGGACAGCACGCTCTTCTCCCTCTCGGTGGTGGTGAGCTTCCAGACGGACTTCACGGGGGGCGTCCTTGGCGTAGGTGCACCGGAAGCCGTGGTTGGTCGGCTTCCAGTCGGCCGGTCCGCTGTCGCTCTTGAAGCTGTTGGGGACCCGGATGTGACGGGTCAGCTAAGGGTCCTTCAGGTCGTCGCCGAATTCCTTGCGCTGGATACGCCGCTACCGGTCACCTGATCTCGCTCCCGGCCGGCCTGGCTCGGCCCGGAAATGGTCGCCGAAGACCGCTGACTGTTCAAGCCTGCGGCGCTGATCCCCTGGGATCACGCCCCTCCCGGAGTGGTCGGCGTTTCTGCGGCCGTGCCGCGTTGCTGCTCGAGCAGACGCGTACGGAAGAGGTCGAGGACCTCGTCCAACGCCGCGCGGGTCGGTTGGCCGGGTTCGTCGATGAGGTGCTCGGTCAGTACGGAGTGCGGCGGCAGCGCCGCATCGGGGTTCGCGGCGGAGTCGTCCAGTTCGACGGCCGTGAAGGCATCACCGAGTTCGCGGCGCAGAAAGGCGAACCGGTCGCCCGGTACCAGCCGGTCCCCGCGGAAGCGCAGCGCCATCACCCGAAGACCGTCGCGCTCGCAGCGGCCCCGGACGGCGGCGAGGTCTTCGGCGGAAATGTCGATGCCGCCGGCCCGGCTCTTGGTGAGGGCCAGCGGCAGGGACGGCTGGGACAGGACGGGGGCCACAAGGCGCTCATCGGCGGCCATGGCCAGGGCGAAGCCGCCGGTGATGCACATGCCGACAGCCCCGACGCCGGGGCCACCGCAGCGCTGGTGCTCGTGTGCGGCCAGGGCCCGCAGCCAGGTCACCACGGGTGAGGATTTCCCGGTGGCCAGCAGGGTGAATTCCCGGCTCACGCACACTTTCCACAGTGACGAGGCCGTATAAAGTCCGGAATTCAGCCGGCCTCGGTGTGCAGGGTCGGCATCGCGGCCGGGCGTGCCGAAGAGCACCGGGAGCACGGCGGTGCAGCCGATTGCGGCCACGCGTTCCGCGAACTCCAAAACCCTGGGCGTGATGCCCGGTATTTCCGCCATCACGATCACCGCGGGCCCCGCACCACGCCGCAGAATCCGGCGGGTGATGCCGTCGTGGGTGAAGGTGCCACGGTCGAAACCGGTCAGGTCATGATCTGCCATGGACTACCACCATCCTGGTCGGGTGCTGCTCGAAGGCTGGTCACGTGCTGCCCTCCGCGCCGGGGTGAGAGCGGTGGGACCGCGTCCGCGCGGAGAGTGTGGAGAGTGTGGAGTGGTCTGCGTGGGCCTGGGTGACGGCTTTGGGGTACTCGGTGCGGGTGGCCGAGCCGAGGGCAGCGGCACAGTGACAACGGCACCGACATCCAGGAGGGTCGCGCCGGGCATCACCAGTGGCTGCGTTGAGACCCAGCGCAACGTCATGCCTGGCGGGGACGCCTGAAGGCGGAGCGGATGTTCCATCCGGCCACGCCGAGGCACAGCAGTCCCGTGCCGCCCGGCAGCAGCCAGCCGCGGGCGTCGTCCCGCACAGCCGTGGTCGACGACGGCTCGTCGACGAGTGCGGCAACCGCGCCGGTGGGCCGTTGGTCGAACACGGTGTCCACCTCGACGCGGGCGGTGCGGAAACTGTGGTCGTCGGCCTCGAAGGTTCCGCTACACATCCAGCCGTCGTCACCGTGGCGGGAGTGCGAGACCTCGCAACGCTCGGCGCGAAACTCCCCCGCCAGGCCCGTCAACTGGGTGTCCGCGCGCAGCACGCCCGTTGCGGCGAGGAAGATCCCCCCGCCCAGTCCCAGCACCGTGATACACACTTGTCTCGGCCCCATGCGCCCCATGCGCGTCCCCCTGATTGACCGCGGCCCCGATCGGTGACCGGGCGCAGTTTATTTGATCATGTTCATACAGGTGCAGAGATTTCTCTCCTGGACATGACAGTTCATCCTCGCGGCGACGGCGACAGCAACGGCCATGGGTGTCGGGTGCGCGTTCGCCATACGGTCCGGCCCGGCTCGGTGTCACATCACTTCTGGGGACTACTGGTGGCGCGGGGAGGGCTGCGCCCCAGCGTTCGAGATCGCCGAGGCTGTAGAGGAGTTCGGGTAGACGAGTTCGGCGCCGTCTCTGTTGGCGGAGGGCGGAGGGCGGAATTCAGCCGCAGCGTGGCGAAAGTGACGCCCGGCGTGGGCTGCTGAGCCTGACGCAGCCGGTGCGTCGGTGCCGGCTGTGGCAAGTTCGTGGGCGGATGGCAGACAACCGCGGCCGGCCGCCTTCAGCCCAGACTCGCTTCGGCCTCCAGGTAGCGGCGGCCGCCAGGGCCTCGGACCTCCAACACCTCGAAGCCCCAGTTGCCCCGTGCCTCCTGGCACCGTCGCAGTGCTCTTGTTCCTGGTAGCGGGCACCACTCCCTCGCGGCCCGACCCAGCGCACCAACACCCACCCAATACGGTCCCCTTCACTGGTGCGGTAGCCGGTCCGCACCGGCTCGCCGTTCCCACCGGCAGCTGAGGGGGTATGCCTTCGGCCTCCAGCAGCAGGGTCACCGCGCGTAGCGGCCGGCGCCGCTCCCACTCGGCAGGGTGTGCCTGCGGGTCTGGACCGGGGTTGGCGAGGCGGCGGATATTGCGGACGCCGTCGAGGGGCGGCCCGCAGCGCCGCTGACCGCGCACCGGTCTCCCCGTCTCCGCTTCATCGGGAGGTTCGGCACCGGTGCGCACGCACAGCCGGCCTGGCGCCTGCAACGGGCTACGGATGTGGGCGGTCGGCAGCACCTGGGAGCGGGTCTTCAGGCCCCTGCCCGCCCAGGCCGACGTCGACGGCGACTTCGACCGGGTCGTTGCAGTGGACTCCACAATCGTGCGCGCACATCAGCATGCCGCCAGTGGCCCGCCAATGGGCCCCGGCCGGCGAACCCGACGATCAGGCCCTGGGACGTCCCCGCGGTGGACTGACCACCAACGTCCCCTCGCCGCGGACAGCAGGTGCAGGCCGCTCGCTTTCGTCCTCACCCCGGGGCGGGCCGGGGAAACCCCGGCCTTCGAGCAGGCCATGGCCCGCTTACGGGTGCCCAGGCCCGTCGGCCGGCCCGGACCACACCCGACGTGGTCATGGCGAACAAGCACTTCACCTCGTCGGCATCTTCATCCGGTCAGCACGCTGATCCAAAAGACACGCCCCAGGGGTGCTGTCCCGGGATGTTGGTGTCGGCTGACACGCCTGCGGTGCTCGAACCAGGTGAGGACTCTCTGACTCCGTGTGGATTGCGACGTCCACGCCGATGGCAGGAGGCCCTCGCGTCCCCGCCGTAACACCCCACTGGCTCCGCCCCGCAGGCTGCGCCGGCCCGGTGCGACGAATGTGGGTGTGAATGGCGAAGGGCTCCTGTCTCGTGAGAGACAGGAGCCCTTGTGTGGAGCGCCCGGCAGGCCTTGCACCTGCATTTCCCACCGGCTGGTGGGCGTCTTTCCTTGGACCACAGACGCGTGACTCCGTGTGGTGCGCCGGAGTTACATCATGATCATACAGGGTCTGCGGGACCACAGTGTCGCTCGCCCGTCCCGGCCCGCGCTGTGCGCCGGACCACGACCTGGTCGAGGACGAGGTGGGCCTCGCCGCAGAGTGTGCCGCGCTGGACAGTCACAGGTACGTGAATTGTGGCGGCTCGATCCCAAGGGTTGGGGGGTGCGGCTTAATTCACGAGTTGTGGCTCTGGCTCAACTTCTGTGGGGCGGCTGCTCGGTGTGAGTACCCGTGCCTGGCGTCCCTACCTTGGCCTCAGCCTGGCGAGCGTGTGGCTCGGCGTTCTTGTTCGTATGCGGTCTCCTGCTCGGTCCTGGCACAGTGGCCGTCATGGCGGATGCGAGCGCGGTTTACGGTGCGGTGGGGGCCATCGGAGGAGCACTGATCGGCGCGGCTGCGGCGGTGTTTGGCCCGCTGCTTGTGCAGCGAGGCTCGTCCAGGCAGGAGAAGGAGTCGGAGACACGGAGCCGAGCCGGCGAAGAGGTTGAGCGGATCATTCAGATCCGGACCACGGGGCGCGCGTGGCAGGACACCCTCGAACGTGCTGTTCAGGATCTGGCTGCCGGCCGTCCCGTGGATATCGACCGCTTTGACGAGACCATCACTGCTCTTGAGCGGGAGGCCGCGGCAGCTGCCTACGCGGTTGCGGTGGACGGTGTTTGGGTCGGATTAGGCCCAGCTTCCCGAGGCTATTCGCCGGGTATGGTCCTGGAACTGCTTGCAGCAGGGACGGAACAAGTGCGTGCTGAGGTGTTGCGGCTCCAGAATGCCGAGGTGAGCGCCGATGCACGCCGGGAAGCATGCGCGGAGCTGGCAAACGCTGTGGCTTCGGCGAAAGCAGCGCGTGCCCAGCTCAATTCCCGTTTAGTGGAACGCATTGAAAGCATTCTGGGGGACTCCATGAGGCGGTTGTAAGCCTCATGCCGCGCCGGTCAGTTTCGCGTGGGCAGGGTCACGCCCCTCGGCTTCGCGGGGGCCACGCGGAGCTGAAGTCGATGCGTACCAGGCCGACGCGGCAGAGGAACGGAATCGCATCCCAGCAGCTGGAGCACATCATCGTCGAGGCTGGACGCACGGGTTCGCGCGGTTGAGTGTGGAGACCGGCGCCGCCGCCGAATTCTTCCTGACCGCCCGAGGGTTGTAGGAGAAGTTCGGGTTCCAGTGCTGCGAACCATTCGCGGACTACCAGCCCGACCCGAACAGTACGTTCATGACAAGGACGCTCTCACCTACCGAGGAAGGGCGGGTGGGCTCAGCCCGCTGCGTCCCGCTGGGCGGGCGGCCCGTGCCCTGGTGCCGGCGGGCCGGACAGCACACCTGACGGATCGGTCACCTGTCGGAATATCCCCCGGGGTAAGGGAGTTGGAAGCGACGAACTCACCGATGCCCCTGGGTGGCGGTCGGCGTCACGACCCTTCGGCGCCCGCGCCCAGGGTCTGAGACCGGAGCAGACATGACCACCGATACGACCCGTGCCACGGACCGCTCGTTCCTCTTCGTCCTCGGCAGCTCCCGCCCTGACGGCAACACCGAGATCCTCGCGCGGGCCGCAGCCGAGCAGTTGCCCGCCGGTATCCCGCAGCGTTGGGTGGACCTGGCCCAGCTGCCGTTGCCCGACTTCCAGGACGGGCGGCACGAGACCGACACCTGGCCGGCCGGGGAGAACGAGGAGGCGCTGCGGCAGGCCACTTTGGAGGCCACCGACATCGTCATCGCCTCGCCCCTTTACTGGTACACCCTCTCCGCACACACCAAGCGCTACCTCGACTACTGGTCGGGCTGGCTGTCGGTGCCCGGCACGGACTTCAAGGAGCGGATGGCGGGCCGGACCCTGTGGGGGGTGTCGGTCATGGCGGACCACGACGAGGTCGTCGCCGACGGGCTGGTGACCACCCTCAATCACACGGCGGCGTACCTGCGGATGCGATTCGGCGGGGTGCTGTTCGGCAACGGTTCTCGGCCTGGCCAGGTGCGGGACGATGAGCGGGCGACTATCCGCGCCAAGACCTTCTTCCAGCGTGAGGCCCCGCTCGCCCGGTTCCCCTACGAGGAGGGGGCCGGGGAGCGGTAGCCCCGATACCGCCGGGGTCAGGAGAGGCGGCGGGCGTGGACGTAGAGGTGCTGCTCGGGTTCCACGCCCGGCCCGTGCGGCCGGTAGAGGGCGGTGTGGTGGTGCACCACCTCCAGGCCGGCCTCCTTCAGCGCCCGCAGCTGGTCCTCCGTGGCCACGCTGAGGTGGCCACGCTGACCTCGGCGGTGGACGTGCCTCGGGGCTGTGGGCCTCGCTCACTCACCGCCTCCGTGTCGAAGAAGCAGTAAGGGCCTGACCAGACGTACCTTCACGTCCCTGAAGGGGTTGGGCGTAGGTGATGTCGCCGCCGTCGGTGATGCCGTGATGCCGTCGGGGTGCGCGATCAGCTCGGTGGTCGGACGAAAATCCTGCCGCGATCACGGCGCGCGTGGTCGAATCCATGCCCGCAAGGTCCGTGGAGAGGGCTGTGCAGTCGGCAGACCGTGCCGCAAAGACGGTGCGCCATGGCTGCTCGCCCCAGAGACCACTCCTGCGCCGTCCGCCCCTCCCGCGCCGACTCAGTCCGCGCAGGATACGTCGTGCTGCGGGCGCCGCCCCGAGGTGAGGAAGGTGGTGACGGTGCGGTCGCCGCAGGCGTTGCCGTTGGCGAGGTAGGCGCCGTGGCCGCCGTGGTCGAGTGTCACCAAGCGGGCCCGGTCGGCGAGCGCCGAACGCATCTTCAATGCGCCGAAGTACGGGGTGGAGGGGTCCCGGAGGTTCTGGACCATCAGGATGTTGGACGGGCCGTCGGCGGTGATCCGGGTGGGCTGCTCCGTCGGCACGTCCTTCCAGAAGGTGCAGGCCGTGACGTTGGCCGGCAATCCGGCGGTGAGCGGGTGCCGGGAACGGTCGGCGGTCACCGCGCGCTTGTACGCGGAGACCGACCGCGGCCAGCGCACGTCGTTGCAGATGGTCGCCATCACGGCCGCCGCGTCCTGGTTGCGCAGGGGCTGGGCGAGGTCGGCGGGCAGTACGGGACGTGCGGCCGAGTCCTGAGCCGCACGGATGAGGCGGGCGAGTTGCGTGAAGGAGTCCTCGTTGCCGTACAGGGCGCTCTGCAACGCCTGCCGCAGCCGGTTTCCGGTCAGCGGGACGCCCACCGTGGTCGACTCCTTGGGCTTGCGGTCCAGTGACTGCGCCAGCGCCAGGACCATTGGCCGGACGTCCTCGGCCCGTTGGGCCAGCCGCAGCCCCTGGCTTTCCCGGGCCGGGTCCGCCGCCCAGGCCGCGAAATCGGGGAACCGGTCGTCGGCGGCCGCCGACATGTTCCTCAGCCACCCGCGCTCGAGCCGGGACGGGTCGGGGTCGCCGCTGCTGTCCAGCACCCAACGGTCGGTGTGCTGCGGGTACTTCTGCCCGTAGACAGCCCCTACGTAGGTGCCGTACGAGACCCCCCATGCCGATAGTTTTCGCTCGCCCAGCGCCTGGCGGAGGCGGTCGATGTCGCGCACCTCGTTCGCGGTGGTGATGCTGCGCAGCACGGCACCGCCATGGCGTCCGCAGGCGGCGGCGATCCGCCGGGACCGGGCGACGTTCTCCGCGATCTCGCCGTTCGGCCCCGGCCAGGAGCGGAGGGTAACCAACTGCCTGTCGTCGGCGTCGAGTTCACAGCTCGCGGTCGTACTCCCGCCCACCCCGCGCGGGTCGAAGCTGACGAGGTCGTACGCGCCGGCCATCTCCTTGCGCAGCGCCTCTCCCTTCTGCTCCAGTCGCCGCACTCCTGAGGTGCCCGGCCCGCCGGCGATCATCAGCAGCGTTCCCCGCCGCGCCGCGGGCCGCTCGCTGCGCACCCGAGCGACGGCGAGGGTGAGCTGCGGGCCGTCCGGGTCGCGGTAGTCGAGTGGTACGGGCAGCTCGGCGCACTCCTTCCCGGCGAGGCCGCCCGGCTCGGCGCAGGGCCGCCAGCTGAGGGCGGGTACCGCGGTGGCGGCTTCGGCGCGGGCCATCGGGGCGGTGGTGGTGAGGGTCGTGGCGACGGCCGCGGCGGAGAGGGTCAGGAGCAGCGCTCTGTGGGTGTAAGTCGTCATGGCTCAAGGGTTGTTGAGCCATGCGCTGATGCCCATCCGGCAGCCACTACGTCGATGGTGGGGCTGGCCCCAGGGTGCGGCCGCGAACGGGGTATTGCGGGCCGCCGCGGCATCAATCCGGCAGCTGGCCGTCCAGGAGTCCCGCGACAAGCTTGCCGGGGACGTGGGCCATCGCAAGCGCGCACCCTCCGCTGTGGAAGGGCCCCCGACGAAGGTCTCGTCGTTGGGGCTGATGACGGCTGCGTGCCATGGTGGTGTGTGCATTCCTGGGCCCAGGCTTCGAGGGGCACTGGATCACCGTGGCTTGACGGCCAGGAGCGTTTCGCCGAGGTCGGTGTGCTGCCAGGTGGCGAGCTGGTCGCGGATCTGGTCGGCCTGGCCGCCCAGGGTCATGTTTCCGGCGATGAGAAGCCCTCCCGGGGCGCAGGGTTGCGGTGAGCGCCCCGATGGCGGCGGTGGTGGGCGGGTAGCCGTCGAAGAAGGCGACGTCCGTGCCGGTCAGGGCGAGGGTGGGCAGGATGTCGGCGCCCTCTCCGGTGTGGAGGGTGACGCGGTCGGTCAGGTGGTGACGGGCCAAGTGGCATACGCGCGCCGGCTATGGGCGGGGTCGCGGTCGATGGTGTGGACGTGGGCGCCGGTGCCGGCGAACCAGGCGGCCGAGTATCCCAGGGCGGTGCCGAGCTCCACCACGGTCGTTGCGTTGGTGGCTGCGGTGAGGGTGGCCAGCAGACTGCCGTCGGAATAGGGGTAGCAGCCGCACTCGTGCTGCTTCAGATGGGCCAGTGTGGCGATTTTGATGTCGCTGAAGCGGTCACGGCCGGCGGTCGTGGGGGCGGTGGTGGTCATTTCGGTTGTCCGATCGGTCGGATGGTGAGGTGTTGACGCCGACGCTGGCGGGCTGGTCGAGGGCGAAGCCGATGGCTTCGGCCACAGGCTCGGCGGGCATGGCGGAGGGGGGTGGGGTGCCGTCGGTCCAGAAAGGGGTGTCCGTCATGTCCCGCGGCGTTCTTCAACCCGACGACGCTGGCGATGAGCACCAGCCGTCCGCTGCTCCGTGCGGGTGGGGCGGCGTGGCCCCGGGCAGCAGAGCCGGGCCCAGGAGGTCGGTGAGGATCACCGACGGCCACCGGGCAGGGGCACCGTCACTGATCGACGCAGCCTCGTGAGTAACCGGTCTCTGTCGCGGGCGAGTTGACGAAGGCGGCCGAGGGTGAGGGCTGATCGCAGGGGGGCCAGGGCGTGCAGGGGGGTGTCGAGCAGGCGGGGGTCGAGGTAGGGGACCCAGCCGGTGGCGCGCGGGTGGTAGCGCGGCGGGCCCCAGCAGAGCCGTTTGGTGACCACCCAGCGGGTCTGTGGGCCGGTGTTCGGGCGGGTGGCATGCAGGTGGTCACCGGCGAAGAGCAGCAGGTCGCCCGGTTCCAGTTCGACCTCCACCGGGTCGCCGATCGGCTGGTCGGGCAGCAGTCGCACCCCCTCGTGCCGTAGTGGGCGCCGGTAGGCCTGCGGCCAGAGGGTCAGGCCGTTGTCGCGACGTACGCGGCTGAGGGCCATCCAGAGGTTGACCGAGTTGACGGCCGTGTTGAACCAGGAGTCCGTGTGCGCCTGGCTCGGGAGCAGGAAGCCGGTGTAGTTGCTCAGTTCCTCCTCCCGGCCACGGACGGCGGCCTGCGGCGGCATGATCCGCACGCCCAGGTGGTCGCTCACATACAGCCGGCGCCCCTGCGGCGGCAGCGCTTGCGCGAAGCGGAGCAGCAGCCGCTGGGCGGTTGGGCGCAGGCGGCGGTCCAGCTCGTCGCGGACCGCCCGGATCTGTTCGGCGCCGGCGACGCGGTGCAGGTGTTCCAGGCCCTGCTCCGCCAGCCGGTCGGACGCGTGCGGTGAGAGGGCCGACGTGACGGAGGCGAGCGCCGCACGGCGGACCGTACCGCGGCCTGTGAGCTGGTCCAACGCGCCGCGGACCACGACCAGTCGGCCCTCCAGCACCTGGCGCAGGTGCAGCTCGCCGAGGAGTGACTCGTGCAGGGGCGCCAGTGCCACATTCCCTCCTCAGGTGGACGGCTTGGTCGCGCGCAGCGAGAAGGACAGCGGCATGGCCGGCAGGCCGTCCGGCAGCCGCCACCAGCCGTCCTGGTCCTGGGTCATGAACGGCAGCATCCGCCAGGCCACGAACGGCCACTCGTGCAGGAACTCGACCCGCAGCCCGGCAGCCGCGAGGGCGCTGACGACATCGCCGAGCGAGTGTCCCCAGGCGTACTCCACGCCGGGCAGCTCCGCCTCGGGCACCGCGATCGGGCTGCGGTACTCGAAAGCCAGCGGCTCGGACTCGCCGAAGTAGGAGTAACGCAGCTTCAGTTCGGGGTGCTCGACCTTGTTGTCGAGCATCCAGGCCGCCGGATGCGACTCGAAGACGTAGAGGAAGCCGCCGGGCGCGGTGAAGTGCGCGACGACCTCCGCCCAGCGGCGCAGGTCCGGCAGCCAGCCGAGCACCCCGTGCGAGGTGTAGACGATGTCGAAGGCGCCGTCGAGATGGGACGGGAGGTCCAGGACGTCCGCCTCCACGAAGACGGCCGACGGGGCGACGTCCGCGGCCAGGGAGCGGGCGGTGGCCACGCCCTCGGCGCAGAAGTCCACACCGGTCACCCGCGCGCCCAGTCGCGCCCAGGAGAGCGTGTCCAGCCCGACGTGGCACTGCAGGTGGAGCAGTGAGCGGCCGCGCACCTCGCCGACCTCGGCACGCTCCAGCGCCCGCATCCGGCAGCCGCCGGCCCGGAACCCGGCCAGGTCGTACTGGGCGGAGGCGGCCTTCAGCGGCGTCCACTGCCGCCACATCTCGCGATTGTTCCTCAGATACGTCTGCGGGTCGCGCAGCCCGCTCGGCCTGCTCGGCGCCGTCATGCCGGCAGCTCGTAGACGCTGATGTGCCCGCTGCTGCTGTCGTTGAAGGCACCGCCGGACCAGCCGCCGAACCGCTCGCGCAGCCGCAGACCGGCGGCCGCCGCCATCAGGTCGAGCTCGCCCGGGGCGGCGTAACGGAAGGCCACCCGTACGTGCCGGAACATGCCTTCGTCGAGCACCAGGTAGTCGGAGATGTAGCGCTGGGAGGCGGGGTGGATCCGGCGGGTGCGCAGCACCGGGTCGCCGTTCGCGCTCTCCACGGGCTGAGCGCCTGCGCCGGTGTTGGCCGCCAGTGCCTCGGGCAGGTGGGCATCCAGGACGAACAGCCCGCCGGGCAGCAGGCGTCGCGCCACCCGCGCGAAGCAGCGCAGCTGGTCCTGCTGGGAGGCAAGTTCGAAGAAGGTGCCATTGGCGACATAGACCATGGCGAACTCGCCGTCGTGGTCCACTTCGGCGAAGTCGCCAATGCTGATGGTGAGTTGTTCGCCGCCGGGCTTGGTCCGGAGTTGGTCGACCATGGTCTTCGCGGCGTCGATGCCGTGGACCTGGTGCCCGCGCTCGGCCAGCGGCAGGGCCACCCGGCCCGTACCGATCCCGAGTTCGAGCAGCGGGCCCGGCGGCGCGCTGCGGGCCAGCTTCGCCAGCAGGTCCACGGTGGCTCGGGTGCTGGCGGCGGGCGGGGTGAACCAGTCGTCGTAGCGGTCGGCGAAGTCGGTGGCGTAGCGGGGGACCGTCGTCATCGTGCTCCTTGGGAAGGTCAGCCGGAGAGGTCAACCGGAAGGGGTCAGCCGAAGGGGTGCGGCGGGGTGCCGGGGGTGGCCACGGAGGGCAGCGGGCGGGCGCCGGGAGAGAGCAGGCGGACGACGGCCACATGCTCCTCGCGGAGCTCGGCGGGGGCCGTGTCGAGGGCGAGGACGTCGTCTGCGGTGTGCTCGGCGAGCAGACGCACCGGATCCACGGCCGCCATGGGGTCTACGAAGGCCGCGGGGTCCACGCGCGGCGCCTCAGGAGCGGCTACGCCGTGGTGCAGCCAACGCGCCAAGGCGTCCTGACCCCCGTGGTACGTCCACAGCGCGTGCTCGACGGCGGAGGCCGGCGCGCCCGTCAACGCCAGCCGCTGATAGGCGCGGTGGGCCGCCGGGGTGCTCATGCTCCAGCGCACCATCAGCGCCTCGTACGCGGCCCGGGCGAGGAGATCGGCACGGTCGGTCGCCGGGCCGCAGCGGGCGCCGAAGGTCTGCTCGCGACCGTCCGGGGTGTGCAGGCAGACGGCGACGACGCAGGCGCCCGGCGCGGGGAGGGTCAGCGCGGTGGCGTGCAGGCCGAGGCGCTCGCACACGCGGCCCAGCGGCGGGGGGAGTGCGCCGAGCACCCCGGCGGCGGCGGGCGGATGCTCGGCGGGGGCCTGCCAGCTGCGGCGCAGCAGGTCGCGTTCCAGGATCTCCCAGGCCGCGTGCTCGACGGCCGTGGACCGGTCCGGGTGGGCCGCCAGGCCGGTGGAGCCGACGCGTACCGGAGCGGTGCAGCCGGCCGGCGGGCGGTGCTGGAGGAAAGCCAGTGCAGCCGGGACCAGGATCTCCGTGCCGGAGAGCAAGGACCGGCCCATGACCCAGAGTTGGCGTGCGGTGCGGCCCTCGGGCCCCGACCAGGGCGCCGGATCCAGCGCGGGCGCCCGTCTGCGCCGTAGTTCGGCGTACGTGGCGACGAGTGCGGCCGATGCCTCGGCCGCGCGGCCGGCCAGCACATTGCCCAGCCGCTCCAGCAACTCACCCCTGGCCCGCACCGCCACCTCGGCAGCCTCGGTGCCCGCCGCACTGCCGATCAGCACCCGCTGCCCGCCGGCGCTCGTGGTGGTGTCGAACTGCGGGCTACGGGCGGCGACCCGGCCGAACAGCAACCGGGACTCGCCGGGGAACGGTTCGAAGACCTGAGGATGCCAGGTGGTCGGAACGGCGCGGGCAGCAGTGGGCGGCACAGACGGGCTCCCGGGGGTGGTGGTCAGACGGCGGTCGGGCGCAGGAGTGCGTCGCACTCCCCCAGGACGGCGAGTCCGTGCTCGGTGAGTGTGGCCGAGTGCTGCCGCAGTGTGCCGATTGCCTGTCGGGCACCGTCCGACAAACGGTCCTGACGTGCCGTCAGAGCAGCAGTGGCGGTGCTCTCCGTGTTCAGCAGGCGTCCGTACAGCGCCGTACAGCGGGCCAGGACCACCGCCTGCTGGAAGAGGCCCGCGAGGGGGCGCGGATCGGACCGCAGCGGGGTTCGGACGAGATCGGCACCGCCGGCCGCGGGGGTGAGGAACGGGTTGCTCAACTGGGCGGCGTTGCAGCGGGTGTGGGTGCCCTCATGGACCAGCGCCTCGGCGAAGCGGACCGGGCCGGGCAGGCCGAGAGGGCTCGCGCCCAGTCGGGCGCGGTTGATGTAGACGGCGCCGTGGGTGGCGAAGTCGGTGAAACCGTCGATCGCCCGGCCCTCCAGCAGAGCCACCTGCGCCACACAAACACGCAGTTCAGCGAGCATCTCCGGCCAGGCAGCAGCAAGCGCAGCACGACAACGGTCCAATATGGCATGGTCGGCACGCTGCCAGCCGGTCAGCTGCGACCCGCCCGTGGCTTCGGCGCCGTCGGGCCGCGTGGCCAGGGCACGTGCCACCGACCGAGCCAGATACGGCGCGGGTCCGACGGGCTCCAGCGGCTCGCGCATCGCGACTTTCTGACTTCCCGTCACATCGACTCGAAGCCCGGCCTGGACGGCGAAGGCGGCGGCCACGATCACAGGACCCGCCACTGCGGCGGCCCGGACCCCGGCTGCCGCCAACACGCCCTGCGCCACCCGCCGTACGGCCTCTTCGTCACGGGTGGCCTCAAGCGCATCGGGTGCTACCCGCAGCACCGGTTCACCTCCACCGAGTTCACACTCCACCTCTGGGATCGGGACCTCTGAGGATCGGACCTTCGATCGGAGCATCGAGGACCGGACCTCTGGCTCGGGAACGAGCGCGGCGGGTAGCCGACGGCCGACCTGGATCAGTCCTGGTCCGGAAAGTCGACCATGAGTGCGTAGTCGGGGAGCTCCTCGGTGACCTGCTCGATGTCCTCGTGCTCCATGTCAGTCCTTCCGTCTCTGGTCGCGCACCTCAACGAGCGTCAACTGACGCCCAGGCCGAAAGTACGGTGGCCCCGATCGGCGGGCCATATGTTCGTCGAGCTGTCGTACGGAAACCGGACGCCGGCGATCTCCCGTGCGCCGGAAGCCCTGGAGCGGGCCACAGGACAGGCGCACCGTCGGCCGGTTCGCCGCTGGGTGGGAGACGCCCGGGCCGGGTGGGAGTGGTGGGACACCAGTGACTCCCGGATCTGGCTGATATCGGCACCAGGCCGAGCGACCGTGCGCCGTTGTGCGCCCCGCCGTGCCACCGGCCGCTCGGGAGGCCCTGTTGTGGCCGAAGGGGGTGCTGGGAAGCATGGGCGCCCGTCACCACGACGCCCGGAGGCCCATCAGCCATGCGGATCGCCTATCTGCACAGCGGCAGCATCCCCTCCGTCTACGCCAACGGCGTGCACGTCATGCGGATGTGCGACGCGCTCACCGACGCGGGCCACGAGGTCGTGCTCCACGCCCTGGCGGGTACCGCCCCCGCCGACGACATCCACGCCTATTACGGCACCCGCAATCGCTTCGAGGTGCGCACCCTGGCGCAGCCGGCGGTGCCGGGGCTGGGCAGGTGGATCCGGGCATGGCGGGTCCGGACCGAGCTCCGCCGCCGTGGCGCGCCCGATCTGCTGTACGGGCGGGACCCGTATACGCTGCTCGCCTGCTCGGATCTGGCCCCGGTGGCGTACGAGACACATCTGCTGTGGCCCAGGTGGGGTGTGCGGGCGGTGGAGCGGTTGCTGCTGCGCAGACGGAACCTGCGCCGGGTGGTGTTCGTGTCCCAGGCGCTCGCCGACGACTACCGCGCGGCCTTCCCGGAGCTCACCGCTCTCCGGCACGCGGACCTGGTCACCGCCCACGACTGCGCCGATCCGGTGCCGGCCGACGGCCCGGTGGCCCCCTTGCCCGGCCGGGAAGGGGCCTTGCAGATCGGCTATGTCGGTCATCTGTACCCCGGCCGGGGCACGGACGTCATCCTGGAGCTCGCCGAGCACCTCCCCGACGCCGATTTCCATCTGGTCGGCGGCACCACGACGGACCGCGCACACTGGCAGGACCGCTGCCGGCAGCCCAACGTGTACTTCCACGGCCATCACCCTCCTGCCGAACTCGCCCCCTATTACCGGGCGTTCGACATCGTCCTGGCGCCGTACCAGCGGCGGGCGTACTGCGTCGGAGGTGTCGGCGAGATCAGCCGCTGGGTGTCACCGATGAAGCTGTTCGAGTACATGTCGTACGGCAAGGCCGTCATCGCCTCGGACCTGCCCGTACTGCGGGAGGTCCTGGCCGACGGAGTCAACTGCCTGCTCTGCCCGCCCGACTCCGTTGCGGACTGGGCAAAGGCGGTCAAACGGCTGGCCGAAGACGCGGCCCTACGTGAGGCCCTGGGCGCCGAGGCCCGGCGGCAGCTGACGGAGCAGTACACCTGGCGGGCCCGCGCGGACCGGGTACTGCCCGCTGTCCAGGCAGCCACCGGGCCAGGGAGCCGCTGATGCGGGCGGTGGTGACCGGCGCGGCCGGGTTCATCGGCTCCCACCTGTGCGCGCACCTGCTGGCCGCCGGGGACACCGTCGTCGGCATCGACGCGCTCACCGACTACTACGACCCGGCCCTCAAATCGCGCAACCTGAGCGAGCTGGTGCCCCACCCGGCCTTCATCTGGCGCCACGCCGATCTGCTGGAGGCCGACCTCGGCCCCCTCCTCGACGGGGCGGAGGTCATCTACCACCTGGCCGGCCAGCCAGGCGTCCGCCCGTCCTGGGGACCGGAGTTCACCCGCTACGCCGACCGCAACCTGCTCGCCACCCAGGCCCTGATCGAGGCCGCCCGGCAGCTCCGGCTGCGCAAATTCGTCTACGCCTCCAGTTCCTCCGTGTACGGCAACGCGCCGACCTTCCTCACCCCGGAGACGGTCTGCCCCCGGCCCGTCTCGCCGTACGGAGTCACCAAGCTGGCGGCCGAGCACGTATGCGAGCTGTACCGCACCGCCTACGGACTGCCCAGCGTCTCGCTGCGGCTGTTCACGGTCTACGGCCCCCGGCAGCGCCCCGACATGGCCTTCGCCCGCCTGATCGATGCCGCACTGACCGGCGAGCCCTTCCCGCTGCACGGCGACGGCGAGCAGACCCGCGACTTCACCTTTGTGCGGGACGTCGTCACCGCCATGCGCGCCGCGGCCTGTGCCGGCTTCACCGGCGTGGCCAACCTCGGCGGCGGCTGCCCGGTCTCGATGAAGCAGGCGGTCGCGACGGTCGAGCAGCTGGTCGGGCCGGTCACCCTCGAACCACGGCCGGGTGGTCCCGGCGAGGCGCGGCACACCGGGGCCGACATCACGCTGGCCGCCCGGGAGTTCGGCTATCGCCCCCGGACGGACCTGTACGACGGACTGGCCGCGATGGTGCGGCACACCATGGCCTGGAGGTGCCTGGATGGCTGACGGCCGGCCCCTCCGGCCGAAGGTCTTCGGCCTGGGACTGTCCCGCACCGGCACCCGCTCCCTCACCACCGCGCTGCACACCCTGGGCTTCGACGTCGCCCACTACCCCTGCGACCCGGATACCTACCAGGCCTTGGTGGACGGCACGGCGCGCTTCCCGCTGCTCGCGGAGCGCGACGGGATCACCGACATCACCGTCGCGCCCTACTACGAGGAGCTCGATCTCGCCTGGCCCGGCGCCAAGTTCATCCTGACGGTCCGTGAGGAGCGGAGCTGGCTGCGCTCCTGCGCGTACCACTGGGAACGCCCCATCGCGAGCAAGGCCGACCCGGACTCGCTCTACGTTCAGCTCCAGCGTTTCCTGCGGGCCGCCGTCTACGGGTGCCACGAGTTCGACGCCGCTCGGTTCGCCCGGGTCCACCGTCGGCACGTCGAGCAGGTGCGGCGCTACTTCGACGGCCGGGACGGCGACTTGCTGATCCTCGACATCGTCGGCGGTCAGGGGTATGAGCGTCTGGCCCCCTTCCTCGGCGTGCCGATCCCCGACGAGCCGTTCCCCAGTTTTTGATCTTTATTTGATCTGTTTTTGATCTGTCAAGTCCGGGTCCATCGCCCGTGGGTATTCCTTCACCCAGGGGCCTGACCGGGCACCGGTGTGGCCGGCCGCCGGCACGTATCGCGGCAGCATGGGCCCGGTGTCCACCCATGCTCCCGCGAGTCCCACCGTCCAGAGCGAGTTGAACTTCGGCTGGGACGATCCACACCACCACCAGGTCGTCTCGGCCGGACTGCGACAGATGGCGGCCCGGCTGCCCACGGTGCTGGCCGACGCGGCCCGCCTGGGCTGGGCCGCCGACCGAAGAGCCGTCATCCAGCTGGCACTCGGTCAGTGCCTGGCAGCCCTCGCGGCAGCGATCGCGCTCTCCGCGACCGCCCACGTGATGGCGGCGCTGCTGCGGCCCGGACCGGTGGCCGACCAGCTCCACGGCGCCCTGCCCGCCTTGATCACCGCGGCGGCCGCGGCCGCGGTCAGGGCAACCGCAGATGCCGTCGCCCAGTCCGCCGCCGCGCAGCTGGGCCCCCAGGTCGCCGCGCTCGCCGCGCTCGCCGACGAGCGGATCCTCGCCGACACCCCCGAGGTCGAACTCACCGCCTACGACCGGCCGGACTTCAACGACGCACTCCAGGCCGCCACACTCGGCGCCCAGGCCACCCAGGAGCTGATTCCCGACGCCCAGTTGCTGATCGCGGCAACCGCCCAACTCACCGCCGCGGCCACCGTGCTCACCCTGCTGCACCCCGTACTCCTGCCGCTTCTGCTCCTCGCGATGCTCCCCAAGGGAGCCGCCGCGGTGGCCGCCGCCCGCATCACCCACCGCACCAACCACACCAACCTCGCCGATCAGCGGCTGCGCTATCTGCTGTGCCAGCACAGCACCGAACGACGGACGGCGGCCGAGGTCAGGGCCGGCACCATGGCCCCGTTCCTGCGCCAGTGGTACGCCCAGGTCACCGCCAGGATCAGGGCTCGGCACCGGGCGGCCGCCCCGCGGACGCTGCTGGTCACGCTCGCCGGCGCCGGCGCAACCGGTGCCATGCTCGCCCTGACCTGGCTCACCGTCGGCCTGCTGGTCACCTCCGGCGCCATGAATCCGGCCGTCGCCGCCACGGCCGTGGTCGCCGTCCGCGCCTCCACCGGCGCGCTCACCTCCCTGGTACTGGCGGGCGCCCGACTCTTTCGCACCTCGCTCCACCTCCAGGACTGGCGGGACTTCCTGGACCTCGCCGGCACCCTGCGCGCCACCCGCGGCCCGCGGCGGATCGACCCCGGCGGCCCGCGCGAGATCCGCGCCCACCAGGTGTGCTTCCGCCACCCCGGCGCCCCGCCGGACGGGCACGCCGTGGACCAGGTCAGTCTCACCCTGCGCAGCGGTGAACTCGTCGCACTGGTAGGGGAGAACGGCTCCGGCAAGACCACCCTCGCCCGCCTGCTCACCGGCCTCTATCTGCCCACCGGCGGCACGGTCAGCTGGGACGGCGTCGACCTGGCCGAGGCTGATCCGCGCTCGGTCCACTCCCGCGTGGGCCTGGTGCCGCAGGACTACACCAAGTGGCCGATGGCCGCCCGGGAGAACATCACCCTGGGCCAGCCCCGCGGCGACGACTCGCACCTGCACGCCGCCGCCCGGGCCGCGGGCGCCGACACCGTCCTGGCCGGACTGCCGCACGGTCTCGACACCCTCCTCGCCAAGTCCTTCTGGGGCGGCCACGACCTGTCCGGCGGCCAGTGGCAGCGCTTCGCGGTGGCCCGGGCCTTCTACCGCGAAGCATCCGTCCTGGTCCTCGACGAGCCCACCTCAGCCATGGACCCACGCGCCGAACACCAGGTGATCAGCCGCTTCAAAACACTCGCCACCGGCTGCATCGCACTCTTCGTCACCCACAACCTGACCAACACCCGCATCGCCGACCGCATCATCGTCCTGAACCAGGGCCGCATCGAGGACGCGGGAACCTTCGACGAACTCCTCCACCGCGGCGGGCTCTTCGCCGAGCTCTACCGGTTGTCCCAGGACCGTTAGGCGGGTCGTACGGATCATGTAGTTTCCGCGATTCCGCGAGCATTTCCAGGTGACCACGAGCATAGGATGAGCATTTCCATGCAGTCATGGGCACTGGAGACGTTCAGCAGTGACGATGACCGCGATGCCAGCCCCCGCGCGGAATTACTCGTGCCGCAAGGGCCCGTACCGTTCGACGTCCATGTGCGGCACGGCGGGGTCGGGCCGGGTGGCGGCAAAGTCGTCGGCGTTCACGGCAGCCTTCCGCCCCGAGCGGGTTGCGGCGGTGCCCACGGCGACGGCGTTCGCGGCGACGATCGCGGTGATGGCCAGCCACGACGCCAGGTCGAGGTGCTGGCCGAGGACGAACAGGCCGATCAAGGCCGCGAACACCGGGTTGACGCTCATGAAGATCCCGAAGAAGCGCGCGGGGACCCGGCGCAGCGCGAGCAGGTCGGCGAGGAACGGCACCGCGGACGACAGCACGCCGGCGGCCAGCGCACACAACAGGGCGCCGGCGGTGGGCGGGTGGAGCCACAGGACGGCGGCGCCGACGGGCAGATAGAGCAGGCCGGAGACGGCCGCGGCGGCGGCCGATCCCTGCAAGCCGGGCAGGCGCTCGCCCACGGTGCGGTTGAGCAGTATGTAGCAGCCCCAGCAGACGGCGGCGAGCAGCGCCAGGCCGATGCCGAGGTAGTCGGTGCTGGGCCGGGGGCGGGTGAGGACCACCACGGCCGCCGCGCCGGCCAGCGCGCAGCCCAGGTCGGTACGGCGGCGGGAGCTCGCCAGCGCCACGGTGAGCGGGCCGAGGAACTCCAGGGTGACCGCGAGACCGAGCCCGATCCGGTCGATCGCCGTGTACAGCGTGAGGTTCATCGTCGCGAACACCGCGGCCAGCCCCAGCACCGGACGCCACTGCGCGGCGGTGAACGAGCGCAGCTTGGGCCGGCCGGCGCTCAGCAGCACCACGGCGGCCACCCACTGGCGCACCGCCACCACTCCCACCGGCCCGAGGACCGGGAAGGCGAGCGCGGCGACCGACGCCCCGATCTGATTGGACAGGCCACTGCCCAGCATCAGCGCCGGTCCGGGCCATCGGGGCGAAACCGCCCGGGATGTGGCGGCCGCCGCCGTACTCTCTGCGCGAACTTCGATTGCCATGGCACGACCGTCCGCCAAGCCGCCACATACGCAAAATGCATCCGACGCGCCATCTATACGATGGGCGTATGGATGGTCCTACGGAGCTGGAGCTGCGGCACTTGCGCTGCCTGATCGCGATCGTCGACACCGGCAGCTTCACCGACGCAGCGATCGAGCTGGGCGTCTCCCAGGCGGCAGTCTCCCGCACACTGCTCGCGCTGGAACGGATCCTCGGCGTACGGCTGCTGCACCGCACCAGCCGCACCGTCACCCCCACCACCGCCGGTGTGCAGGTCCTCGCCCGCGCCCGCCATCTGCTCGCCGAAGCGGACGAACTGGTCCACCAGGCCACCACCGGCCACACGCGGCTGCGGATCGGCCACGCCTGGTCCGCGATGGGCCGCCACACCGCCGAGTTCCAGCGCCGCTGGCACGACCGCTACCCGGACGTCGAACTCCATCTGATCCGCCACAACACCCCCACCGGCGGCCTCGCCGAGGGACTGTGCGACATGGCCGTCGTCCGCACCACGATCGACACCCGCCGCTGCGCCCACGCCCTCGTCGGCCACGAGCGCCGCTGTCTCGCCCTCGCCTCCGACGACCCATGGGCCAAGCGCCGCAGCATCCGCCTGGCGGAGATCCGCGACCGCACGCTCGTGGTGGACCGCCGCACCGGCACCACCACCCTGGACCTGTGGCCTCAAGGCGCCCGCCCCGCCGTGGAGTACACCCACGACATCGACGACTGGCTCGCCGCCATCGCCACCGGCCGCTGCGTCGGCGTCACCCCACAGGCAACCGCCACCCAGTACCGCCGCGACGGCATCACCTACCGCCCTCTCCGCGACGCCGAGCCCGTCCCCGTCCACCTCATCTGGCGACGGCACGACCCCCACCCCGCCACCCACGCCGCCGTCGCCCTGCTCGCCGACCTCTACCGCGAAGGCGACTGACGCCCGAGCACCCGGTCGGCGAACACACCGGCCGACCCATTGACTGCACGGCCAAGGAGGCAACCGACGCGGAACCGGTGGGGTCTCCCCGCTCAAGCGAAGCCGAGAGCCGGGGAACGCGTGACGACGACGCCGCGGGGGTCTCTCTGGTCCCGAGAGACCTTGGGGCGTGCATGCCAGCCCCCGCGAGGCCCGCATGATCCGAAAGACACGCCCTAGCTAGCCGGCCACATCGGCGGCCAACGCCAGCGGCTGCCAGTCCCGCACCAGCCGGCCGGCGATCTGCGCGTCGGCCCAGGCGATCTGCTGGCGGGTCAGGTAGTCGCGGTAGCCACCGATGATCCCTCGCCGGGTCTTGTACGACTCGCGGTCGTCCGGGCTTCCGGGACGCAGCTTGTCCGAGTGAAAGGCGTCGGCGAGCTCCATGGCGCGCATCCGGTCGAAACTGCCGAACTCCACCGCCCCGCGCAGCGTCCCGGCGGCGGGACTCGGCAGACCGCAGAACTCCAGTACCCGGGCCAGCTCTGCGGCGGTGTCCGCGGCCAGCCGCTCGTAGGAGGTCAGCAGGAAGTCCTCGGGAACGCCGCGGCTGGCATGCCAGATGTTCCAGAACTCGACGCACGTGCGAAGGCTGCCTTCATCGGCCGCCAGGAAGTCGCCCAGCTCTCCCTCGTACGGGTTGCCCGGTCGCCGGGTGCGCTGGAAGTAGTGCGAGACGATCGTGTCCCGCAGATCCCGGGTGAGGAAGACGACCTTGCGGCCGCGGTACCAGCTCTTGTCCCTGGAGAGCTCGGCCGGGGAGCGCCAGGCGACCCGGTCGTCGTGCCAGAAGATGATCCGCGGAATGCGCGGCTCGACCTCGGAGAACGCGGTGAGCCGCAGGTCCTCGCACAGTTCCATCGGCAGCCCCCACTCGGCCGAGATGGCCTTCGCCATCATGACCCGCAGCCAGGTGCGACCACACTTGGGAAAGGAGATGACAACGACCTCGGCAGAGTCCGCAGCGTCCCAGGAGCCGTGCTGGGGCGGGGTGGGGATCGTCATGCCCGCCAGTGTGCGCAGGCATCGGGCGACATACAACAGCGCACCATGGCCGCCCGGGTCCGTTCAAGGCCCGTTCGAGTACCAAGTCTCGGCCTCGCGCTTTGCCTACCCGCGGCACGCCAAGGGGGCACGGCCTCACTCTCGGACAGCCACGACCGAGGCGTGCGAACGCGGGTCCCGTTGGCGGTCGGATTCTTAAGCTGACGCCCCGCCCTGATGGAGGCGGTCCAGGACGGCCAGTTCGTCCTGGGTAAGGCGCAGTGCGCCAGCAGCCACGTTTGCGACCAGGTGATCCGGGTTGCCGGTGCCCGGGATGGCCAGCACATGCGGCCCGCGATGCAGCGTCCACGCCAGTCGTACCTGCGCCGCGCTCGCCTCATGTGCCCGCGCGACGGCGAGCAACTCGTCGTGGTCGGCGCCACTCGCGCCCGCCTCGCGCCCGGCACCGGCGATCGCGTAGAACGGTACGAACGCAACACCCTGCGCACCGCAGATACGCAGGAACTCGTCGTGCTCGGGCCGTACGCCGATGCCGTACTGGTTCTGCACGCAGACTACCGGCGCAATGGCTTGGGCCTCGGCGAGGTGTTCAGGGGTGACGTTGGAGATGCCCAGATGGCGGATGAGCCCGGCGTCGCGCAGTTCGGCCAGTGCGCCGAAGCGCTCGGCGATCGAATCGGTGCCGACGATGCGCAGGTTCACCACGTCCAAGTGATCACGGCCGAGCTGGCGCAGATTCTCCTCCACCTGGCCGCGCAGCTGCTGCGGGGTGGCATGTGGCAACCACTCACCCGACGGATCGCGGCCCGGCCCGACCTTGGTGGTGATGACGAGATCATCCGGGTAGGGGGCCAGCGCGCGGTTGATCAGTTCGTTGGCGGATCGCAGCGGCGAGAAGTAGAACGCGGCGGTGTCGATGTGGTTCACACCGAGCTCAACGGCGCGGCGCAGCACGCCGATTGCCCGGCAACGATCGCTCGGAGCGACGTCGGCCGCGAACGCCTCGCCGTTCTGCGTCAGGCGCATCGCGCCGAAACCGATCCGGTTGATCTCCAAGTCGCCGAGTGTCCACGTACCTGATGCAGTCGCGGTGATCGTCTCTGAGGTCATGCTCGGGATGATCTCCCCCGCTGTAGGCTGAGGGCCATTGATTAAGACATAGGTGAATCCTTGGGGTTGCGGTGCTGGCGGAGCTAGCGTTTTCGGTGAGTGATCTGGCGCAGATGCGGTTCGCCGTCTCGCCGATGTGGGAGGTCGGGACCAGCTTCCGGCTGCTGCACTCCGGCTCCGCACATCCCGTGCACCGGCCCTGGGCCGAGCAGGTACGGCCACGGCTGGCGGCCGCCGGCCTTGACCGGGGCTGGCTCGCCGAGCTGATCCCTCCCTCGGGTTATGTTCCCGACTTCCTCAACCCGGCACCGGCCGGGTCGGCCCCCACGCTGGCGGAGGAGCTGGCCTGGATCCTGGCCGCGCCCGCCGGCCAGGTGCGCCAGGACCTTGACCGCCTGAGGCACGAACAGGGGTTTCTCGGCCCCCGGTCGCGGACCCTCTACGCCGAGCCGCAGGCCCGCCTGGTCCGGGTCACGGAAGAGATCGAGTCCTACTGGGAGTTGGCGCTCGCCCCCTACTGGGCGCGGATCCGAGCAGTGCTCGACGCCGACGTCTTCCACCGGGCCCGGCAGGTCGCCGAGCATGGCACGGCCCACCTCTTCAACGATCTGCACCCTTCCTTGAGCTGGGACGACAACGCGCTGCGCCTGACCCGCCGACAGCAGACCCTGACCCGGAAGGCAGCGGGCGCAGGACTGCTGCTGATCCCCTCGGCCTTCACCGGACCGGGCCTGCTCACCCGGGTGACGCTGCCGGAACCGCCACAACTCGCCTACCCGGCGCGCGGCGTCGGCTCACTGTGGGAATCCAGGCCCATCACCAGGACCGACGCCATCGCCGCCGTACTCGGACGTTCGCGAACCCGGCTGCTGACCGAACTGGAAACCCCGGCCTCCACCACCGAACTGGCCCACCGCACAGGGCTCTCCCCCGCCGCGGTGTCCCAGAACCTCACCGCGCTGCGCAACGCGGGTCTGGTCAGCGCCCACCGGGCCGGCCGCTCCGTGCTGTACGCCCGCACCTCCATCGCCGAATCCGTCCTCGCCGCCGCCTGCCCATAGGAGTGCAGCCGACGGCAGGACGTGAGCACCACGCAGAGCTGCCGTTCCCTGGGACCGAGATAGGAGTCCGGGGCCCTTTACTAGGTGGGCCGGAACTTGCAGCAGCGGTACGAGACTTCACTGCGCTGGAGGTGCCGAGGGCGGGCCGCCGGTTCAACCGGGACCGGGCCCACGTATTTCAGGGAACCGTCACCGTGGCCGCGATCCGCCTCCCATGGCCGCGCTCGTGACTCACCGGGCAGCCCCGAGAACGGCTGGAGGCGTTCCACCGGGCGAACGGGAAGACCGCGAGGCGGCTCGCGTCGGCGGAGTGGTGAAGGCGGCAGGGACAAGGAACGGCCGGCGGATGGTCACTTCAGGGTGATGTCGGCGCCGACGATCACGCCATCGGACACCGTGTAGGTCCCCTGGTACACCCTCACCGAGCCGTCGCTCTGGGTCGCGCGGAGGTCGGCGCTGACCTGCCCGGGGCTCTCGGTGTTCACCGCACTGAGCTCGATGCTCGCTGTCGTGTCGTAGCCCGCCACCCACTCTGAGTACGAGGAGCCGCCGATGTTCTTGCCGCCGAGGTCCCAGGCCGCCGCGAAGTCATGGTCGTTGATGTCCTGATAGAACTCCTCCACGATCGCGCTCGCGTCGTCGGGAGACGGCGAGATGTCCGACGCAGAGGGAGAATCTCCGTCGGCCGGCGGCACAAAATCGACGTCCGGGCTCGGAGGTGGAACGGTCGACGGTACGACGTCGACCGCCTGCTGCGAAGGCTCAGGGGACGAGTTGAGAAGAACGTAGGCAGTCACCCCACCCACAGCGAGCAGGGCCGCCATCAGCCACAGCAGCCACACCGGGAGGATGGTGGGCCCCACACGGACGTAGCCGTACCCGGTGGCCCCGAGGGGCTGGCCGGTGCCATCCGGCACGCCGCCCTCGCGCGGCATCCCGCAACTCCGACAGGAGGTCGCGGCGGCATCCTCGAAGCGCGCGCCGCAGTGAATGCAGGATGGCATGGTCGTCTCCCCCCGATGTCCCTCACGTCGACGCCCCTGGCGTCCCTCGGATCCGGCCTTCGCGTTGGCTCGGCTACAGCCCGTGGATCGCCTCTTCGATCGTCACCGCCAGGGAGGCCAGACCGGTGACCCCCGACACCGCGCCCATGAGCGTCCTGGCGAACAACCTCAGCTTGCCCTTGCGCGGCTCCTCCGCGGCGAGCTCCTCGCGCGCATCCTCTGTGGCCTCGATCAGGTCGGCGCGCTCGGGGTGATCGGACCGGCCGAGCTCGTCGATCAGCCGGGAGAGCAGATCGCCGATCTCCTGTGGCGACGGCTGCCGCCCGCCGTCGGACTGGGTCAGTCCACTGTCCCGAACCTCGGCCTTCGCGTTCCTGCCGCTGGCGACGGCGTTGCCGACGACGTTCGAGCCGCCTGTCGCGATGATCCCGTTGTTCCCCTGCATTCCGATTCCTCATCCCTTCTCGGTTATCAGTCCGTATTCACTAGCGGGATCTTGTTGAGAATGCCCATCGAGATCCGGGACTTCTCACCGGAGGCGACGGAGCTGGAATCCACCCTCGCTCCCTGGGTTGCGATGATGCCATTGTTGATGATCATCTCCTGACGCTGGATCAGATCACCCACGTCGATGTCACGCGCTTCGGCGAATTCGACGAGTGCGTCCAGGACCCGCTTTTCGACCGTCTTCAGGACCATGCCACTGTCGGCCTTTTGGAAATACCGGTGGTGATTCGTGGCCGCGGCCTGCCGACGCACGCTCTGCCGCGCCCCGTAGTCGAACCTGCGCAGCCTGGTGATCAGCTTGTCCTGACGGCGCACGCGCCGGGACATCCAGTAGTCGGGGGCGAATCCCGCGACCGCGCGCACGGGCGCGGCCAGCAGAACGAAGAGGGTGCTGACCAGTGTCTCCGAAAACATCTTGGCGAGCTCGCGCAGCGGCGGGCGGGGCATCAGGGTGTCGATGACCCGGTAGCGGTCGAGCAGGGGGAACAACACCGTCGGGACGGCCTCCACAAAGAGGTTGGAGTCCGAACGGACGAAGCGCAGGAAGAGCGAGGTGACCAACTCGCCGCCCCAGCCGGTGGAGTGCACGGCCAGGTAGGGGCGGGCCCCCTCCTCGGGCGTCCGTTTCAACGCATCCATCCGTTCGAAGGGAATCCGGGCGACGGGTCGGCCGAGTGGATCAGGCAGAAAGCGCGTGTCCTCCAGAAGTGTCGAGCCGTCGACGAAGAGCCGCTCCTCGATCTCCAGACAGGGCAGGACCAGGGTGCCGAGTCGCTCGGCGATGTGGGCGTAGAGATCCGTCACGTCGAAGTCCTGCGGCTTACCTCCCGGCCGGCTCGATGTGGTGACGTCGAATGTCAAGGACCACGAGTCGAGTTCGGACCCGTACCCGATGAACGGTGAATAGCCGCTGTATGTGGTGACGTTCCCGTCGGCGTAATCGCCGATCTGGCGAAGGCGCACCGCGATATCGCCATTGAGCGGCGGAGGCGCGGCCGCGGGGTCGAACCGTTCCGGACGGAGGCTTTGCAGATGACGGCCGTACGTGGTCGAGAGCTCGAAGGAGAGCACCGTCACCCAGGAGACGAGCAGCACCAGCAGGGTGATCGAGTAGTTGCCGACCCAGAAAGAGAACACGAAACTCAGCAGGAGCAGGACGGTGAGCACGAGATCCCGGCCGTGGCGGCGAGCGTTGGCCAGGTAGGCGTGCCGGAGCACCACGGGAACGTCGCACGCCGGGGCCGCCGCCACACCCAGATGCGGTTCGGCGGCGACCTGCTTGATGAGCGACTTGGCGTACTCGCGATCCAGATATGCGGCCGCGCACAAGTACCTGGTCAGATCCCGGCCATCACCCCACCGCGGCACGGCACCGCGGCGGTCGACGGCACCGCCGGTGACGGGCCTCATGGACACGGTCGGCGCAGACGGTGAATGACCTGGAAGCTCCGAAAACGCCGCGGCCGACTCGCCGACCTCCACGACCGCACCGCAATTACCGCAGAACGCGGCCCCCGAAACCGTGCCCCAGCCACATCCGGGGCACGTAGTCGAATGCGTCATCACTCCCCCGTACATGAGACGACCCCACGTCCGTCAAGTGCACCACAGAGGCACCTGAGGAAACGTCATAGTCACTCTTTGAGGCAGGACCGTTACAGATCGGGAACGGGATGGCCGCTGCACCAGCCCGCGCCCGCGCAGCTGGCGGGCGCGGTGCCGGGATGTAGCCGTTGCTGAAGGGCCGGTAGCGGCATCCAGGAGCAAGTGAGCCTGGGCTGTGGGCAGTTGTTCGGCGGTGGGGCGGGCCCGTCGAGCTGTTGGCGGCCGAGGCGGGGGCCTTCGGCAGGGTGGAGGTGCCGGTGTAGACGGCGGCCAGGATGCCGCCGAGGAGGGCGACGCCGGCAACGACCGGGCCGAGCGCGGTGCCGACCGCCGACGTCGTCCCCGAGATGCCGATGGCCATGCCGGTGCAGAGCACCGCCGTGTCCACCGAGATCAGCAGTAGCCCCGCCCAGACAGTCACCAGGACGAGCCGGCGCCGTGTCTTACGGTTCCCCGGGCATCGGCGAAGCGAAGCGATGCCACGCCAGCCGTCCGCTACGACCCGCGGCTGCCGTAGTCACGTCCGCCGAGGAACCCACAGCGGAGTACGCCCTGCGGCAGGCCGCCGTCGTTCCCCTGTGGCCAGCCTTCGACCGAGTGGGGACCAGCGTCACAGTCGGACGATGATCAGGGCGATGTCGTCGCGGGCGCCGCCGGCGAGGCCGAGGTGGGCCAGCAGGGCGTCGGCCAGGCGTTCCGGGCTGAGGGCGATGTAGCGGCCGAGGGCGTCGGTCAGGCGGGCCAGCCCCGCTTCGATGTCCTCACTGCGGCGTTCGATCAGCCCGTCCGTGTAGAGCACGAGGGTGTCCCCGGGGCGGTACGCGTGACCGGCCTGGGGGCGGGGGACGTGCTGGGGCCGGGCGCCCAGCGGCGGGTCGGTGGCCTGGTCCAGCAGCTCAAAGCTGCCGTCCGGGTGAACCAGGACCGGTGGCGGGTGGCCCGCGTTGCTGTAGATGATCAAGCGGCTGCTGGGGTCCACCATCGCTTTGACGGCGGTGGTGTTCAGTGCGCCCTCGACCGATCGGGCGTACAGGCCCAGCACCTCCAGTGCCTGGGCGGGCCGCTCCAGAGCGCGGATGGCGGCGCTCAGGGCGCTGCGGAGCATCCCCATGACGGCGGCCGCCTCCAGGCCGTGGCCGACGACGTCGCCGACCGCCACCGCGAAGCGGCCGTCCGGCAGGTCGACCATGTCGTACCAGTCGCCGCACACGTTCAGCGATCCCGTGGCGGGCAGGTAGCGCACCGCGACGTCACGGTGCCGAGCCAGGTCCGGTGCCTGGAGCATGGCCTCCTGGAGGGTGACGGCCACCTGGCGCTCGCGGGTGTGGGCCTGCCGCAGTTCCTCGTTCAGCCGCTGCAGCTCGCGCGCCCGCGCGTACAGCTCGGCCTCCAGGGCTTCGCGCTCGGTGAGCTGCTTGGCCGGCAGCTGGCCACCGGCGACGTGGGCCTGCACGAACGCGGTCACGTCCTCCACCCGGTGGATGATCCACGCCACCGTCCCGTCCGGTCCGAGGATCGGTGTGTTGATCGGTGACCACCACCGCTCCTCGAACGCCCCGGGCCGGCCCATGATGGGGATGTCGTACTTCTGCAGAGCCATCGTGTCGGGCTCCCGCGAGGTCAGGACCCGGTGCAGCGAGGCGTTGAGGTTCCGCACCCCGTCGGCCTCGGGGTCGGCGGGGTTGTCCGGGAAGGCGTCGAAGATGTGCTGCCCGATCAGGTCTTGCCTGGTCCGCCGGGTCGCGTCGAGGTATGCCTGATTGACCTCCACGATCGCCAGGTCCGGGCCCAGCACCAGGTAGGGACTCGGCGTGGCGGCGAACAGCGCCGCGTAATCGATCTCCGACACCGTCCCGTCTCCCTGCCTGTCCCTCCACTGCCGGTCCGCCCCGCCCCCTCACGCTACGGTCCACCCAGCTCGGACGCCCGCTACGACAGCGCCGGTCGCATCACTCCTCCTCGCCAGCACCGGGTGCATGCAGAGCCCGAAGCCCCCGCGCGGGTCCGGCAGGGATGGGCTGACGGGGACGAGAGGCATGGCGGCGGACAGGGCCGTCGGAATGCGATCACTGCTGGTCGGAGGTGGCTCCAGGCAGGTGACCGGGGTGGAGGGTGACGGCGGCGTACCCCACTCGTACGACCCTGCACCAAGCGCTGGCCATCGCTTTGCTGGCCAACGCTATGTGGGCCGGCTGTCGTGGAGTAGCCCGCGATGCGCTCTCCCGGCGGGCACGGGAGGGTGGTGGCACGGAGATCCAGTCGCCGACGCGGACCGTATGACAGAGGCCGATTGCCATTTGGCCCGCCGCCGTGCTGCCAGAGCTGCAGGCGCAAGTAGGAGACGGTCGCCCAGGCTGGGCCGGCACTGGCAACGCCTGGGGCCAGGCCTGGGCCACCGCCGGGCTGCCCGAGGACGTACGGGGAACGGGTCCGAGGCCAGCTCAAGCGGTTCGGCACCCGGCACACCGCCCCAGCGCCGCGACCGCCCGTTCCGCCCTGCCGGTGAGCCGACCCATCGGCGCGGACCAACCCGCATGCACCCTGAGAAGGGCATCCGCTGGGGCGGCAGCCCTTTCATCCGGTCAGCCTGAACACGAGCCCGGTGAACATGCCCGGTCACAAACCGGCCCAGCGGACGGACTACTGCGCTGTGTCCGAGGCAGCCTGATAGGAACTCGTCCGGTAACGGCTGCGGAACTCGGCCAGGAGCTCATCGGTCGCCTCGGCCCCGGCGCTCACGGCGGCGTGGACATCGCGGAAGTAGTTCTCGTAGCCGGCGGGAGTGTAGAGACACAGGGCGCGTACGGGTATCAGGCCTGCATTGCGGAAGCCGTGCGGCGTGCCGCGGGTGGCGGCGAGCAGATGCCCGGGGCCGGCCGTCACCTCGCCGTCTCCGGTGTGAAGCGTCAGCTGGCCCTCGAGGACATAGAAGTACTCGTCGTGTCCATCGTGCACGTGTGGCCTGGCGCCAATGGTGCCGGGGGCGAGGTTGAACTCCTCGAAGGCGAAGTGCCCGGCTGTGTGCTCACCGGTGAGCCGGAAAAAGTGCTCGACACCGGCGACGTCGATGAGTTCACCGTCCTGGGGACGGCGCAGCAGAGGACGGGCAGGAGTGGGGGTCTGATCAGTCATGACTGCATTGTGGCCCAGGCCCTGGCGTCCTCATCCGACGCGGCGGGTTCCCCTGCACCAACCCGGAGTTGGAACCATCCCCGTACGAAGGAGAGCCCAGAGCCCGCGACAACACCGCCGCTTGGTTCGCCCAGGGCAACCGCGCCGTTCTCCGAATCAACCATCCGGAACCCCTTGATTCCAGGACGACTTGGCCGTGGCGGCCCGCCACGGCTGCCGCCCGGTGATAGTTCCCAAGTCCGAGGATCCCGCCCTCCTCGCGGACATCGCCGCCCGCACCATCCTGGACCACTGATCACGTCGAACGTTTGCCGGGGGTCTCGTTCGTCCGCACGCACCCCATGAGAGAGGATGCACGCTACTCGCACCAGCTAGGCCATGCGGAGGGGCACTGTGGGAGAGCCGGAACCAGTCGACCTGATCCACCTGACAAACGCAGACGGCGACCGGTGCATCGTTCGCGTCACTGGGCGTTATCAGCCCGGCACGCTGACCGGTCATGACACCCTGCGCGCCGATGTCCTGGTGTCCACCAGCTTCCTCGATGCACGCCTTGAGCTCTACCTCTTCCAGCGGGATCTCTCCGCCTGGGAACACGAGCTCGAAGGGCTGGTACCGGGTGGCAACGCGGGCATCGGCAGCGGCCGGGGTCTGGAGCTCGGCATTCGACTCAACGAGGATCAGTCCGTGTGCGTGACGGTCCACGACCCCGACCGGCTCTCCACATTTGTCTGGATCCAGCCACAAGACGACTGGATCCAGGACCACCGAGCCCGATTGGACCGACTTCGGCAGGTCTGGCCAAGCGAGGTCATCGAGACCGCTCCCATGGTCTACGAGTGGAGTCCGGACCGTAGGAACTGAGCACCTGAGGCACGGCCATCGGGAGTCAAGCCGCTACCTTCGTCGCCGACGATGGCCGCACACCCATAAGCCAGGCCAACTGGTCCGGCCGACATCCCGAGTTCAAGTTCAGTCGCCGAGGGAACTGTGCCGGCACGGGGTACCGCTGCGCGCCCAGAGGGATCTGCGCCAGGGGCTCAGCCCTGCGCTCATCAACGCAACCAGCAACGTCGCCGGATTCGCAGGGTCCTGCGTAACCCGACCATTCGCTCGCGGGCCGTGCACTGACCCCCGACATCACACTTCAGGGCTTGGGCGCTCGCGGCCAGGGCGGTCTGCGCCGGCAGGAATATTCGGCCAGGGCTCCTTCGCCGAGCAGCTGCTGGTCCCCACCGAGAACGTCTTCCCCATAGGCGCGATCGGACCCGAAGACGCGGGGTTGTGGTGTGCGCTCCTGCTCCTTCTCGTGCCCTACGGCGGCCACTCGCGGCCGATCTCCAGGCCGGCCAGACCGTGCTGATCAGCGGCGCCACCGGGAACTTCGGCAGCGCCGCCGTCGCGGTCGCCTTGGCCATGGGGGCAGGCTGCGTGATCGCGCCGGGGCGCAACGAGAAGATGCTCGACGAACTGGAGCGCCGCTTCGGTTCGCCCATCCAGACCGTCCGGCTGTCGGGCAATGAGGACGCGGACCGCGAGCGGATGCGAGCAGCGGCGCAGGGCCCGATCGACGCCGTCCTCGACCTGCTTCCGCCCTCGGCAGGTACGACGCCGGTACGGGCAGCGGCGATGTCGGTCCGGGAGTCCGGCACGGTCGTGCTGATGAGCGGCGTCGGCATGCCGGGCGGCGCCGACCTCGGGCTGCCGTATCCGTGGATCATGAGGAACAACATCACCATCCGTGGACAGTGGATGTACCCTCGCGAGGCCAACACCCGGCTCATCCAGATGGCCAGGTCCGGGCTGCTGGATCTCCGCCAGTTCGACGTCACGGAATTCGACCTCGACGACGCCAACGCGGCTGTCGCGCACACCGCCAGCGACGGGGGACGCTTCAGCTTGACGGTCATTCGGGCGGCCGCACCACGCTGAGCGCCGTCGGTACTCAGCGCCTCCTCCCGCAGTAGCGCACGCGAAGGCTCGCCCCAGCGCGACCCGCGAGCGCGCGGCCAACTTCGCGCAGATTCAGCAGAAGATCCCCGGTCCGCAAACCCGGGGCCCCTCTGCACCATCAGTGGTCCACTCCACCATTCCCTTACCGCCACGTCGAGAGGCAGCGCCACGGCCACAGACCACTACGGCCCCCACCCGGCCGCCGAACGAGCGCCCGCTACGCCGCGGCGTAGCGGAGGCGAAGCAGATCCTGGGCCCGCGCCAATTCCTGGTCCGTGCGCAGCTGCACCTCCAGATCGTGCATGATGCCGCCTCGCGCCACCTTGCGCGATGAATGGATCGCCCGGGACGCGTTCGCTCTCCTCGACCGGGAGAGATGCGGCGCGGTCCCCGTCAACTTCGACGCAGGCATCCTGCACACCTACAGCCTTCTCGTCCCCACCGCCGCCACCAAATTCCGCAGCGAATTCGCCGACGTACTGGACACATCCGCCGGCCGCGTCGGCGAACTGTGCGCCCTGGCCGAGAAGCGACAGGCCTTCAGCCGGGGTTGGTATGCCGAACTCGCCCCGCTATTCAAAGCGCACGCTGCTGCGCTCACCGCCCAAGGCGTTATCCGTGAATACGCTCCGGATCGCGGTGCAGGATCCAGCAGATCTGCGGGACGTCCTGGCCACCCCTCACCCCCTACCGCCTCCGCTTCCTCCGGCTAAGGCAGTGGGACCTCGCCGCTGATATTCGCGGAACGCAACGAAGGTATCGACGCCGCAACCTTTCTCCCACACGTTGGTGCCCCTCCCAGGGACGATGGCGACCCCGCGGCGTGCCCATCGAAGTGGTAGCGGCCGGGGGTGATACGCCTCTCAACCATTTGAAACCCCGTCAGGGTCGCCGTTCTGCCGGCACGCGTCGCCGTGATGGGCTATGGCCGGTCGTGCCGCAACGTGAAGCGAAGGAGGTGCCAGTTAGGGTCCTGGCATGGAAGTAGGGAATATCGCCACATGGGCCGGCGTAGGCGTCACATTGCTTATTTCGATTGGCGGCTGGCTCGACTCGCGCAGGCAAATCCGGATTGGCAGGGAAGCCAACGAGATTAGCCACAAACAGGCGGAAGCGGCCGAGCGGCGAGCAATCGCAGTTGAGGATGCTCTCAGTGCAGGGCTACGCCTCCTCGCAGAGCGATCATCCGCCCGAGGGGCGGACAAATCTGCAACGGATATGGTGGAGCAACCTGCATCGCCATCGACCGTGGTGGAGCCACCCTCAACGGCCGACGGCAGCCGCGTACATTGGAAGGTTGAACGCATTGAGAACATGAAGTACGGATTTGCGCTCTGCAATGTCGGATCAGTTCCCGCACTCCATGTCAAAATTGTCCCTGGCTCTGCCCCTGGGGCGCCAGAACCGGGCATCGCGCGAAACCTTCCCGAGAACGCCACAGTTCTCCCTCACGAGTGCGTGCACTTCGTGATGGCGCCGACGTTTGCTCATCCCCGTCTCCGCGAAGTATTCGTCCAGTGGGACGGGCAAAATAGGCCGGTGCCCGTAGCGCTGCCATCCTACTGATGACACAACGACGCCCCGTCAGCCTTAGTGGTGACGCGACCTCTGAGCTGCGCCATTTCATACCCGTATGAGGACATGAGGGCACGAGGTGGCAGCGTCACCATCCGCTCCATGCCTCATGGAATGGCGAGCATAGAATCGAGCGAAGGGCTTCCTCCAGGAGAGACGCGCTACAGGTTCGGTGAGGAAATTCGACCTATGGCGACTGACAAGCCGGGCGGCGTGACGAGTAACCGGCCGTTCCCTCTCCAGAAGCGTGCACTCGGCCGACGGCCGCCGAGCTCCTTGGCGTCGGCCCGCCCACCCCGCCTGCTCACCGCCTCCAAGCCGATGACAGCCTTGTGGACGCCGTCCGGGGCAGGCGTTCAGCCCGCCAGCTCCCCCAAGAGTGCCCAGGTACGGCGCCGGTCGACATCCCCGGCGACCTCCGTCCCCGAGAACACCACCTCTGTCGCCCCGGCATCCCGGTAGCGCCGCACCTCGGCGGCGACCTTCCTCTCATCGCCGACCACGGCCACATCGGCGGCGCGTTTGCCGCCGGAGAGTTCGATGACCCGCGCATAGGACGGGATCTGCTCGTAGAACGCGAGCTGTTCGGTGACCCTCGCGCGCACGGACTCGACGTCGTCGGTGACCACGCCGTGCACAAGCGCCACGATCCGGGGCGCAGGACGGCCGGCGGCCTCGGCCGCCGCGGTGACGGCCGGGACGATGTGCTCGGCCAGGGCGCGAGGCCCGGCGAGATAGGGCAGGATCCCGTTCGCCAGTTCACCACTGACACGCAGCGCCTGCGGGCCCATCGCGGCGACGAGCAGCGGCACCCCGGCCTCGGCGCCCGGCACACGTGCGGGGATCGGCGTGGTCGCGGTGAGCAGTTGGCCGTGGAAGTCGGCGGCGCCGGTCTCGGTCAACTGCCGTAGAGCGGTGAGGAATTCACGTAGGCGGGCGATGGGCCGTTCGAAGGGGATACCGAAGCCCGCCTCGGTCAGGAGCTTGGTGCCGAGCGCGAGTCCGAGGTGGTAACGGCCGTGCGTGGCGGCCTGCGCGGTCTGAGCCTGGCTGGAGACGAGCAACGGGTGGCGTCCGAAGACGGGAATCGCGGACGTGCCCACGTGCAGCCCGGGTACCTCACGTCCGACGATCGCCGCGAGCTGAGGCGAGTCGGCGCCGAAGGTCTGCCCGAACCAGGCGGACCGGAGGCCCGCGGCCGCGGCCTCCTCGGCGAGCCGTACGGTGGCGTCGATCTGATTGTCGGCGTCGGTTGCGTTGAGTGCTACTCCCACAGTCATGTCAACGCAAACCAGCGGCAGTTGGCCATGCATTCCGGTTCTTGTGTGACGGCTTCTTGTCAGCTGTGTGAACGCGGCGGTTGTGTGTACGCGACGGCCCGGGCGAGCGGCCAGCAGCCCACCTCAGGCGACACCGGGCGCTCGAAGAGCGTCTCCAGCGACGCGGTAGTCGCCATCACCATGTGCAGCACAGCGGCCGTCCGCCGCCGGCACGACGAGCCCATTCCAGACAGACACTGCGTCTCACCGCGGCAACCGCGATGCACAAACCGCCTGACACCGCGGTGATCGTCTCCGGCCCTCGGCGGCGGCGACGGATCCACCCCTAACACGGCAAGGACTTCCTCCCGGCCTTCGAGACCACCTCGGCGCCCCGATCTTCATAGCCCTCGACGTGCGCGCCATCACCCCCGAACTCACCTACGCGCCCAACTGGAACCTCTCAAACACCTGCTGCCCCTGCCGGATGCCCACGCCCAGGCACACGCCGGCAGGTCGAACAGATCACGAAGAGCGACCCGGTCCCGGCAACCGCCTGACCTTCCCCTGCCGACCGCGCCAGACGGCTCGACCCCGACGGCCGCAGGCGCCCGTCGGCTGTTGCATCGGCGGGCTGCCCCTGCGCGAACGGGCCTCAGAGCATCCAGCGTCCAGCACGGGATCCGTCCGCTGACCGAGACCGTGGACGGCACCATCAATGACCAGATCGCCAGATACGCCAGCGCGGGCGACTCGTGGCCATCCTGGCCACCCTGGCTCCCTGGCCGGCCTCACGAAAGGCGGCCGGGATGGGGCTGACGCACCACGCTCGCCGGCGAAGGCACGTACCGGCGGCTCATCGGTCAGGTGTGTCGTCGTCAACGCCGGTGGCCCGACCCAGGTGGCCGTCGAGACGATAGTCCAAGACCTTCTTGGCCGAGTCGGCAGAGCGCTGTCCGAGCGCGATGTCGACGCCGAGGCTTACGGCGAGGCTCCAGCAGATGTCCGCGGCGATGAGGCGGTAACCCGAGGGCGCGGATCCGCGCGCTCGCACCGGGCGGCGGTGATGAGGTCGGCTATGAAAGACAGGAGCTCGCCGTCGCTCGGACCGGGAACACCGGCCATGGCCGGGTCCGCGATCGCCCGCCCGATGACGGCGACGGACAACTGGAGCAGCCGCAGCCCCTCTTCATCGCAAGCCAGCATCGCGTAGAGGCACTCGCGCAGCGCCGTCACGGTGCTTGCCCGGCCTGCCGCACCGCCCTGCGCTGGATCCGGACCACGGCGCCTGACGCCAACCGCGTCCCCGGCGAGGGGGACCAGACCAACCTCCCTCCAGGCCCTGCTGGGTCTGAAGGGCCTGCGGTCGCATCATGCCGCGTGGGAGCCACCGGGCTGCTCGTACCTGACGGGAGCAGCTCGCCACAGGTGAAGTGCGAGCAGGACCTGCCAAGTCCAGCCCACCGTGAGGGCGATGCGCTGGATCAGGCCGCCCAGGTCGGCCAGGTCTCCAGCAGCCCTGCCGAAAGCGGCGCTGGACAGTCCCATGGTCGCTGCGAAGGCGAAGCCCGCGACAGCTGAGTAGAGAGCCCACCCTCGCTCGCCCGAGCGGGCGAAGTACCGGGTGCATGCGAAGCAGGCGGCGGTCAGCGCAACGAAGCCGGCCAGCGACACGAAGTCGTGGAGGGCGCCATGCACGGTGGGGTTCGGCAACCGGCCGGGCGTTCCGGGAGGGTAGCCCCTGACCGGGTCGGCCAGGAAGATCCCGGCGCCGATCAGCCCGATCGCCCACAGTCCGATGAACATCGGCCCCCAGGTCGAGCCCCCCGAGGGTCGGAGCGCACGCTGTAGACCGACGGCGAACGCCAGCGTGAGAAGGCCCGCGACGATGAAGTTGAGCGTCTGCGTCCAGCCGTGATCACCGAGGGCCAGTGAACTGACCGGGTGACGCCACGCGTTGTAGTGGGCGCGCGTGGAGCCTTCAGCGAGGTAGGCGACAGTGAACAGCGGACCGCCGACCACCCCGCAGATAAGCAGCGGCCGCAGTCCCACTGAGGGGCCACGGCCGCTCATTCCTAAGCGTGATTGCACTCGATCACCCATGCCGTCAACATAAGTTGACATGACTGACTATGTCAACTGTGGTTGACGTCTCAGAGAAGCCTGGCGCCTAACCGACCGCCAGCCGGGTCCAGATGAGTACCTGGTCGGACTGAGGGCTTGCGCAAGGCGCACGCACGCCTCGGGATTGGTCGCGGTGGTCAGTAGCGTGCGCGGTGGGTGCCAGGGGTGTGCCCGAAGGCTTGGCGGAACACGTCGATGAAGGCGCTGCTGGATGCCCAGCCGCATTGGTGCGCGACGACTGTGACCGGGGTGTCCTCGGCCAGCAGGCGTAGGGCGTGGTGCAAGCGCAGTTGAGTGCGCCATTGCGGGAAGCTCATGCCGAATTCGGCCCTGCAGAGCCGGGTGAGCGTGCGGTCGCTGACGCCGGCCACGGCGCCGAGTTGCGCCAGGGTTCGGTTGTCGGCCGGGTTGTCGCGAAGGATGGCACATACCGCGACCAGACGCGGGTCACTGGCCGCGGGCACGTGGACGGGCTGCTGGGCCGAGTGACGGAGCTGGTCGAGCAGGACGGCCCGTAGGCGGAGGCGTTCGGCGGTGAGGTCGGCGGGCTGCCCGGCGTAGGCGATGATCAGCTCGCGCAGCAGCGGGCCGACTCTGATGACCGCGGGCTGGTCCAGGCGCAGCGGGTTCTCCTTCACCGGCAGTCCCACCAGGTAGAGATCGGTGTCGCCATAGGCGCGATGCTCATGCACGGTTCCGGCCGGGATCCAGATCGCCCGGGTGGCAGGGGCGATCCAGTTGCCGGCGTCGGTGGCGACCGACAGCACGCCGCGGCCGGCGTAGACGATCTGGTTCTCGTCGTGCCGGTGAGCGTCGACTCCGGTACCGGCGGGCAGGGCGCGGAGGCCTGTCGTCGCACGCGGAGCATGGCGGATTTTCGACATTACTTGGCATTTTATCGGAAGCGGAATGATCCCTGCGGCATCGATCATCGAGGAGTGACGGGAGACCAGGCCATGGGATCGCTTGTCGGTCATGCGGGCACGCCGGAATCTCTTCCGGACGGCCGCCCGGAAGACCGGTGGAGTTCCAAGGCTGGAGATCCCGTCAACGCACAGACGCACAGACGCACATGCGCACATACGAATGCGTCGAATGACGCCGTCTGCGACTACCGCCACCACATCCCTGGAAAGACATTCAGGAGTCCCCCACCATGGGCAACCTCTCGATCCCCCCTCTTGCAGAGCTGAGAAAGCGCCGGAGCGCGAAATGGCGGACTTTCCCGGACGACGTCCTTCCCCTTCCTGTCGCGGAGATGGACTTCCCTTTGGCAGAACCCGTCGCCAAGGCTCTCCACGAGGCGGTCGACCGGTCGGACACCGGTTACGCGGCACCGACCCGCGACCTTGCGGAAGCGGTAAGCAACTACGCCCGGCGTACCTGGGACTGGCGGATCGATGCCGCCGATGTACACACCGTCGCCGACGTCGGAATCGGCGTCGTCGAAGTCCTGCGCCGCATCGTCAGCGCGGGAGACCGCGTGGTGATCAGCCCGCCGGTCTACGAGCCGTTCTCCTGGTGGGTACGTGAGGTCGGGGCCCATGTCGTCGAGGCACCGCTGGCCGACGGACCGCTGGAATGGCGGCTCGACCTGGACGCCCTGGAACGGGCCTTCGCCGACCATGCCACGGCGTATGTGCTGTGCAACCCGCACAACCCCATAGGCCTCGTACACCGACGCGAGGATCTCGTCGCGGTCGCCAAGCTGGCCGAAAAGTACGGCGTCTACGTGCTGTCCGACGAAATCCACGCCCCGCTCGTCCTGCCAGGGGCCGAGTTCGTCCCGTTCTTGTCGGTGTCGGACGAGGCGAGACGCTGGGGATTCGCGTTCCTGTCCGCCAGCAAGGGCTGGAATCTGGCCGGGCTCAAAGCAGCCACCGTCGTCACCGCCGACCCGGCGCCTAAGCGGTACGTCGACCGCCTGTCGCCACACTCGCTCTACCGCACCGGGCATCTCGGAGTAATCGCCACGGTGGCCGCGTTCAACGACGGCGATCAATGGCTCGCCAACGTCCTGGACGTCCTCGACCACAACCGGGGACTGCTGGACGATCTGCTGGTGAAGCTGCTCCCCGGAGTTCACTACAGGCAGCCGCAGTCGGGCTTTCTGGCCTGGATCGACTTCCGCGAGCTCGGCTGGGGCGACGACCCCACCGAACACATCCTCACCACCGCTCGGGTCGCCCTCAACGCCGGCCACCGCTACGGCTCTGCCGGCATCGGATTCGCGAGGCTGAACTTCGGCTGCTCACCGCAGACTCTCACCGAAGCCATCACCCGTATCGCCGCAGCCTCCTGAGAGACCTCGAAGACTCGCGCGGACTGAGGGCTGCTTCCGACCGAGTGCTTGACGGGCACGGCCAGCCTTGCTCCCGCTCGGGGAGCACCGTGCGTAGATCACGGTGACCTGCGGCGTGCGGACAGCTGGCTGAGCCTGCCCGGCACCGGGTCCCACTTTTACGGCTGCCTGACGGCTCGGACAGACGCACTATCTGAGCTCAGTGGCGCCCTGCTGTGTACTGATGGGTCCGCCAGATCGCTGGTTGATCTGACGCTGACCCCGAGCACGGCCGTTGTGGGTCATGGAGCGCTCTGCGACGCGCCCATCCTCACGGTGGTCGTGGACGCGCATGTCCGCGGCTGATTGCCGAGTGGCTTCTGGAAGGCCCGCGCGAGATCTCCCTCAGCACAGAGGCCTCCCCCAGCACACGCGAACGGCGCTGCTGGATCCACAAGACCGCAAACGTTCTCAACTGCCGCCCGCGTCAGCTCAGACGGCGACGGAGAAGGCCCTGCGGCACATCTACAATGCCGAGGACCGCGAACACGCCGAGCAGGCTGTCGAGCCGTCCACCAGGCCCTACGGACCCAAGTTCCCCAAGCGGTCGCGAAGATTGCCGAAGACCGGGACGCGCTACTGCCGTTCTACGACCACCCCACCGAGCACTGGATCCCTCCGCTGACCACGAATCCGATCGAGGCCGCTCAGGCCCGCCGACGCTCGCTGAACGGCGCCCGCCTCGTCCCAATGGTCCGCGTCGGTACCCGCTTCGAGCATGGGTCGCTGATCGAGCGTCAGAAGCTCAGAAGCAGGCAGCATGAACGTTGAGGCGTGCAGCGAGGACGAACCTTCAGAGCACGTGCGGTTCGCCGCCCACCTCCAAGCACTGGCACAAGTAACCGTCACCGAGGAACCCGACCTGGTCAGTACGGTCCTCACGGACCCCGACCAGGCCATGGCCCAGTCCGCCGTCGCCAGGCACCTGGACAGGCGGGCAGCCAGCCTCTGCCCTGATCATGCGTATGAGCCGTGGGCCCGGTCGATGGCCGAGGTGATCGCCCGCCACCCGTTCCTGGTCCAGCGACTCCGCGAGTGGTCCCTGTTCAGAGCGATCTCACTGGCGCAGCCGTGGACGCCCAGCGCGTTGACCGACGCATCCGACTGGCTACAGCGCAAGATCGCCGACAGTCTCGACGCCCCCGACGCACTCGCGCTACTCGCCGAGCACGGCCGCACCAAGCGCATCCGGAACACAGCCAAAGCCGGCATCTCCAGAAGGCCCGGATGACCGTCGACCACGTCCCCCCACCGGTCTCGACGATTGCTCACGGTTGAGCTGCGACAGTCCGTCCGCCGAGTTCGGCCGACCGCGTAGGAGTGCCCGCCCACGTAGCGCCATGGACGTGCCGATATCCACTGCGAGCAGGCAGAACACCATCCCCAGGGTGCCGTAGACGCCGCCCCCGGCCATCGCCATGAGCGGTCCCCGGATCAGGCCGACGACCGCTGCCGCCGTCGCCACGGCCAGACGCCGCGCCGAGACGGGACGGGGGCGGCACAGGCGACTGCGATTCGCCCAGCCCCACGACCTTGCCGTGCCGTCACGGTGCGCGGCGCCGGAGCTACGACCGGCGGCGAGGTTTGCCGCGCTTGCCGCCCTTGGGGCCGCCGGAACCGCTCCGTGGGCTCTTGCCGGTCGCCTTGCCGGCTGTGGGCTTCCGCCGCGCACCGCCCGTATCGGGGCGCTTGCGCTGCGGCTGCGCCGGGGTCTGCGCGCGACCCCGTGAGCTGTTGACGGTCCGCCCGCGGACGATCCCGATGAAATCCTCCACCAGATCGGTGGTGGCCTCCTCGGGCCACGACAGCGCGACGCGCGACTCGGGGACGTCCGAGACCGGCCGATAGGTGAGGTCCTTGCGGTGGTGCAGGCGGGCGAGTGACTGAGGGACGACGAGGAGTCCCACTCCTGCCGCCACCAGTTCGATGGCGTCCGCCGTTGTGGCTGGGCGCTCGATCGCGGGCTGTCCCGGCGGTCGCTCCCAGTCGAGGCTGTCATCGAGGGGGTGCAGCATGATCTCGTCGGCCAGATCCTCGGCGGACACCTCGTCGACCGCTGCCACGACGTGGTCCTTCGGGATCACGACCACCGTCGTCTCGGTGTACAGGGGGATCGCGCTGAGGGCCGTCCGGTCGACCGGCAACCGCACGAAGCCCGCGTCGGCGCCGCCGCCCAGCAACACCTCGGATGCTTCGGCGGCGGATACCGCGATGAGGGTCAGCGGGACGTCGGGCAGCCGCTCGTTCCAGATCCGCACCCACTTGCTGGGCGTCACTCCCGGGACATACGCGAGCCGGAACGAAGGGGATACTTCCGAGCCTGTCACTCCGCCAGGTTACCGGTCGTGGTCAGAGGTAGCGCACACGCTCGATACTCTTGACACCATGACGTCGCACCAGACCACCCAGACGATGAAGCCCGCAACCGCGGCGAAGAAGCTGGGTGTGTACCTCGAGGCCACCCCCGCCGAGTTCCAGGAGGGTGTCGTCTCGCGCTCCGAGTTGAATGCCCTGCAGGCCGATCCGCCCGAGTGGCTGCTGGAACTGCGACGCAACGGCCCGCATCCCCGGCCGGTGGTCGCGGCGAAGCTGGGCATCTCCATCTCAGGTCTCGCGCGGGGTGGAGTCACCGAAGCCCTCACCACGGAGCAGATCGATGCCTTGAAGAGGGAAAACCCCGACTGGCTGCAGCGGGAACGCGCCACCCAGGCCGAGGTCCGGAAGGAAGCCGCGCGCATCAAGGAGAAGAATGCGGAGCAGGGCGATCAACCTCGCCGTCCGCATTCCTGACCTTTGCCCCTCGACGATGCCGGGTTCGTCGACAAAGGCAGCCGGAACCGCCTTGCTCGTCGGACCCGCATCCTCATCCAGCCGGCCGTAGGGATCACGCAAGCGCGGTCAGATCCAACTGAGGTCAGAACCGGCTGAAGTGCGCGGCCGCGGTCGCTTGTGGCCGGGTAGCCGGGTCACGTTGCCATGATCAGCTGCCCGGCCACGTCACTGCGACAGAACACTTCAGCCGACCAGCGGCCGGTTGAATCGGTCAGCGCAAGGCTCAAGGGAACAGGCGGGATGCCGCGCACCGGACTGCGGATCGGCGGACAGGCACAGGAGGGTAGCCTGCATCGGTCAACCTCGCGTTGATCTTCGTTCAGCAGCCAATCATGGGGGACCCTCAGCCGTGTCCGCACCGCCGCCGCCGTACCAGAATCAGCCGCCACAGCAGCCTTACGGCTATCCGCAGCAGCAACCGCAGCAGCCCTATGGGTACCCGCAGCAGCAGCCTCAGCAGCCTCAGTCTTACGGGTACCCGCAGCAGCAGCCGCGCGGGCCGCAGCAACCTCGGCGGAGTCCGTTGCGGGCGCTGATCACCGCCGTTATCGTCCTGGCGATCTTCGGCGGCGGGGCCTGGTACGTCTGGGATTACAACACCAATCCCAACGGTGGCAAAGCCAAGGCAGAGGCCTCGCGAGCCGCGCGGGCCGCGGAGAACAAGAAGCACGATCCACAGATCGGCGACTGCGTCAAGGTCCAGGACCCCCAGGGCGACCCACTGCCAGAGATCGTCGACTGTGGCTCCACCGAGGCCGAGTACAAAACCGGCGACAGGCTCTATGGCCCCGACAAGGAATGCGGGTCGAAGTTCGACTACGGCATTCAGTTCTCAAGCCGTCGGGGCGCCGACTACACGTTGTGCTTCACCAAGGTCTGAGTCTGGCCTTCGGCTTGCTATCCGGCTGTCACCTGCAGGAGCGGGCGACAGCCGGATCTTTTACGTAACCGGATCCCTTGCGTAATAGGTGGAGCGGGCTTCGGGTGATGGTCGTGCCCGGGTTGCCGAGCCAGAGGCGTTGCCGCTCGGGAGGACCGCTCCACCTCGTGCCACAGATATCGGCAACAGTGCCGGCCCTCCCCTGCCCGCTGCCCGCGCTGAACCCCGGCCTGAGATCTAGCTCGGATCGCTGCATGCCAGGCCCCTGGTTCGTACGCTCGTGGTACTGAACGCTTGTGGAGGAATGTTGCAAGCCGCCCTCACCGGCGTCGTAGCCGTCTTATGGACTTCCGCCGCTCTTTGCCGTAGGCCCGGCTCTTGAGGTGCCCGTCCGCAGTGGTGATGTGGCTGCTCAAGCCCTGCCAGCCGCCCATCGCGCCGATGTCGGGAGAGCTTGATTGGCCTGAGCCTTCTCGCTGAGCACCGTGGCGGAATCGTCCCCGGCGGACGATTCCTTCGGCGTTGGGCGTTGGGCGTTGGGCTGCCAGTCGCGCCGGTGAGCCCGCGGCGCTGCCGCTCGAGATGCGGCGAATCATGAGAACTCGGTGACGTTCAGANGCGGCGCTGCCGCTCGAGATGCGGCGAATCATGAGAACTCGGTGACGTTCAGAGCCGGTGGCCGGTGGCCGGTGGCCGGTGGCCGGTGGCCGGTGGCCGGTGGCCGGTGGCCGGTGGCCGGTGGCCGGTGGCCGGTGGCCGGTGGCCGGTGGCCGGTGGCCGCAACGTATCGGTGGGAGACGCGGATTTGCGGCCGAGCCCGCATACGGCCGCGTCACGGTGACGATCGAGAAGTTGTTTCCAGGGCCGTACGGTCAGCCGCGCCAAGTTCGGCCCCCTGCGGCGGTTCCGCAAAATCGGCCTCAGATTGATTTCCCGGCTGCTTCCGGTCCGTAGGCGACAAGGGGCTCATCACCGTCGCACCGTCAAGGCTTTAGGCCCGAATCTCGAAGCGATCGCCTGGAATCACCGCGCCTCCGGCGACCAGAGCGACCTCGAACAGCGTCCGGGCCACGGCGGCTACCTGGCGAGCGAGGCCCACCCCTCCCCGTACACCTCAGACTCTCCCACTCCCCGCCTGACCCGCCCCCACTCCACCAAGCCACCATCCGCCATCACGTCCCGTGAACAGCGAGGGAACGGATCCGGGCGCAGATCAGCCCAAACGGGTGAATTCATTCACCCATTGTGACGCGCCGACTTCGCAACGTGAACTCTGATGATCCTACATTTGAGGCCTTCGGGGGCATCCACACCTGCCCAGTGAAAGGCTCCTCGATGGACAAGCAGATCGCACAGGTGAAGATCCACCCCGCCATAGGCATCGCCCGGGTCGGCAACAGCAGCAATGAGCCCTTCATCGGACCGGAGTCTCCGGATCAGCCGGCGCTGCCGCCCGGCTCGTACAAGGACAGCTCGGGGAAGGTCATCCGGCAGGCTGCCCGTTTCCGGGTCTACGGCTACAACAAGGCGGGCGAGGTCGTCAGGGAACTCAAGCTGGGCGAAGAGGGCGTTACCGAGATCAAGTGGTCGGTGCACCTGGCCAACAAGAAGGCCGCCTGGTACCAGTTCCATATTCCGCTCGACATCCCCGAGGCCACCGGCCTGCAGGACGCCCAGCGGCGCCGACGGAACTTCGACATCACGGGTGCGGCGCGGAAGAAACTCATCAACGACCCCGGCATCCAGACCATCCATGCCTCGAAGCACGAGACCGCCACCTTCGCCGGGAAGATCATGGATCTGCCGGTCCCCCTGGGTTCGGCATCCACCCAGAACGACGGCCGTCTGCTGGTCGTCGGCGGCGTCGGTAAATCGGCCTCCTTCGCCAGACCCGAGAAGCCGATCTCCGGCGTGGCCAACAACGACACCTGGTACGACGACGTCTCCGACGGCCCGGTCACGGCGGAGGTCACCATCGGGGGCGCCACGAAGACCGCTAGCCCGGCCTGGGTCGTGGTCGGCCCGCCGCACTACGCACCCGGCGTGAAGACCGTCCGTACCCTCTACGACCTGCTCCACGATGTGTTCGTCACCGAGCAGACGCTGCCCGTCGAGCCGGAGGTCTCGTACCCGGACCACATCGAACCGCTGCTGACCCGGTTCTGTGATCTGCAGTGGGTCAACCACGGGTTCGCGACCCAGTTCGGCTGGAGCGGCCCGCACCACTTCCGCGACCCGGCCATGCGCAAGCGGCTCGCCGACCCGGGCAAGGCCAGCCGCGAACTCCGCCGGCAGGTCTACGTCCAGATGCGCGACTACGCGCGGGACGGGATGTCCCCGCTGCCCTGGCCGTGGCTCTACGGCGACGCCATGTCCAGCAGGCCCAACTCCGTACGGCAGCACATCACGCTCTCCGCCGCCCAGGACCGGATGCTGGCCCTGTGGGCCGACGGCCACTTCACTTCCGGCCCGCCCCGCACCGGCCACCCGAACGTGGACCAGGCGCCCCCCGCCGAACAGCCGGACCTGCTGGACCGGGCCGCGCTGGAGAACTGCGCCGCCGACGCCTTCCACCCGGGCTGCGAAGTCACCTGGCCGATGCGGCACAAGACCATGTACTCCGAGCCCTTCCGCATCCTGCACCGCACGGCGGAGAACCCGGAACGCGATTACGGCGATGTCCTCAGCCTCCAGGACGCCCTGGGCAAGAACGGCCCGCTGTTCGCGCAGGGACCGGGCGACCTCACCCGCTGGATGGCCGCCCCCTGGCAGTGCGACACGGCGAGCTGCCGTTCCGGCTATGAGGTACGCGCCGGGCTCGGCCCCCGTTACAGCCCTTATCTGCCGACCTTCTGGCCTGCCCAGATGCCCAACCACGTGCTCAAGAAAGCGGACTTCACCACCGTCAATACCAAGCCGAGCGGCGGCTCCGACGACAGTGCCAGGGAGAAGGCCTTCGAGAACCGGGCGGTGTGGCTGCGCGGACTGACCGGTACGGACTTCAACGTGCAGCGCCGGCAGATGATCGACGACTGGTACAAGTTCGGCATCGTCGAGACACATGAATACACCGTGGGCGACGGGAAGTTCCCGAAGTACATCCAGGTGGAGTCCGACCCCGGATACCCGCCGGCCCCCGACGACGCCAACCTCATCAACATCCACGTACCCGAGGCGGGAGTACCCCAACTGGCCGCCGCGGCCGGCGTCTGGACCGGGAGCATCCCGGCCGAGTCTGTCGAGGCAGATCTCGTGCAGCAGGCGGTACAGGAGGTCAAGGAAGCGACCGGCCGGGACGAGGCGGCGATCGCCGCCGGATACCTGGAGAAGCTCGACCCCCTCCACGGCACCCAGTGAGCCCCGCGGCCCCCTACGACGTCGTGGTCGCGGGCGGTGGCCCGGCCGGCTGCGCCGCCGCGCTCGCCCTCGTACGGGCCGGGCGTACGGTCCTGCTGGCCGACGCCGGCACCGGCCCGCCCAAGGCCGGCGAGGCACTGGTGTCCATGGGGCGGCTGCTCCTGGCCGACCTCGGCGTCGAGGGGCCGGTCCTGGGCACCGGGCATCTGCCCTGCCACGGCAACCTGTCCGCCTGGGGCTCGTCCGAACTGCACGCCGTGGACTTCATCAACGACCCGTACGGCCACGGCTGGCACCTCGACCGTCCGCTCTTCGACCGGCGGCTGCGTGCCGCCGCCCGCGCGGCGGGTGCCGAAGTCGCCGAGCGCACGGCCGTACGGCGCCCCTCACGGCAACGGGACGGCAGCTGGCGGCTGGTTCTGCGCGACCGCTCCGGCGGCGGGGAGCGTACGGTCCGCTGCCGCTGGGTGGTGGACGCCACCGGGCGGGGCGCCGCGATCGCCGTCCGCTCCGGCGCCCGGCGGCGCACGGGAGACCGGCTGACCGCGCTCCATCTCGTCCTTGACCCGGCCCCGCAGACCGCTACCGACGGCCGTTCGCTGGTGGAGTCCGACCAGGACGGCTGGTGGTACACCGCCCTGCTGCCCTCCCGGCAGCGTCTGGTCGCCTACTTCACCGACCCCGACCTGCCCGTTGCCACCGGACGCGGCGCCGAGCGGTTCCGCGACCGGCTGCTGGCCACCCGGCACGTATCCCGCCGGGCCCGCCCACACGGGCTCACCACCCTGCCGCCACCCCGTCGCGCCCCCGCGCACAGCGCGCATCTGGACCGGGTGCACGGCAACGGCTGGACGGCCGCCGGAGACGCGGCGGCCGCTTTCGACCCGCTCAGCTCCCAGGGCATCCTCACCGCCCTCTACACCGGGCTGAGCGCGGGCCAGGCGGTCGACGCGCGGTTGCGCGGCGACCGGACGGCCCTGGCCGACTACGCGGCGAAGGTCGCCACGGCCCGCACCACCTACCAGCACGGCCACCGTGCCGTGCACGCCCAGGAGACCCGCTGGGCCGACCGCCCCTTCTGGGCCCGGCGCCAGCGGCACACCCGCCCGAACCCCCACCCAACGAAAGGCAGGACCTCACCATGACCACCCCCGACTCCGCCCACGAGCACATCCACCGCTTCCTGATGCTGGGCAAGAAGAAGCTGTTCTTCTACCACCTGGCGCTGTTCAACGAGCAGTCCGGCCACAACTACCAGGCGGTGTTCACCTTCACCATCAAGGACAACGGCGAACTGCGTGAGATGTACCTGAAGGATCTGGCGCAGCACGAGAACGAGCGGGTCTTCTACTCGCTGCGCTGCCCGCACCACTTCGAGCTCCCGGAGCTGCAGCACGGCAAGGAGTTCAGGGTCCATCTGGAGCGGGTCATCGTTCAGCCGAACGGCGAGCGGAAGTTCGAGCAGATGACGACGGCCGAGACCACGGTGGAGTGCAAGAAGGAAGACGTCATCTCCTTCCGCAAGCTCGGAAATCTGCCCTACCCCGAGTACCTCACCTACCTGATCTTCGGTGAGGGCGACGAGATCCACATCGCGCACCAGATCGCGGCACGCCCGAACTGGGACGAGGCCATCACCATCGCCACCAAGCAGGCCATCGACGCGGCGACGCTGAAGAAGGTCCCGACCCTCATCATCGACTCGATCCAGGACGCCCACGACAAGCTGATCGAGAGCCCGCTGAAGAAGGGGCAGCAGTACCAGGGCAAGATCAACGGGACCGGCACGACGATCGACTTCACGGTCGGCCGCCAGGCCTGGTGGAACCACACCAGCCTCAACAGCTGATCCCCGCACCGCACCTCAGTTTCGTCATGCCCTGGCCCGGGTCGCGATGCCGTCGCGACCCGGGCCAGCCGGCGTCGGGCCGGCCGAGGCGCTCAGCAACTCAGAGGGCGGGGCCTCGGGTGCTGTCATCGTCCGTTGGGCCGAGATTCGCACGCTCCCGGATGACGGCTTCCACGGCTTCGGGGTCGTCCGGGGTGATGAACGGGTGGACGAACCGTCCGAGGTCGAGGATCAGCCCGACCTTCTTCGAGGGACGTCCCGGGTCCAGGCTCGCCCAGTAGCGCGGGTTCGCGGTCCCCCAGATGCGCGCCTGCCCGCTGAAGAGGCCCATCTCCACGGAGCGGACCGAGCGTAGTGAGCGGTACGGGATCGTCTTGGTCCCCCAGGGGAAGTAGTAGGCGCGAATCCGGACGGAGTCGGACGTGCACTCGATCCATCGGTCACGGTAGATACCGCTCATACGCCCTGCTCCTTCGTCGACGTTTCACGCTCTCACGCTGGTGGGACGTCCGCCCTCATCGCCGTTCAGCTCCCCTCATCACCTTTCCGGTCCTGGCGGCGAGTCCAACCCCGGTCCGCGGCTGTCCTTCGTCGTCCAGGGTGTCAGGGCGGGCTCGCCGCGGCGGACGGAACCCGGGGCGCGGACGCTGGGGCGCGGGGGTCTGCGTTCGGAGGAGCTGAGTTGCCAGGGGACGCTGGTGACCATGACGCCCGGGGCGAAGAGCAATCGGCTCTTGAGCCAGAGGGCGGACTGGTTGTGCAGGAGGTTCTCCCACCAGCGCCCGACGACATATTCGGGGATGAAGACGCTGATCACGTCGCGGGGGCTGGTGCGGCCGATGGAACGTACGTACTCGACGACCGGGCGGGTGACCTCACGGTAAGGGGAGGCCAGCGTCTTCAACGGCGTTTCGAAGCCGGCCGCATCCCACTGCGTTTGCAGGTCCTGGACCTCGTCGCGGTCGACGGCGACGGTGAGGGCTTCCAGGACGTCGGGGTGGGTGGCGCGGGCATACGCCAGAGCTCGCAGCGTGGGTTTGTGGATCTTGGATACCAGGACGACGGCATGGATGCGGGAGGGCAGCACGATCTCGGCCCGCGGGTCGGCGACAGCGAGTTCGGCCGCGGTGAGGTCGTAGTGCCGTCGGATGCCACGCATCATCAGCCACAGGACGACGGCCGCGATCACCGCGAGATAGGCGCCCTGGGTGAACTTCGTCAGCAGCACGATGACCAGCACCAGGCCGGTGACCACGGCGCCCACGGCGTTGATGACGCGGGCGATGTGGTGGCGCCGGCGCCGGGCCGCATCCGGCTCGGCACGCAGGACGCGGTTCCAGTGCCGGACCATGCCGGTCTGGGAGAGCGTGAAGGAGGTGAAGACACCGAGGATGTAGAGGTGGATGAGGTTGGTGACGGAGGCGTGGAACGCCCACAGCAGGGCGCCGGCGACCACGGCGAGGGCGACGATGCCGTTGGAGAAGGCCAGTCGGTCGCCGCGGGTGTGGAGCTGGCGCGGCAGGTAGCGGTGCTGGGCCAGGATGGACGCCAGGAGAGGGAAGCCGTTGAAGGCGGTGTTGGCCGCCAGGACGAGGACCAGGGCGGTGGCGGCCTGGATGTAGAAGAACCCGACGCTTTGGGGGCCGCCGAAGATCGCGGCGGCGAGCTGGGCGATGACCGTCCGCTGGGGTGTGGTCTCGCAGTTGCCGGTGAAGCCGGTGAGGCGGCAGGTGTCGTCGGTGATGTGGACGTTCGCGATCAGCGCGAGGGCGGTGATGCCGGAGAACATCAGGATCGCGGTCAGGCCCATTGCGCTCATCGTGCTCGCGGCGTTCTTCGACTTGGGTTTGCGGAAGGCCGGGACGCCGTTGGAGATGGCCTCGACGCCCGTCAGCGCCGTACAGCCGCTGGAGAACGCGCGCAGTCCCAGCATCAAGAGGGCAAGACCGGCCAGGTGGGCGTCCCCAGGGGCCGGCTCGATGCCGTACGCGGCGGATTCGGCCACCGGGGCGTCGCCGACGATCCAGCGGAACAGCCCCGTGGCGGACATGATGAGCACCCCGGCGATGAACAGATAGGTGGGAGCCGCGAATGCGCGCCCCGATTCGCGCATACCGCGCAGGTTCACCGTCGCGAGCAGCGCGACGAACGCGACCGCCATCACCGTCCGGTACTCGTTGATCGACGGAAACGCGGAGATGATGTTGTCCACACCGGACGCCACCGAGACCGCGACCGTCATCACGTAGTCGACCAGCAGGGACGCGGCGACCACCAGTCCCGCCGACGGTCCGAGGTTGGTGGAGACGACCTCGTACGAGCCGCCGCCCGACGGGTAGGCGTACACGACCTGACGGTAGGACAGCACCACCACGGCCAGCAGGCACACCACTGCGACCGCCGCCCAGGTGGCCAGATGCAGATAGGTCAGGCCGGCCAGCGTCAGCACCAGCAGGATTTCCTGCGTGGCGTACGCGACGGACGACAGCGGGTCGGAGGCGAAGATCGGCAGTGCCAGCCGTTTGGGCAGCAGGGTCTCGTGGAGCCCTTCACTGGGCAGCGCCCGGCCGATCAGTATCCGCTTGACTGCATCCACGATTTTGGCCACGCGGGCGAGCGTAAGGGCACGTCAGCGCGGGGGATGGCTTTGGCGTGGCCGAAAAAGGACTTTGGCTCAGCTCGCGGGCAGGCGATGTACGGTGCGGTCCGTTGCGTCGCGGCCCCTCAGGTGCCCGGTTCCGTCGGATGAGGCTGCACCCCCCCGTCAGTAGAAAGTCCAGGCCGCGCCGGGTCGACGCCAGGACCACGCGGTCGCCCGCACGCAGGATCCGGCCGTGTGGTGGGCGCCAGTCGAAGCCGGGGCGGTCGAGGTGGAGGCCGCCGAGTGTGTCGGTCGAGGTGGCGGACGATGGCGGGGCCACGGCGCCTACGGCCAGGACGCGCCATTGGTGCTGGCGGAAGGCCTGGTGGATGGAGCGGCCTTCCAGCTCCGGGTGGCCGGCGACATCGACGGTGGTGAAGAGGAGGGAGCCGCGTTCGACGGGCATGACGCCCAGGACATGACGGCCCATCATGGCGGCTGCAAAGGACGGCGCGGCCAGCGCAGAGACGCTGCGGCTGCGGGTGGTGGCGTCGGGGTAGGAGGCGCGCAGGGTGCGGGAGACGGTGGCGGCGAAGTCGTCGTCGTAGAGCCGCATCACGACTCGTACCTGGGGGTTCGCCTCCCGGGCAGCCATCACGATGTCCAGGTTCTCGCCGTCGTCGCGGGTGAGCACCAGCAGTGACTTGCTCTGGCGGATACGGGCCCGGTCCAGGACACCGGGGGCGGAGGCGTCCTCCAGCAGCAGGGGCACACCCAGCTCGCGGGCGAGGGCGACGCCACGGGCGTGCGGATCGCGTTCCACAACGACCACTTGGTGCTCGGTGGTGCACAGTTGGGCCAGTACCCGGGTGCCGACCTTGCCGAGGCCGACCAGCACGATGTGGTCGGCCAGGTCGGCGGCGGGCGGCTGCCCCACCGAGGCGGCGCGGAATGCCTCGGTGGCGTTCACGGTCGCGGCCACGACGAGCGGCAGGACGGCCAGGCCGACGAATCCGGCGATGAGCTGGAGAACCCGGCGGGCGGGGGACTCGTTCGTCGCCGGGTCGCCCATCGTGAAGATGTCGAGCAGCGGCAGGTAGACGGACTTCCACAGTGGACCGGGCTCGACGAGCGCGGTCGCGGCGGCCAGCGCCACCACGATCGCGGCCAGCGCCCCGAAGACGGCGATGACTTCGCGGGAGAGGAACACCTTCCACGGCAGATGCGCCAGCCGGTCCCGCAGCCAGGCCCCGGAGCCTCGGCGGCCACGCGCGGGGGCGTCGGGCGCGTGGTGGTGAGTGACCTCCTCCAGCATCAGCCGGCCGTGGGTGAACTGCCGGTGGTACGAGGTGACCGTGTCGGGCAGCAGCTGGGTGCCCTCCTCGCCGGGGGTCTCGGCGCTGTCCTCGCTCGCCGGGTCGTCCTGATGGGCGCCGGAGAGCACGGCCAGGGTGGCCAGGTCGGCGGGTTGGGGCGGTGTGCGGGCTGGGCGGACGACACCGCGGAAGACCTGGCCCTCGACCTGGAGGGTGTGTCCCTGACCGACCGCCGCGGCGGCCACCAGCTCGGGGACCGCGGTATCGGTGTCGGACAGCACGGTGGTGGACATGTCCAACGAGGCGTCGTCGCTCCGGCCGAGCGCCGCCACGGCCCGGTCCAGGAGGCGTTCGAGGTGGTGGCCGCGCTCGCGGTGGAACATCCGGATGACCAGGCGTATGGACGGGTTGAGACTGCGGGCCAGCAGTGCGGCGGTCATATTGACCTGGTCGTCTCGGTAGGTCAGGGCGAGCGCGGCGGCCCGCTCCACCCCGGCGGCGCGCAGCGTCTGTTCGTCCGGGCGCGCGGCCACCAGCAGTTCGATCGGCGAGTGCGGATCACGGTGCAGGGCGGCGATCTCCGGCGCGTGTCCCTCGCGCCGGGAGGGCAGCACGACGGTGACGGCCTCGCCGCACACGGCGTCCAAGGTCACGGCGAGCCGGTGCGCGAGCCCGTCGTCGCCGCAGATCACCATGTGCTGGGAGCGCTGCCCAAGTCCCGTACGAAGGTGGAGAGTTGATGTCACACCGTCAAGAGTGCCGGGGTGGGGGTGTTCGGTTCCGCGTCGCACACGAGTTCGGCGTCAAGATTGCGTATGCGCGTACGTGCGCAGGTGTGTCTGTGTGCGCATGGGTTGGGTCGCGGGCTCTCCGGTGTCTGTGCAGGGCGCGGTTGCTTCGCGGTGGGTGTCAGCCGTCCTTCACCATCGGCCCGGCCGTGTCGAGTGCCGCGCCCGCTTGGCCGGCGAGGGTCACCGCGACGAGGCGTGCGGGCAGCGAGGGCACGGGGCCCGGAAGGGGGTCAAGCAGGAATCTGCCGTAGTAGCGGCCGGCGCCGCTCACCCGCAGTTCGATCTCCCCTGCCGGCCAGCCGGCGCGAACGAGGTCCCACCGCCGGTGGCCGACGGACACGCCGCCGTCCTGCTCCAGACGCGGCGGCTGCCCCAGCAGGGTGCCGTACTCGAACCGGCAGCCGCGCAGCCGCAGCAGTTCGACCAGCTCATGCCGTACGTGGTCGACCACGGCGTCGCCCGAGGTCGCGACCTGGGCCAGTGCGGCCGTGTCGTGGACGCGCGACAAATACTCTGCGTTCGTCACCGTGATCACCTTCAGCCGCCGCGCCCTGGCGGCCAGCTGCGAGACGGCCAGCCCGACGATCAGGAGCAGCACGGCGGTCTCGACGTCGGCCGGGTCCGTGATGGTGAACCGCTGGTACGGGCGGGTGAGGAAGAAGTCGAACCATGCCGCGGCCGACAGCGCCGCGAGCGCGCCCGCCGTCCGGCTGCCCACGGCCGCGACGGCGACCACCACCACGACCAGGACGAGGGCCGCGTTGGTGTTCGACAGGTCCGTACGGAAGGGCACGAGCGCGAGCGCGACCAGGAACGGGCTCGCGAGCGCGGCGAGCAAGGCGATCCGGTCCCGCGGCGGGTATTCGTATCCGGTCATGCGCCACCTCCCTGGCTCGGCAGGCGCAGGGCGAGGGGCAGGGCGGCACGGCTCGCGACGCCTCCGCGTCGTGACTCGGCGGCGGCTCAGACCCCCGCTTCGGTACTGCGCACTGTTCCGGCGGCGGTGACCACTCACCCTCCCTGGGCACAGCACGGGTGGTCGCCTGCCCCCGTACTCACGATTCTGCGTCCGGCGCGCCCGCGTCGGGCCTGCATTGATGCGCTGTTGACGCCCATGGCGGCGCTGTTGACGCCCTCGTGACGCGGGGCGCGGGCCGCCCGTAAGAGAGCCGCAAATCCGCTGTGCACCGGGGCATCTGCCCGGCCGCTGAGCCGTAGATTCGGCCGCGGCTGCCGGAGAACGAGCTCGCCTGCCCCTGGCGGTTCCCGATCAGCCCGGTTCGCCCATCGAACGCCCGGCCACCAGACCACCACCTGGCCACGACCTGCCCACAACCTGGCACCAAGCCATCAAACCGCCCGGCCCGGTAGGGGGCCGGTCTCCCAGAAGGTTTCCCCATGTATCCCGCCCCGCCCCATGCTCCGACGGCGCCGACGACCTCGACGGACCCGACGGCATCCACGCCTGCCCAGGACGGTCCGTCGCACGGGGGCCGACGGCGACGACGGCGACGGCGCGAGCCCGGCGGGCTGTTCGACCCGAGGGCGCTGCTGACGTCCTTCCCCGACGCGCTGCGCAAGCTGCATCCGCGGGCGCTGGCCGGCAATCCCGTGCTGTTCGTGGTGGCCTGCGGCTCCGTCCTCACCACGCTCTCCGCGCTGCTCAGCCCGTCCGTCTTCGCGTGGGTGATCAGCGGCTGGCTCTGGCTGACGGTGATCTTCGCCAACCTTGCGGAGGCGGTCGCCGAGGGCCGCGGCAAGGCGCAGGCCGATTCGTTGCGCAAGGCGCGCACGGACATCGTCGCCCGGCGGCTGCGCAACAACTGGCGGGTCGGCATCGACCTCCGCGACGCCGAGACCGAGTCCGTCGCGGCCGCCGATCTGCAGCCGTTCGACTTCGTGCTGGTCGGGGCGGGCGAGGTGATCCCGGCCGACGGAGACGTGGTCGACGGTGTCGCCGCGGTCGACGAGTCGGCGGTCACCGGCGAATCGGCACCGGTCATCCGCGAGTCGGGTGGCGACCGCTCGGGCGTCACCGGCGGCACGACGGTGCTGTCCGACCGCCTCGTCGTACGGGTCACCTCCCGCCCCGGGCAGTCCTTCCTGGACCGGATGATCGCCCTGGTCGAGGGCGCGACCCGGCAGCGCACTCCCAACGAGATCGCGCTGCACATCCTGCTCGCCGCGCTCACCATCGTCTTCATCCTGGTCGTGGTCACTGTGCAGCCGATGGCCTCCTACGCCGGCGCGACCCAGTCGACGACGGTGCTGGTCGCGCTGCTCGTCACGCTCATCCCCACGACGATCGGCGCACTGCTCTCCGCGATCGGCATCGCCGGCATGGACCGCCTCGTCCAGCGCAACGTCCTGGCCATGTCGGGCCGCGCGGTCGAGGCGGCCGGCGACATCAACACCCTGCTGCTCGACAAGACCGGCACCATCACCCTCGGCAACCGCGAGGCGGTCGCCTTCGTCCCGCTGCCCGGCATCGACGAACTCCAGCTCGCGGACACCGCCCAGCTCTCCTCGCTGGCCGACGAGACCCCGGAGGGCCGCTCGATCGTCGTCCTCGCCAAGGAGAAGTACGGGCTGCGTGAGCCGGCCGAGGGGGAACTGCAACACACCGAATACGTGGAGTTCAGCGCGCAGACCCGGATGAGCGGCGTCAATCTGCGCTGGTCCGGGGGTGCGGGCTGCGCCATCCGCAAAGGTGCGGCCGCCCAGGTCATCGACTGGGTGGCGCTGCGCGGCGGCGAAGTGCCCGCCGAAGCAAGGCTGTTCACCGACTCCATCGCCGCGTCCGGCGGAACCCCGCTGCTGGTGGCGGTGCACGACCGGTACGCGGCGCGGATCCTGGGCGTCATCCACCTCAAGGACGTCGTCAAGGACGGCATCCGCGAACGCTTCGCCGAATTACGGCGGATGGGCATCCGTACGGTGATGATCACCGGCGACAATGCGCTGACGGCCAAGGCCATCGCCCAGGAGGCGGGCGTGGACGACTACCTCGCCGAAGCCACGCCCGAGGACAAACTCGCCCTGATCACACAGGAACAGGAGGGCGGCAAACTCGTCGCGATGACCGGTGACGGTACGAACGACGCCCCCGCGCTGGCGCAGGCGGACGTGGGCGTGGCCATGAACACCGGTACCTCGGCCGCCAAGGAGGCCGGGAACATGGTGGACCTGGACTCCAACCCGACCAAGCTCATCGAGATCGTCGAGATCGGCAAGCAACTCCTGATCACCCGGGGCGCGTTGACAACTTTCTCGATCACCAACGACGTCGCCAAGTACTTCGCGATCATCCCGGCCATGTTCGCCGGGGCCTACCCCGGCCTGGCGGCGCTGAACATCATGGGGCTGCACAGTCCGACCTCGGCGATCACCTCCGCCATCATCTTCAACGCGCTCATCATCATCGCGCTGATCCCGCTCGCCCTGCGCGGCGTGCGCTACACCCCCTCCTCCGCCCACGACCTGCTGCGCCGCAACCTCACCCGCTATGGACTCGGCGGCCTGGTAGCCCCGTTCATCGGCATCAAAGTCATCGATCTGCTGATCTCCGGTATCCCCGGGCTGGGCTGAGGGGCGGCGGTTACGGGCCCGGCCCTCGTTCGAGGCCCCAAGCCAAGTCACCCGGCTGGACGGAGACCAGCAAGGCGGGGCTGTCGACGAGCAGCCGCGTATCGTCCAGTTCTGCGCGCATGCCCACGCCGAGGACGACCTCGCAGGTCTGGTGGACGGGGACTTGGAGGTGGCGTTCCTCGGTGCGGGCGACGATGGCCTGGGCCAACGGATGGCGGGCGTGCAGCTCGCCGGAGGCGGCCAGGCTCAGCACCTCGTCGGCGGTGCAGCCGGCGCTCAGCGAGACCACGCTGGTGACCAGCGGCCGCCCGAAGGTGAGGGTGCCCGTCTTGTCGAAGACGACGACGGTGACCCTGCCGATGCCCTCCAGGTGCGTACCGCCCTTGATGAGGGTGCCGCGGCGTGCCCCGTTGCCGATCTGGCCCCCAAGTGCTTGCGCCGTCCAGTCCTTCGGCGATCTCGCCGCCAGCGCCGTCGCCGGCATCGATGCGACGATGCGGAAACGCAGCGATGCAGCCACATCCCGGCGTACCTACGGGGGTCAGCTCCGGCATCGGCTGCTCCTGCTCACCCATGTGCTTCCGCAGCTGCAACTGCTCCGGCATGTAGGCGTCCCAGTCCTCGTGGGAGGGCTCCAGCAGCAGCAAGCCGGCCACCTCGTCCGGGAACAGCTGCGCGAAGCGGCGTACGTAGGCGCCGCCCAGCGAGTGGCCGCCCAGCAGATAGGGAGCGGGCACACCGACCGCCCGCAGCAGACTCCTGAGCTCGTTGGCGACCTCGGTGGCGGTACGGGGCAGCTCTACCTGGTCGCTCCAACCCGTTCCAGCACGGTCGTAGAGCACGGACGTGGTGAACTCGGAGACCCGGTTGTGCAAGTTCAGGTAATCGAGGCCGACGGCGCTGGCCCCGGCCACGAACACCACGGTCGGGCCGCCGCTGCCCGAGCGGTGAACCATCAACCGCCGCCCTCCGACCTCGTGCAGACGCCCCAACGGCGGTGCGCCATCAACGGCCGTCTCGTGTTCCTGCGCGTGCTGATGCATGGTGACTCCCAGTGGTGCAAAAGGCCCGCAGGCCAAGACCTCACCGAGCCTGCCACCGCGAGTTTCACCGCGGTTTCACAGCTGTTTCAGGCACCAGGTCGGCACCGCCAACGCCCCGATCGACACGTCCCATTGCCGTGGCCCGGCGGGGCTACCGAGTTGCGGCCCGCCGAGTCGGGCCGTGTCGTCGATCGTCGCCGGTGGAGACAGGGGCATGTCGATATCGCGCCGCGATGCTCCCCGCCCCACAGCAACCACCTGACACTCAGGCCACATCCATTACGGGAGCGGAAGCGGCCCGCTCAGCAGCCAATCGCCGAGATGGCGGGAATTCCCTGGTGGTTGCGCGGCCCGCTTTCCGGAAACCGGCCCGCTGGTGTGTGAAGTTCCTACGATGCCGATGCACTCCGGGCGATGGCCGAGGCGGGCGTGGGCCGCTTCGTCTTCGCACTCGCAAGCGGGCGTACCGCCGGTTACAGTCCGCCGTTGCGGGTTGTGGAGTTTCCACCATCCGCGCAGCAAATGGCCGCAGCAACAGGCGTGCATGCTCACGCTGTTTCCAGTCACATCCCGCAAAACACCATCTGGCAGGAATAGCAGCCGTGACAATTCAGCGGGCACCGTTCGGGGCCGAAACCGCGTGCTGTGGCAGTGGCTCAGAAGGGTAGCTGTCGCCGCACCGCCGGTTGTTCCCGATGGGACTGGTGCAACAACGGGGGCTGACAGTGCTGTTGTAGACATGAGGGGGCGAACGTGATCCGGGTCTTGGTTGTTCACGAGACGCGGCTGCTGCGCTCGGCGCTCACCGCGCTGTTGCGCGACGAGGAAGGAATCGACGCTGTCGCCGCCTGTTGGGGAAGCGCCCCGGGCCGTGCTCGTGCCTTCCGGCCGCAGGTGTGCGTCGTGGACGGGGACTGCGCGGGTCCGGTCCCGGCACCGGACCATCCCGGCGGCCCGGGATGCGCGCTGCTGGTTTTAGCCAGCGCCGCTCGGCCCGGCACCCTTCGGCGCGCCATCGCCGCCAAGGCGCGGGGGTTTGTGGACAAGGACGCGCCTCCCTCCCGGCTGCTGCACGCCATAAATCTGGTGGCGGCCGGCAAGCGCTACGTCGATCATTCGCTCACACCGGATTTCCTCGAGGCCGCCGACATGCCGCTCACCCCACGTGAGTTGAGCGTGCTGTCGCTCGCCGCGGGAGGCGCCTCCGTCCCCGAGATCGCCCGCGAACTGCATCTGAGCAGCGGTACGGTGCGCAATTACATGGCGGCCATCAATCGCAAAACAGGAGCCCGGAACCGGGTGGATGCCATACGCATATCCCAGGGGGCCGGCTGGGTCTAGGTCGGAGCGGCGGTGCGGAGGCAACTGACCCGCTCCGGGCCGGGGCTGGTTTCTGATGGCTGATCGCTGATGCTGATGTCTGACGCTGCTGGCTGCTGGCTGCTGGCTGCTGGCTGCTGGCTGCTGGCGTACTACCGCCGCACGCCTGCAGAGCCGTAGCCGCTCCTAAGGATCAGGAAACCGGTCTCGTCCGCGGTCAGCACGTCGCCGTCGGCACCGAGATCGCGCGAGGACCGGGGCAGGTGTGGCCGGCCTGCTCCGTGCGCATGAAGCCGCCGGCCGCGCAGACGGAGCGGGTCACCGCGCGCAGCAGCTGCTCGCGTCCACGACGCCGACGATCCAGGGATCGGCTGCGAGCTCCCGTAAGGGACCTGGTCAAGACAGGCGAGGCGGTGCGTGGTCGGCAGGGCGCCATCGAGGATGTCGATGAGCAGATCGGTCCGGGCGTACCGGCGATCGGTGAACGAGGTGCCTCGGCGAAAGCTCTGCTTCACCCCGACCAACGCCTCCTGAGCCGACCCGATCGAGGCTCACCTCGACCCGCTTCGACAGTTCACACTGGGCAGCTCCCGCCTTCCGAACCACACCACCCAGACCCGTGCATCGCACCGCTGCCTGCGCTGGCGCAACGCCTACGCCCGCCACCCTCGACGTCCTAGCCGCCCAACGACACGAACGTGTGCCCGCATCCGCAGCGAGACGTGTGCCCGCATCCGCAGCAAGAAAGGCATCCGCCCGAGGCGGACGCCCCCTCCTCACCGCAGCGTGATCACCGAACCGGTGAACCTTCCCGGCCACAGCACCAAGGTCCGGGCCCGAGAGTCCTCTTTAAAGGGTGCTGTGCGCGGAACGCCACTCGGCTGCGAGCACCGACCAGACCTCGGTGTTCTGCCGTACGCCCCGGTAGGGGGAGTTCTCACGCAGGACTCCGTCGCAGCGCATGCCGAGCCGCTTGGCCACGTTGATGCTCGGAATGTTCTCGGAGGACACCAGCCACTCCACACGGTGCATTCCGCGTTCCTGGACCGCCCAGTCGATGATGACGCGTGCCGCGCGGGTGACCAGACCGCGTCCGGCGGCGGCCGGTTCCAGCCAACAGCCGGCCTCGCAGTTGCCCGCACCTGCGTCGAAGACCCTGAAGAGGACGCCGCCGACGAGGAGCCCGTCGAGCCAGATGCCGTAGAGCCGGCCGGTGTCGGCCGCGGTCTTGTCGGCGTACGACTGGAGCCAGCTCCGCGCGGAGTCGAGATCGGCTGCGACGTCGGGGAGCCCGACGTGCTGGCCTATGTATTCGCGGCCGCGGTCCATGTGGGCGAGGAATTCCTCGGCCTGCCAGGGCTCCAGTGGGCGCAGCTCAGCTCCGTCACCCAGCGATATCGCGAACATCCTCGTCCTCCACAGTGGCCATGCACGGTCCCTGGATCTTCGCACGGCCACCTGCGCGTTCGGGGTGCAGTCCCAGACGCTCGCCCGCCCGCTTTCGGAATGCCGCGTTGGCTTCGATTCCCGGTGCGGAAATTCCACTGAGGCCGGTGAACCCGGCGCTCCTCTTCCCGGTCACAGCGCTAGAGCCTGCCCGATGGGTCGGGTGGCAGGCTCCCATGCGGATCGTTCCGTTCAGTGTAGGGCGGGGCGACGTCACGGGACGCGGAGTGGGCTCGGCTGGAGCCGCGCCTTCCGAAGAACGTGGGAAGACGGGCGGGCCTTGGAGGAATCACCGCGTGGTCATCAACGGCTTTCCCTTCCGGCAGCGGACCGGCATCCCGTGGCGGGCTCGCCACCAAGATCCACCTGGCGAGCGAAGGCGGATGCCTACCCTTGGCCGTCCTGATCACGCCGGGGCCATGGGGTGAGGCATCGCAGCTGATCCCGGCTCTGGACCGCATCCGTCTACCTCGCCCGGCCGGAGAGCACCCACGGACCCGACCGGACCACCCGTGCGGTAACAAGGCGTACAGCTCCCGCCGCAACCGGCAATATCTGCGACGACGCCAGATCCGACACACGATTCCCGAACGCAGGGATCAGCGGGCCAGCCGCCAGCAGCGTGGGATCAGGGCGGACCACCGGCCGGGTTCGGCCGACCGGCCGCGAAAGCTCGCAGGAACGAAGTCGAGCGGACAATCAGCCTGCTCAAGACCTTCCGAGCGGTAGCGACCCGCTTCGACAAGCGTGTCTACGTCTTTCGCGGCACCGTAGACATTGCCGCGCCCCTCGACTCTGGCTCCGTCCATACCCACCGGACAGTCATTACCCACCGGACAGTCCTTGGGGCATGCTCTAGGCCGCCTGCCAGGCTGCCCCGCACCGTGGCCGGGCCTGTGCGGAGAGCAATGTTTGACCTTCCCGGGGCGCCGTGCCTACGCTCGAAAGCGACGTCTGATTGAGGTTGCATTGAGATTGCAACTATGTCAGCGAAGCAGGTCGGAGTCCTGCAAAGTCGCCCCGGTGCGCCAGGGCCTCGCGCGTTCCCGGCGCACAGCGGTGAGACCAGGAGAACTCCACATTGATACGCCGATAAATCGGCAACGCATCAACCCCGAGAGGGGACGATCATGCGCGCGAAGACCAGGAAGCACCGCATCGCCGCCGCACTGTGCGCAGTGCCCTTCCTTGTGCTGGCCGGGGCCGGCGCCGCAAGCGCAGCTCCTGCCGCCGCACCGGCAGCCGCACCTTCCCACGCCTGGAGCTGCAACGACTGGAACCGAGGCTCGGACTGCTTCGACGGCGGTTATGGGGGCTACGGCAATTACGGCTTCGACAATTACGGATTCGGCTACGGCAACTACGGATTCGCCGTTGTTGTCTTCTACGGCTGATCATCCGGCCGCGAGCCTCCCGAAGAACTCCTACCGCAGGGGGCCTGCCCTCACGGGCCGGTCCCCTGCCGCTGCGCCGCCCGCCCGCCCGAGCGCCGAGCGCCGAGCGCCGAGCAGGAGTGTGCGGACACCTCACGGGCTTGTCGCGGATGCAGTCCTTGAGGAACGATCCGATGTCGCACGCGAGTTACGGACGGAGGAGACCAATGATCTTCGCCGTAGAGGGTGTCCGGTGAGTCACCCACGTCCCATCGGACAGCCCCTAGCCACGTCCCAGTGCCTGTGGCTGCCAGCTTCCTGCCAGGTCGCGATAGAGCGGCGAGCGGGCGAGCAGCTCGTCGTGGGTGCCGCAGGTGGCTCGGGTGCCGTCGAGCAGCAGGATGCGGTCGGCCCGGCGGGCCGAGGTGATGCGGTGTGCCACGATGATCAGGGTGCCGGGGCGGTCGGCGAAGGCGCGCTCGGCCCGCAGTTCGGCTGCCGGGTCGAGGTGGCAGGTTGCTTCGTCGAGGAGAAGGAGCGGGGCGGGAGACAGGTGGGCCCGGCCCAGCGCGATGAGCTGGCGCTCGCCCTGTGACAGTGACCCCGGGGCGATGCGCGCGTCGAAACCGCCGAGCCTGTGGACCAGCGGGCCCAGACCGACGGCTTCGGACGATGATTCCAGCGACGATGTGGATGCGCCGTCGGGGCACAGGTAGAGCAGGTTCTCGCGGAGCGTGCCGGAGAAGACGTAGGCCTGCTGTGGGATGAGCACCCGCTGGAGGGACGGATCGGGGCCGGACGGGGCGCGGACGGGGCGGCCGTCTATGCGTATCTCGCCATCGCCCGGTGTGAGGAGGCCTGCGATCAGAGCGGTCAGGGTCGACTTTCCGATGCCGCTCGGGCCCACCACGACGAGGTGCTCACCCGGTTGGACGGTCAAGTCGAGGTCGTGCAGTACGGGTTGGGCGCCGGGACCGTAGGCGAAGGTCACCGCGCGCAGTTCGATGCGGGGGCCGTTGGGCGGAGTGGGGGCGACGGGTGCGGGTGCCGGTGTGGTGGGGGTGGTGGTCGGCGCAAAGTGGGCAGTGGTCGGCGTGGAGTGGGTGGTGGTCGGCGCGGAGTGGGAGGTGGTCGCCGGCTCCTGGCCGGAGTCGGTGGTGAGTCGGTCCAGGACCACGAGCAGCCGGGTGCCGGCGGATCCGAGCGCGTTCATGAGGGTGTGGAGGGCGGGGAGCAGTGACTGGGTCAGATAGGTCAGTGCGCCCAGCACGACGCCGGCGGTGATTCCTTGCCGGAGCAGCCAGGGCGCGGTGACCAGCAACAGCAGGATCGGCAGTTGGCCTGCCAGGCCGAGCGCGAGACAGCGAACGGCGGCCCAGCCCGCCAGGTGGCGTGCCGCTCGTGCCTCGTCCTCGATCAGGCCGTACGCCCGCGCCGCGGTCTGCTTCTGCGCACCGCAGGCCACCACATCGCGCAGTCCCTCCGCGACGGCACCGAACCGCGTCGACAGGGCCTCGTCCGCCTCCAGGAAGGCGCGCTGGCGGGCCGCCATCGGCCGGAGGGTGGCCAGAAACAGCAGCAGTCCGGCGACGAGTGGGGGTACGACGATCAGCAGCAACTGCGGTGCCAGGGAGAGGAGTCCGAGCAGCGCTCCGGCGGCGGTGAAGAGGAAGGAGCGGGCGACCAGGACGAGTCCGGCGAAGCTGTCTCTGGCGATCTCCGTCTGGTTGGTCAGCCGCGAGACCACCGCGCTGTCCGCCGCGTGAGCCGGTTTCGCCACCGCCTGCGTCAGCGACCGCCCGACCACTTGCCGTACCAGGCTGTCGCGGAGCGGCTCGACGAGGTCGGCCAGCCCGCGGAAGACTCCCCGGCCGGCCAGCCCGCCGATGACGACGGCCAGTGCGGTGACGGCGAGCCAGGCCAGGCCGACGCCGGTGTGGCCGGTCAGGAAGCCGTCGTCGAGGGCCTTGGCCACCCCGTAGCCGCCGAGGAAGGTGTGCGCGGATTCCAGCAGTGACCAGCCGGCCAGAAGCAGCAGTACGCGGGTACGGCGGCGCAGAAAGCGCATCGCCCGGGGCGCGAGTCGTGCCGTTGATGTCTTCATGAGGCGGCCCGGTTTTCCTCGTCGCCGGTATGGGCGAAGACCGCTCGATAGTCGGGGTCCGCCCAGAGACGGTCGTGGGGGGCCACCGCGCGGATCCGGCCGTGCTCCATCCACGCGACCAGATCGGCGCGGGCGGCGGAGGAGACACGATGGGCGATCAGCAACCTGCTGCCCGTGCGTACGTCGTGCACCAGCGCCCGGCTGACGTGGAGTTCGGTGACGCTGTCCAGGCTGGAGGTGGCGTCATCGAGCACGAGCAGACGGCCGGCGTGGGCGAACGCCCTTGCCAGGCCCAGGCGTTGTACCTCCCCTCCCGAGAGCGGGGCCCGGGCGAGCGGTGCGGCGTATCCGTCCGGCAGGAGTCTGAGGAAGGAGTCCGCGCCGGCCGCGCGGGAGGCGGCCTCGATCTCGTGGGCCGGGGGCTCGTAGGGGCCGAAGCCGATGGCCGCACCGACGGTGTCACCGAACAGGACCGGCCGTTCGAAGGCGTAGCCGATCTCCCGGCGCAGCTGGGCCGGATCGGCCTCGCACAGCGGTACGCCGTCCAGCAGCACCTGCCCGCTGTCGGGGTCGGTCAGCCGGCCGGCGACGGCGGCGAGCAGTGACTTGCCCGCCCCGGAGTGCCCGACGACAGCCATCGTCACTCCCCCGGGCACCACCAGGTCGACACCACGCAGCACGGCGGCGCCGCCGCGTACGACGGTGACCGCACGCAGTTCGAGCCGGCCGCGGCCGTCGACGGGCAGCGGGCGGGAGCCGTGCGGCACCGGGGGCAGGGTGAGCAGTTCGCCGGTGCGGTGGGCTGCGGCGCGGCTGCGCACCAGGGCGTTGAGCTGGCCGACCACCCCGCCCAGACCGGCGGTGAGGGCGGCGTACCGGGAAGCCGCCAGCAGCTCGCCGACGGTCAGGCTGCCGTGCGCCAGTCGTATCCCGCCGACGGCGAGGACCGCGGTGGTCAGCAGCGGCACCAGGATGCTGCTGCCGACCACGGCGCGTCCGTAGATCTGCCACATGTGCCGTCCCTGGGCGCCCAGTTCGCACAGTGGCGCAAGGACGCGGGTGCGTTCGCGGCGTTCGGTGCCCGCTGCGGCGATCGTCCGGGCGCCGCCGAGCGCCTCGACGAGTCGGGTGGCGATATCCGCCTGCACCCGCTGATAGCGCTGGACGCTGTCGGAGGATCCGCGGGCGAAGGTGCGCAGCAGCCAGGTCAGGAGCGGTAGCCCGGCAAGGAACACGGCGGCGAGCCAGATGTCGGTGAGCGCCAGGGCGATCAGGGCGCCGATCGGGGTGATGAGCGCGGCGAGGCCGGTGGCCGCGGTGGTGGGTGCGGTACCGGCGTCTGCGGCGTTCCCGGTGAGCCTGGTGACCAGGTCGCCGGGGGTGAAGTGGTCGGCGACGCGATGCGGCGCGAGGGACATCAGGTGGTCGATACCGCGTCGGCGGAGCCATGCGGTACTGCGCGCGCTCGTGACGCCGCCGGTCAGAGCCACCAAGGCGTCGAGGAGCACTTCCGCGATCAGCAGCACGGCGCACAGCGCGATGGCGGCCTGGCCGCCCGGCCGCGAGTCGAGTACGAGATCGAGGGTGTGGCCGAGTGCGGCGGGCAGAGCGACCGCGGCACCGGCGGACGCCACGCTGAAGAGGCAGGCGGCGGTGGTGAGTACCGAGCTGTGCCGGAGGGCTCCGGTCAGGACGGGGCCGAGGGCGGCGTCCGGCCTGCGCCGGGTGGCCGAGGGCCGTGGGGGTGAGGGCGGCAGGGACGCAGGTGGCGGCGACGAGGAGGGCCCGGGTGTACGGGACATGCGGGTAGGGACCTCGCCTCCAGGGGACGGGTACGGGCACGGGCGGCAGGCCCCGGGCGGTGTTGCCACCCGGGGCTCGCCGTGACCTTCTCGCTACGGGAGCCGAGGCTCCGCGGCAACGAAGAGTCAGTTACAGGTGGTGATGCTCAGGCTGCTGTCGCCGCAGAGCAGCAGGCTCGCGCGGCTGCCGGTGTGGAGCTCCTCGGTGGCCTCGGCCTTGGGGGTTTCCATCGTCTGCAGGTCGAGAAGGGTCATGGTGGTTCCTCTCATCAATGGGGACGGGGTGTTTCATGATCGGCCCCGGCTGGGGCCGGCTTCAGGGCCGCCGTGGCGGCGGGAGGAAGGGCAGGTGCACGGGTATCTCGTGCAGCGCGCTGCCCAGTGCGAGCAGGCATCCGGCGGTGCCGGTGCTCAGGTCCATGGAGAGACGCATCATCTGCTCCCCGGCGAAGGCCAGATGCCCGCGGTACGGGATGGCACCCCAGGACAGGGAGTCGATCTGGCGACGTAGGTCGGCAGCGAAGGTGCCGGGGCCGCCTGCCGTGGTGCGGCTGAGGTGGAGCACCATGCCCGCCGCGCCGCGGAACAGGCCGGGCTGGGCATAGAACTTGGCCTGGGCGGCCTGCACGATCTCGCCCCGCGCCCGTTCGAACTCGGCGTCCGGACGATGGGCGAGATAGTCGTCGAGCACCATGCCGATCCCGACGCTGCCGGCACCGAGGTAGGGCATGGTCCGCCAGCCCTCGTTGACCTGGAGGGCACCCCCCGCGCCGCGTACGCAACGCGCCAGGTCCCGGCGCAGCGCGTCGGCGGCCAGATCGAGCAGTGCCGGGTCGTCGGTGCGCTCGTACAGGCGCAGGAAGAGCAGGGCCGCTCCGCTGTCGCCGTGCAGCAGCCCGGCGCGGGTGGTGGCGCCGCCGTCGGCTGCCGACGCGCCGGCCTGGAGTTTGTCGGCCACCAGTTGGGCACAGTGCAGGGCACGATCCCCGAGGGAGCGCTCGCCGGTGGAACCGGCCAGGGAGTCGAGCGCCAGGCCGAGGCCGGCCAGTCCGCTGTGCAGATCCGGTGCGATGTCCTGCCAGCTCTGCGTGGTGAGGGTGTCGACGAGGTCCAGGGCCCGATCCCGGTGTCCGAGCCGGTCCAGGACCCAGGCGACGCCGGAGAGTCCGTCGTAGAAGCCGAGCGGGCTGCCGGACGCGGGGGTCTTCGTCCTCCGCAGAAGCCACTCCTCCGCCTCCGGGCAGCGCTCCGCGCCGGTTTCGGCCAGGGCGTAGAGCACGCCGGCCGCCCCGTAGGCGAAGCAGGTGCCGCCGCCTGCCGTGGCGAACTGGGCGATGTCACCGGGGAAGAAGCGGTCCTCCCGGTCAGGAGTGGCCGAGGCGAGGATGGCGCGGACCATGGAGTCGCGGCTGTGTGGCCAATCGGCGAGGGATACGGGTAAGTAGTCCGCTCCCCCGCCCCCGTCCGGGTGCTCGGGTGCGCTCGTGGGCCGATAGCCCCGCAGGATCTCGGTCACCGCTTCATCGAGGTAGTCGCGGGGCACCGGGAACTGTTCGGCGGCGATCTGCGCCAGGTGTGCCGCCTTGCCGCGGTCCACGGCGAACAGGCTGGTGAGCGGGAGGAACAGTGCCAGACGCAGGCAGGCGAGGGCGTAGTGGTCGACATCGAAGCCCCGGCGGTCCGCGGGGGCGACAAAGCCCGGGTTGGCGATCACCTGGCGGCTGGATTCGTCATCGACGGCGGCGGCTTCGAAGTCCAGGAGCACGACGGAGGATTCGTCCTCGGACATCATGATGTTGAAGAGGTGCAGGTCGTTGAAGACCACGCCCCGGGAGTGGATCGCCTTGACCGCGTCCGCCACCAGCCCGTGGACGCGCATGGCCCACTCGGTGTACTCCGCGAGGCGCTGGGGACTCGGGTCGGCCTCGATCAGCGGGTGGCGGTGGGCGAAGAAGCTGTTCAACGGCCGGCCCTCGATGAATTCCAGCACCAGGAAGGTGTGGTCGCCGAGGGTGAACCAGTCGTGTACCTCAGGGGCGCAGCCGAGCCCGGACAGCCGTTTCAGGGCGTCCCGCTCACGCGCCAGCCGGGCCACTGCGTCCGCTTCGTCCGCCGCCAGACCGGCGTGCGGACGCGCCTCCTTGAGCACCACCCGCTGATCGGTGCGCAGATCCCGGCCGACGTAGACACCGCCGCCGTTGGAGAAGTGCAGCGCCTGCTCGATCGCGTACGGCAGCTCGGTGACGGTGGTCGCGGAGCGGGCGGCGAGGTGCGGCTCCAGGAACTCCGGGAGGGTGACCCACTCCGGGACACGGAAGGCGGGTTCCCTGCGGTCGGGGACCAACTGACCGCGGTCGTCCTCGATGGCGGGGCGGAGTTCGCCCTTGTCGTCGTAGCAGTGCCGCTCGGTGAAGCTGCCGTAGCGCAGGTACACTGGACCGGCGCCCCAGCGCAGATCACTGAGGATGTACGGGCCCGGTTCGCCGGTGAGCAGCTCGTCGAGCTCCTCGGCGATGATGCGACATCGCTCCTCGTCGGGCGGGTAGATCGTGATGAATTTTCCGCTGGCGCCACGGTCGGCGTACTTGGCGTTGCGGATGTGCAGCAGATAGCGGCTGGGCATGCACTTGAAGGCCACCGAGCGGGGCACGCAGTACTCCCAGACCTTCGCCAGCACCCGCTCGGCGTTGTCCAGGCAGGCGGAGATATGGATCTTCCAGCCCTGACTGGGGAGTTCACGGTCCAGGGGACGGAACGCCAGCCAGTCACCGGAGCGGTGGCGCTGCCAGCCCTCCGGCAGATCCCGGCTGAGCGTCGCGTACGGCGCGCCACGGCCCTTGCCGCTCGTCGGCAGCCGATGGGGAGCGTCGTAGAACTGCCGGTCTGCGTCGCAGAAGACGGCGTAACCCTTGTTCATCCCACTCCCTCGGCTGGTGACACCACGACGCTGTCACGCCAGCGGGGCCGGAAACAGTCATGACTGTCACGAGGAACCCGTGAGAAACGCATGTTTGCCGAGCAGGTGAGCGAGCAACCGGGGCCGCCGTCGATCAGCGCCCTGTCACCATCCGGTCATTCCCTGACTCAGCCGGAGGGTGGCTGAGGAGTACGCCAGCGCAAGGCGGCCCCCATGGGAGCGGCGTGCGTACGCAGGCCTCCCTGGGGGCGGCGTGTGCAACGGACTCTGGCCCTGCCGCCAACAAGCACTCGGCGCTGAGGGGGCGGTGGCTCAGCTTGTTCCTTGACCTTGGCGGGCGTCAGGGCAGTCCGTCTCGGCCCAAGTGGCGGTGATATCGCGACAGGTGATCATCAGGGTTCCGGGTCGGAAGGCCATCTCGTGAGAGCAGCCGTGGTCGTGCGGGAGGATTTCGTCCAGGATCACAGTTTCGAGATCGGACCAGGAAGTACCGTCCGGCGTCTCGATCCGGACGTGGACGACCCCCGTCCAGCGGATCACCAGGTCTTCATCGTGCTTCCAGCAGTTGTGCCGGAAGCAGGCCTCGATGTCCTGTCCGTCGTTGCCGAGGAAGCTCACCTGCTGCAGCGTCAGGTCTTTGACGCACCGCTTCCCGCTGAAGCTGTAGTGCTGCGGGTCAGTGGCGAAGGCCAGAGCCCCGGGAGGCAGGCTCCCGCTGAGCTCGGGCAGCCGGCCCAGGTAGCGGGTGGGGTCGATGACTCCGGTCAGGCCGCCGACCTGCGCGTCGAGATCGACGTACTTCATCACACACTCCTGGCTGTCCCTCGCTGCGAGATGAACGGGTGTCATCGTGGCATGCCTCGCCACCCTGATACCCGGGCATTTCCGCTCCGTGAGCACTGACCTCGGCCGGCCTGCGGACCCGCGTTGTTGCGACGGCGAGGGCAGTCAGTACGGCGATTAGCCGGTCAGAAGGGGCGCCCGAAGCAGCAGTGCCAGGATGCCGAGATGAATGTGACACTGTGGGCCGCGGGAGACTTGCTGGGTACCGAGCTGTCGGACCCGGTCGATCTGGGTGGCAGCGAGGGCAACACCGTGCTCCGCTGCCGGACGGCCGCCGGCGGCAGCGTGATCGTCAAGGCGTTCACCAACGAGCCTGAGGGACTTCGCTCCTTCACCTCTGAGGCGGCCGGGCTCTCGCTTCAGCTGGCCGGCCCTGCGCTGCTCGGCGTGGACGCCTCGGTACCGCTGCTGGTGATGGAGGATCTCGGAGGCGCGCCGACGCTGGCGGACGTACTGCTCGGGGACGATCCGAAGGCCGCACAGGAGGGATTGCTGGCCTGGGGTCGCGGGCTCGGACGATTGGCCGCCGTATCGGTGCGCCGGCGCGCCGACCTCGCGCAGCTGCGGACCCAGTACGACAAGGGCATGGTGTCCTGGGAGGACGAGCCGTGGATCGAGCGGAACGCCACCGACCTGCTCGCATTGCTCGCCGGCGCCGGAATCGCGGTGCCGCGGGGGCTGGCCGGAGAGTTGGCCCGGATCGGGACGGTGGGCAGCGAGGAGTACCCAGCGTTCACTCCGGGCGACACCTGCCCCTACAACGCACTTCTCACCCCGGACGGGTTGCAGCTGGTCGACTTCGAATCCGCCCGCTTCCAATCGGTCTTCCTGACGGCCGCGTACTGCCGGATGCCGTTCGCCAACTGCTGGGGTGTCTTCAGCCTGCCGGCCGGGGTGGCGAAGGAGATCGAGCAGGCCTTTCGCGCGGGGGTCGTGGCGGCGTATCCGGCGCTGGGTGAGGATGCGGTGTGGGAGGCCGGGATGCGGCGGGCGATCGCGGTCTGGACGGTGGACGCGACGGTGTGTCTGCTGCCGCACACCGTGGAGGACGGGCCGCTTCACCCGACTTTACGGTCGGTGCCGACAAGACGGCAGGTGCTGAGGTATCGCTGGGAGTCGGCGAGCGCGCTGGAGGATTTTCCGGCACTCGCGGAGACGATGCGGCTGCTGTTGCGGGAGGTCGCCGGCGGGTGGGACGTGGCACCACTGCCGAGGTATCCCGCCTTCGCGGATCGAGGCTGTGGCCTGTGGGCGGACGGGTGATGGTCGGACGGGCGACGGTCGAACGGAGTGACCGGTATCGGGTGAGGCTGCCGGCCGGTGTCGGCGAGGCGTGTGGAGGGCGCCTGTGGGAGGGCCTGCGGTGGGGAACGGTTCACCCCTGGCAGGCAGGCGGGAGCCGGCCATGGGTTGAGCTGGTGGCGACGTTCCACGCCGTGACCAGGGACTTCATGGCCGTCTGCCGGTGGGCCTGGCTCCTTCGCGCCGCGGCCGGCGGCGTTGTCCGACCGACGGCGCCCGCTGCCGGGCAGTAGGCGGCAGGCGGCAGGCCGTAGCGCATGATGGCCGAGTTCGACGCAGGTCACGGTGGAGGCAGGAATGGGTGTGCGGGCCGGTCAGGGGCGGGTCTTGTTGGTGGACGACGATGCCGCGATCCGGCGGTCGCTGGGGCGCGGGCTGAGGTTGAACGGGTTCGCCGTCGATCTGGCGGACGGTGGCCTCGGCGCGCTGGCGAAAGTGGCGGACGAGTCGCCCGACGTGGTGGTCCTGGACATCTCGATGCCCGACCTCGACGGCATCGCGGTGTGCCGGCGCCTGCGGTCCGACGGCAAGGACATACCGGTGTTGATGCTCTCCGCGCTCGACGAGGTCGCCGACCGGGTGGCCGGTTTGCAGGCGGGCGCGGACGACTACCTGGTCAAGCCCTTCGCCCTCGACGAGCTGGTGCTGCGCCTGCACGCGCTGCTGCGCCGACGTCCGCCGGCAGACACCGACGCCGTACGGGTCGGGGGCCTGGTGCTCCACGCGGCGGCGCGCACCGCCCGTCTCGACGGCAGGACGGTGGAGCTGACCCGGCGCGAGTTCGAGCTGCTCGAGGTCCTGGCCCGCAACGAGGGGCTGGTCCTGACCCGCGACCAGTTGCTGGACCGGGTGTGGGGATACGACTTCGAGGTCCGTACCGACGCGGTGGACACCTTCGTCAGCTATCTGCGCCGCAAGCTGGAAGCGGGTGGACGGTCCAGGATCGTGCATACGGTGCGCGGCGTCGGCTTCGTTCTGCGCGACGACGCGAGCGGCGAAACGGGGCGCCGACCGTGAGGCTGTCCACCCGGATCGCGATCGTGGTAGGCGCTGTCGTACCGCTGCTGGTGGTGGCCTCCGGCTGGGTGCTGGTAGGCCTGGTCACCAGAGATCTGCGTGCCCAGGCCGACCAGCGGCTGGACGAACGCGCCCGGACCGTGGCCACGGCGGCCCGCGGTCTGCTGCGCGCGACTTCCCTCGGCCGTCCGCGCGCCGAACAGGCACACCAGCGCAAGCTCTTCTCCTCCGCCCTCGATGTCGGCTTCCGCCTGACCGGCCCGTACGGCACCGTCATGGACGGCCCCCAGCCCGGCCCCGCCGTGCGGCTGCCCGCCCGGACCGAGCACCCGGTCACCGTCCGGTCGCACGGAAAGACCTGGCGTGCCTTGCGGGTCCCGGTGAACGGCAGTCAGGCCGGGGTGAACGGGACACTGTGGCTGTTCTCTCCGGACACCGCGAGCCAGGCGCAGATCCAGCTCGTGCGCAGCCGGGTGATCACCGTCGCGGCGCTCGCCGCACCGGTATCCGCTGCCCTGGCCTGGGCGCTGGCGGCTCGCGCGGCCCGGCCGCTGCGTCGCCTTCAGCAGCGCACCAGCGGCCTCGACCCGCACACGACCACGGCACGCCTGGAGCACACACGGACCAGGATCACCGAGGTCGACGACCTCGCACACACCCTGCAGACGTTCCTTGCCCGCTACGACGAACAGGCCACCCGCACCGCCGAGGCCCTGGCCACCGCACGCTCCTTCTCCGCGGCCGCATCCCACGAGTTGCGCACTCCGCTGATGAGCATGCAGACCAACCTCGACATTCTCGACGCCTTCCAGGATCTCGATCCCGCGGACCGTGCGGAGACGGTGGACGACCTGCGGCGCGGGCATGCCCGCCTGCTGGGGTTGTTGGTGATGCTGCGGGCGCTCGCCCAGGGAGACCTGGTCGAGGCGGACGCATTCGGGCCCGTCGATCTGGCCGACCTCGTGGACGCGTCCGTGTCCGACCTGCGCCGCACCCGTCACGAGGCCGCGGTCACGCTCGACAGCGCCCCGGGCCTGACGGTCCACGGATGGCAGCCGGGGCTGCGTTCGCTGCTGGACAATCTCCTTGCCAACTGCCTGGCGCACGGCCGTTCCGCCGACGGCAGAGCGCATATCGCCGTGACCCTGCGGCCTGCCGGAGACATCGACGCCCCGACTGCCGTCCTCACCGTGGATGACCAGGGGCCCGGCGTGCCACCGGAGCAACGGCAGACGATCTTCGAGCGCTTTCACCGTCGCTCGGACAGCCCCGGCTCCGGCCTGGGCCTCACCTTGGTTGCCCAGCAGATCGCCCTGCACCACGCACACCTACGCGTGCTGAACGGCCCCGGCGGCCAGGGAGCCCGCTTCGAGATCACTTTTCCCCTCACGCCCGCGGGACGGCCCGGCGCGGCGGTGCCGGTGCACCGGGACTGGCTGTCGGACACCGGCCAGCAGCGACAGGAATTCCACAGAGAACGTGCGTAGTTTCCTCCCCGCGCGGACGGGCGCAGCGCCCGCGTCGCGCGAAGGGAGGACACCATGTGCACCAGTAACGCCGCAGCCCTGTTCGGGTCCGCGGAAATCGCCGTGGCAGGCAGCCGCCGCATATCGCTCGTCGGCCGATGCTCCCCCACTGTTGGCTGATGCTCCCGAAGCTGCCTGTGCGAAGACGGTGTGCACGGGTGCCCCCGATACGACGCCGCAGTAGTGGCGGAAGGGCCCGTCCACCGTCGCGTGCCGCCCGTGCCGCGAACTCGCCGCGGCAGGGCCCGCGATGGGTGGATAGCCGGGCTGGCAGCGGCCGGTCTCGCCGTGGCCACCTTCGTCTGCGTCGCCCTGGTCACCGCGGACGGCAGCGGGGTGCGCAGAGCGGGAGCCGGCACGAGTACCACCGCTCCTGCTGCGGCCAATCCCACGGACACGGTCGGACGGACGACTGAACCGCCCGGCAGGTGATCCGGCCCGCAGGCGATCCGCCCGGCAGGCGATCCACCCGGACTCACAAAGAAACCACAAGAACGGCTCCTACCTTCGCGCTCGCATGGCACACACCTGCCGCTGCTTCCCAGCCGGGCGGCCCGTGAGCCACGTGCCATATCCGTAAGCCATAAGCCGTATGTCGTATGCCGTATCTGCGCAGTACACAGCGGTACACAGATGGGAGACTCCTCATGCAGCGTCGCAAGGCGACCCTGACAGCGACCTTCTCTGGCCTCGTCCTCACCGGAATGATGGCCGTAGCCATCCCCTCCTACGCGGCCGACAGCGCACCCGCCGCCCCGCCGGCCTCGGTCGCCACACATGCCAAGGACCCCCAGCACGCCTCCCGGCACGCCAAGGGTCCGAAGGGCGATGGCGCGAAGAAGTTGTGCCACCGGGTGCCGAAGCTGGAGCGCCGGATCGAGCGGCGGATCAAGCGGATGGAGGGCACGGTCGGCACGCCTGGCTCGATCAAGTTCCTGGAGCAGCGCATCGCCAACGCCAAGAAGGCCCATCACTCCGCCATCGCGACATTCCTCGGCGACCGGCTCACCACCCGCAAGACGCTTCTGACGTCGCTCAAGGAGAAGCAGCCCGACCTCAAGGACGTCGCCACCTGGTGCACCGCGAACAAGAACGGCGCGAAGGCCACCGCGAGCCCCACGTCATGAACCGCCGCCGACGCCTGTCGCTTCTCCTGACGGCGTTGCTCACGGTGCCCCTCCTGGCCACTACGGCTTGTTCGCACGCCTCCACTCCGAAGGACGCGGCCCCGCCCGCCGGCAACAGCCCCTCGGTCGCTCCGGACCAGCTCGCGCAGATGCAAAAGAAGGTCGACGACGCCGAGCACGCCGCCGACTCGGCCGACGCGAACGGTAACGCCGACAACTCCGGAAACTGACAACTGACAGCCGACGACAGCTCCGTAAGCGGACATCTGTCGCCTGCAATCTGCCGTCTGCGCCCCTACGGAGAATTCCCGGCGCAGGCGGCACATTGCGACGACGCCGCCGGTCACCCGGTGGCATCCGAGGACCGTACCCGCCGCCGTTCCCGACGTAATCGCCGGCGGCGCCCGTACGACCGGCCCGCGGCCCTCACGCAGGACACGTTACGCATCAGCAGAACGTCTCACGCATCAATTGCCCATGCAATTCGACGGATTCGGGTTGGCACAATGCCGCCTGACCACAGTATGAACATCCAGCCCCTCCCATACACTCTCGTTTACTCCCGTTCTCCCCCATCACCACCGTATCCGTGGCCGGCCGACTTCATTACCACAGCCCTTCCGCAAGAGCCCCCATCCGGCCAGCATCAACGTTCCAGCCAAAGCCCGTCGTTTTCCCACAACAACTCCGACGAGCCGGTAGTTTCCTTTCAGCTCCCATAACGGAGTCAGCCGAAAGCGGAGGTACGCAGAGGGTCCCGGGCCATCACAGCCCGGAAGCGCCACGCACCAGTGAAAGGAAACCCACATGACCACTGGAATCAAGGGCTGCGACAACCAATCGAACTCCTACGTGTCATTCGTCAACGAGGAGCACGCCGGGGACAGTGAGTCCGTGAACCCGAGGACGTACAGCGATGCGTACGCCTGGATCTCGCAGCACAAAGATAGGCCGCTGAGCGTGCAGACCGGGCGGGGACGGTGCATCATCTGGGACGACGACTGGAAGGTGAAGGGCCAGTGGGACGACGGCAAGGGGGAGTTCATCCTCGCCAGCGTCCAGAGCAGCCCGCAGGACTACCGGATGACGGTCAGCAGCACGGGTGACATCTCCCTGTCCGCAGTCTGATCCGAGGTATCGGACGCGAAAGAGGCATCGGACACGAAAGAGGGGGAACGTAGTGCCCATGCAGAACTGGCGTATCACCAACGCCATGGAGAACGCGACGGGAAACTGGGTGTACTACATTTGCACCGCCGTCCAGGCGTTTGCGAATCTCCATTTCAGCCGCCACGTCGACAATCCTAGCGACGACCACATGGCAACGAACGACGGCGCCTATTACTACTACGGCGTAACCGGCACGTTCAATCAGGCCGCCCAGCAGGCCGATCAATCCGTGCGGCAGATGCTCGTGGACGCCTGGAACGACTACTTCAAGGTGTAGCCCGAGCTGCCTGCCACGCTGGCCGATCCGCGGGGTCCATTGCCGCCCCCTGTTCCCACCCTCTTCACGGGTACGACTCGGCAGCCAGGCCCCACGCGTGGGCATCCGAATTGCCGTGCGGCGCACGTCATATGAGGAGCCCCACCGGTCGGTCAATCGGTCACCACTACGCTACGGCCCCCGCCCATCTCCCGGCGGGGGCCGTCGCCATGCCTCAGCCTCCCCCGAGTGGCGAGAGCGCGCCAAATAGACTTCGTCCCCTGCCGGTTCGTCCGCCGGCACCACCCGCAGAAAGGCACCGCCATGCCCGACCAGTGCGTAACACCGCCGTCCACGGCGGCACCCGCGCCGTCCCCCTCGCCGACGTCGTAGCCGCCGCCAACTTCCCATGACCGGTACCAGGACACCGACCACATCCCATAGGTGTTCCGCGAGCTGGGCCTGCCCCTAGTGCACCGCGTACGCTGGCGCGGCCCGAAAGACCCAACTCGTACCCGTCCAGGCAGAACTCGCCGTCCCCACAGCTAGACCCGCGCCCGCCGGTCCAACCCCCAACACCCGCAAAAGGAAACACTCCACCAGTGAAGAAGAGCGCCATAGCCGGCGGCTGCATTCTCGGCCTGCTCATCATCGTCGGCGCCTGCAAAGTCAGCGCCGCTACCAACGACCCGCTGACTCTCGCCGAATTCGACAAGATCAAGGCCGGCAGCAGCGAGAAGACCCTGCTCCAGTACGCCAGCACCTGCCAACAGGACGGCGAAGCCGAACCCGCCCACAGCGACGAGGCCACCTGGACATGCTTCGGCGCCGACGGAAGCAGTAACGCGGTGTTCTTCTACTCCGAGGGCGAGCTGTTCAGCAAGGCGCAGACCGGGCTCGTATAGGCCTCCAGGCGCCGGCCTGCGCCTGCCCCGGACGGCACCCGGGTGCGGTGGGCGCCGGCCGGTCAACTCCGCCATCGCTCAACCGGCTCTCACTGCCCCGGATCCGGGATAACGACGGCCTGGCCCGTCACCCGTACCCGCGGGTCGTCGGGGTGGAGGTCGACGTAGAGGTCGCTGGGGCGGCCCATGTCCTCGCCCTGCCGGATGTGCACCCTCAAGGGCTCCGTGACCAGGCCCAGGGCACGCAGGTACCCGCCGAACGCCGCGGCCGCGGCACCGGTCGCCGGGTCTTCCACGACGCCGCCGACCGGGAAGGGGTCACGGGCGTGGAAGTCGAGGCGGTCCGGGGCCTGGCGGTGGACGAGGTGCACGGTGGTCCAGCCGTGGTGCCGCATGATGTCGTGCAACGCGTCGAAGTCGTAGTCGAGGGCGGCGAGTCGCTCCCGGCTCCTGACCGCCAGGACAAGGTGGTCGTTGCCCCCGAAGGCGACATGGGGCGGCAGATCGGCGTCCAGCTCGTCCCGGCTCCAGCGCAAGGCGCGCAGCACCGGCTCGACCAGGGTTTCCTCCGCCGGGTGGGAGTGGGTGGGCACGCTGGTGAGCGTGGCGCGGATCAGCCCGCCCTCGGTCGTGGTGCCGACCCGGATCTCCCCCACCGGCGTGTCGAACAGCAGCTCGCCGGTTCCCGTACGGGAGGCGAGGGCGACGGCCGTGGCGATCGTGGCGTGTCCGCAGAAGGCGACTTCGGCACGGGGGCTGAAGTATCGCAGCCGGTAACGGCGGGCCTCGGTGTCGCCTGCCGTCACGAACGCAGTCTCCGAGTACCCGACCCTGGCGGCCACGGCGAGCATCTGCTGATCGTCCAGGGCTTCGGCGTCGAGCACCACGCCGGCCGGATTGCCGCCCGCGGGGTCGGCACTGAAAGCGGAGTAGCGCAGTACGTCGATCGTGTCAGAAGTGGCGAGGGTGGTGTCCGGGAGCGGGCTCGGACCGGCAGCGGAAGTCTGTGTGGTCATGCGTCCACGTTGTCACTCCACGCCCATCGTGTCCAACGATGGTTCTTGCTCGACTCCATCGGCTAACGCGATAGCGTGCGCGAATGGACACCAGACTTCTGCGTACGTTCGTGACTCTCGCAAGAGCAGGGAGCTTCACCGCCGCCGCCCGCTCGCTCCATCTCGCGCAATCCACGGTCACCGTCCAGATCCGCACCTTGGAGAAGGAGTTGGGGACCCCTTTGTTCGACCGGATGCCGTCGGGGACGATCCCGACCCGTGCCGGGCTGCGGCTGCTGGAAGAGGCCGAAGAGGTACTCGACGCGGTGGCCAGGCTTCGCGCGGCGGCATCGGCTGCCCACGGTGACGCCGAGAGCGGGACGGTCGAGGGGGAGGTCGCCGTCGGTGCGGGTGATTCGCTGTGTTCCTCACGGCTGCCCGCGGTGATCGCCTCCTTGCGGCGCAGTCACCCCCGACTGGATGTCCATCTGGACGCCGTCAGCACGGCCGCGGCGGTGGACGGACTACGCACGGGCCGACTCGACATCGCGTTGCTGCTGGAGCCCGAGGTCGCCGAGAACGATCTGCTGGCCCGCAAGATTGCGAGCGAGCCGCTGGCGTACGTGGCGGCACCCGATCATCCGCTCGCCGGACGGGCGGCCGACTGGGACGAGCTGGCCCACGAATGCTTCTTTCTGCACGAGGAGGGCTGCTCGTACAGTGACCGGCTCATGCGGACATTGCTGGGTCTGCCCGGGGCCCGCCCCCGGATCACCCGCTTCGGCAGCATCGACGCCGCCCGGTCGTGCGTCGCGGCCGGTCTCGGCCTGACCCTGCTCCCCCACGTGACGGTCGAACGACACCTGGAAGAAGGCCGGTTGGCGGTGGTGAACGGCCCTGACGCCCAGCCTGTGCCCGTCCAGCTCGTCCGGCACCGCAGACGCTGGTTCTCGCCGGGTGCGCGGGTCGTCACCGAAGAACTGACGCGCGTGTTCGCCGCGGCGTCCTGACCGGCTCTGAACGTGCCGTTGCCGCACGCCGGGAGCGCGACCGCCGCCAACCTTGCTCGGTTCGAGGAACTGAGAGCTCGGGTCCGCGCATTGGATAATCCCAGCCGCCAACGGATGCACAGCCAAGGGTTGTCCCGTAACTGCTGGCCACGGACGCGATGATCTTGGTGTGGCTGGTGTGACCACGGCGTCAGAGCCGTCTTGGACAGCCCCGTTCACAAGGCCGAGACCGCGCTGCTTCGGCAAGCCGGTTGCCATCGGCCAACGCCTGCCTGGCAACCGCAACGACTGCCGGGCCTGGGAAGATCCGGCGCCAAGGCCGCGGTCGGCAACACCACTCGGCATCGCCCGCCTTCACAACCTCGCCCTCACAGGGTAACCACCGGTCCAAACGGGGCTAGTGGCAGTCAAAGCGGTGCGCATACGGCAGGTCCGGGCACTGGCAACAGAGGAAGATGTATATGCCTCCGGCGTCGCCCATATCCATGTCCGGGCCGAGCGTGTCCAGGACTGCTGGGTCCGCCGGGGACTGCCACAGGGGCTGCGTGTCCCCGGGGCGGTGCTCGTCCAGCGGGAGCCAGCGGCCGTAACCCGGCTCCCCGGTGACGCTGAGGAGATGCTCCATACGATGGCCGCGGGCGCAGTGCGGCCAGTTCGGGGGCTGGGTCCAGGCCGGGTATCCGCCGACCTTGTTCTGCAGGGCGCTGGCCACCTCGGAGTACCAGTACCCGAAGCGTTCCTCGAGCTCCCGCAGGCGCGGAAGCAGGGCCTGCCTGAGCTCCTCCGGCAGGTCCCACTTCGGGTACTCCACCGCCGGGGTCGGGGAGACCGTGCAGGGGCGGGGCATGAAGTCCTCCTCGTACTCGCCCTCGCCCGGCTCCGGTATGTCCCGCAGCAGCCCCGCGGCGACGGTCTCGGTCTCGGTCTCGTTGCGCCAGTACAGCCTCGGCAGTGCAGCGCCGGCCGGGTCCTCGGGATGGATCAGGGGGCACCAGACGAGCTGCAACACGTCCTTGCCCGCAGGAAACTCGAGCCGAGGCACATCCCGGGCGAAGAGCTGGACCACTGGCACCATGGGCGCAGACTCCGGCGTGATCTCCCCGTCCGGCATGAGCCCGGGGCCTCACCAGTGCCCGGACTGGGCGCAGTACGGCCAGGGGTCCCCGGCCAGCCAGAGGAGCGGGCCGCCCATGGAGCTCTCATGGACACCAGGGTCCCCGGTCCGCGGGTACAGCAAGGTCGTCTCCTTGGCGAGGCCGGCGAACTCTGGTATCAGCGCCTCCAAGTCGAAGGGCGATTCAGGGATCTTTCGGGCCACGCTGCGAGTCCTCCTCGGGGGGAACCTGCCGGTTCGCATCACGCGCAAACTACCCACCCGCACTGACAGCCAGGGTTGTCCCCTCTGCGATCGTGGTCAGTCGCCAGTCACGGGACAGCCTTTGGACGCAGGCGCAGGAAACAACGCCACTGCGATGTGGCGGAACGCCTCAACAGGCAACCGCGAGCACCTCACTTGGCCGGCAGTCGGCTCGGGCAGCATCATGCAGGGATGACTGGGAACTCACCTTCCGCGTGGCCGGCCGTGGTGCGGCTCGCGCAGTATACGAAGACGGAAATCAGCGAGATTCTGGGAGACGGCGACGACCCGTTCGGCGTCGCGGAGGCCGGCCTGAGTTGGCTGCCCAAGGAGGAGCACTTCGGCATCAGGCGCGATGGCTGCCTCGTGGCGCACGCCGGTCTGTTGATGGTGCCCCTTTCGATCGGCGGGGTCGAGACCAAGGTCGTAGGCCTTGGCGGGGTCGCCGTCACACCGGAGTTGCGGGGGCATGGCCTGGCGCGGATGGTCGTCACGGCCGCCCTGACACACGCACGCACGATGGGGCCGCAGCACGGGCTGCTCTTCTGCCGACCGCCTCTCGTCCCGCTGTATCAGCGGCTCGGGTGGCGAACGCTCCAACAGGACGTACACGTTGAACAGCCAGATGGTCCCGTGGTCATGCCGCTGCGGACCATGTGGACGCCGTTGCACGACGACGCCAGCTGGCCTGAGGGGCCCGTGCGCTTGCTCTCGCTGCCTATGTGACCGGCGGTTTCGCCCACCCGGCCGGGACGTGGAAGGAGAGTGCGCGAAACGGTCGGGTCCGGCGCATTCGATCTGGCGCTCCTGCTCCTGATGGGCGCCATCTCGCGCGATCGGCGGCTCGGCGGCTCGGCGGCTCGGCGGCTCGGCGGCTCGGCGGCTCGGCAAAGTCGACCGCCGATCGCGCGCACGGGCCGTTATTCCTGAAAACGGATTCCGTTGACGGCGTTGTCGAAGACCGGGCGGTACGTGGTCCACTGCGCCGTAGGAGCACTGAGATAGATCACGTACTGGGTGCCGTCGGAGCCCGCAAAGGCCAGTTCCACGGCCCGGAAGTCCCGCGTTCTGCCCTTGAATGTGAATTCCCAGTATCCGGCGGGACTGCCCCGGAATTTCGTCGCGCTCATGCGCACCCGCTCGTACCTCGGGTTGTCCCGGCGGGTCTGGGCCTCCTCGACCTCTCGCCAGTGCCGCAGCGCATCGGAGCCGGCGAACCGTTCGGCGGTGAGCCGCAGCCCTACCAGGCCGGACGGGTCCACATACGCGACCTCGCCGTTGTTGGTGGTCGTCCGGCGCCAGCCGTCCGGGACCGGAACCGACAGGCCCATGTCCTCCTTGCGGAGGCGGTAGCCGGCGGGAACGGGCGAGGGTGAGGGTGCGGGTGAGCTGTGCGGACCGGCCGTAGAGCCGCCGGAGGCGGGGTCCTTCGGCTCGTCGGAGCCGCCGTAGCCGTTGATGAGCAGGGGCCCGCCGGCCACCGCGGCGGCGACGGCGACGGCCGCCAGGGAGCGCAGCGCCACCCGCCGGCCGCGGCCCGGTTCCGCGGCCATAGGTGTCTTGGGAACCGTGTGTGTATTCGAGGCCGTACGTGACGCGGCGTCGACCGCCAGGGGAGGTGGCCCAGTGGGTGCGGTCTGTTCCCCGGCCGCCTGGGCCAAGAGGCGTTCGACCTGAGGGGCGTCCATGCGCGCACCAGGCTCCTTGGCCAGCAGGCCCTCGATCACGCGGGACAGTTCCCCTGCCCCGCGCGGGGGCTCGAGCTCGTCGAACGCGATGGCGTGCGCGGTGGCGAAGGGCGTGGCCCGCCTGAATGGGGGGCGTCCCTCCACGGCTTGGTACAAGGTCGCGCCCAGGGCCCACAGGTCGGAGGCGGGGCCGGGATCGCCTGCCTTGCTCGTGAGGCGCTCGGGAGCGACGTAGTCCATCGACCCGACCCACTTGCCGGTCGTGGTCAGAGAGGGCGTCCCGGCCGCCAGGGCGATCCCGAAGTCGGTGAGGATGACCCGGCCGTCATGCCCGAGCAGGACGTTGGCGGGCTTGACGTCCCGGTGGAGGACTCCGGCATCGTGCGCCGCACGCAGCGCGGCGGCCACGGCGCACCCGATGCGTGCGGCTTCGCCGGGCCCGAGCGGACCGCGTTCCTTGATCGCATCACCCAGAGTGATCGAGGGGACGTACTCCATGACAAGGCACGGCAGGCCCTCGTCGTCGACGACATCGTGGACGACGATCACGTTGGGATGCGTGATCCGCGCAGCGCTGCGCGCCTCGCGGCGCATCCGCTCGTGCAGGATCCGGACCTCGTCATCGTCCAGGTGCGGGGGAACAATCAGCTTCTTGACCGCGACATCGCGGCCCAGAAGCACGTCCTCGGCCCGCCAAACCGTTCCCATGCCGCCCCGACCCACACGCTCGGCCAGCCTGTAGCGGCCGACCAGCAGGCCCCCCGGATCGGACACGTCGAACCCCTTACTCGTACCACCGCTCAAGAAATCGCGGCGGCCACCATAGCTCCTGCGACCGCATCGCCGGACACCTGTCCGAACCCGGAAGGAAGTATGACGTTCGGCAGGTGGAGCGCTACTGCGCGTGGCGAACAGCGGCTCGGCGGGTGGCGGCAAGCGGGCAGGCGGGCAGGCGGCGAGCCTGGGCGTGCAGCCGTATGCCCTCATCTTGGTCGGTGGGGGGTGATGGACGGTAGGCGCGGGGGCCGGGACAGTGGTCGGACGATTCGCCCTGGATGCATTCCCGCGGCATGTCCTGATGCGGAGGATCCGGTCGGGCGTTCCCGGGGGCCACGTGCGCGGCAGCCTCAGCAGGGACCGGCAGGCGTATCCCCTGGCGAGCCGGCTCCTCACCTCGGCACGACGCACAGGATGGCGGACCGATTGCTGGCGTTGAGGAAGTTGACCTGCTGGCGGCCGGGGGTGTTCTTCCACCCCAGGTCGCGGGTGGTGCAGCTGTCACTCGAGGACGAGGACGCGATGGTGATGGGGACCAACCGGTCGAGGACGGTGTATTTGGTGGCTGCCGACCAGCACGGAACCTTGACCCACTGGGCCGGCGGGTTGCCCTGGGGGTAGACATACGAGACGCAGTCGCCCACCTGCGCGGTCGAGATCTCGCCGTTGAGCCCTTCGCTCACCCAGTCGGCGAAGGGCTGGTTGTAGCCGTACAGCAACATGGCTATCAGGGCAGCAACGAGGACCAGGCCCCCGTAGCCGGTGGATTGATCCGCACCCTCTTTCGCCGGCGTGCTCCGCGCCGTCGGCGTTGCCGGTTCCGTGACGGAGGGCCGCTTCGGCGTCGCCGACGGGTCGACGGACTTGGGTGTGGTGGCCGGCTTGGGCTTGCTGACCGACTTGGGCCTGGTGGTCGCCTTGGGCTTGGTGGTCGCCTTGGGCTTGGTGACCGGCGTGGGCTTGGTGACCGGCTGCGGCCTGGTGACCGGCTCCGGCGAGTTGAGCAAGGCGAGCGCCTGGGGGATCGTCGGGCGCTCGTCCGGGTCCTTGTCCAGCAGTTTCATGATCAGTGGCGCGAGCCGTCCCGCGCGCCGTGGCATCGGGGCCTCGTCGTACGCGACCGCGTGAAGCGATCCGGCCGGGGTTTCACGGAGGAACGGCGAGACGCCTTCGACAGCCTCGTACAGCGTCGCCCCGAGCGAGAAGAGGTCGCCCGGGGCCTGCCCCTTCTCGCCGCGCGCCCGCTCCGGCGAGATGTATCCAGCCGAGCCTATGACCGCCCCGGAGTCGGTCAGCCCGGGGTCGGTCTGGTTGACCGCGATCCCGAAATCGGTGAGCAGGACCTCGCCGTCCGCCGCCATCATGACGTTCGCCGGTTTGACGTCGCGATGCACGATCCCCGCCTTGTGTGCCATGGCGAGAGCCTTCAGCAGCGCAACGGCGGCGTTCGCGGCGGTATCCACCGACAGCGGACCGTGCGCTTTGAGATGCGCTTGCAACGAGCTTCCGGAGACGAGCTGCATGACGATCCACGGGGCGTCGTTCTCGATGACGACATCGTGGACGGTGACGATGTTCGGATGGTCGCGCAGCTTCGCGGCGTTGAGAGCTTCGCGTTGGGCGCGCTGCAGCCGCTCGGCCTGCTCGGCGGCCGGCATCGCCGGAGGCAGCCATAGCTCCTTGACCGCCACATCGGTGTGGAGTCTCTGGTCGTACGCCCTCCAGACCCGTCCGAATGCCCCGGCCCCCAGACCGTCGACGAGCCGATAGCGGCCACCAATTATCTGACCTCGCTGCGTCACCTGTCCCGCCCCCCGGCTCCAAATCCAGCACTCCGGTAGGACTTTGGCATTCCTTCTGGAGTACTGGAAGCCACCCCCGGGACCCGCACCGCGGACGACGGGAGTGATGTCGTAGCAGGAGGTCGAGAACCCACACACGCATGCGGCCTTGATGCCAGGCCAGGATGTGGCCGACGCCCCCTGCTGCGGACCACGATCACCCTCAACGTGCCCGTCCCGCAGCGCGGACACAGAGCCTTCCTCCCGCCCCGTACCGCATCCCAAACCTTGTTGCCCTTGTCCAATCACAGCACCAGCATCAATAACGCCAACGCAACGCCGATACAGACCAGTTGGACGACCGGAGGAGCGACGCTGTGATGTTCACGTCCCTCCACCATGTCCTGCTAGGTGTAGTGGTGGCCCAAGGCGCCGTGCCGGATGTTGCAGATATCACCGACCCTCATCGCCTTGCCGTCGCACGCCGGGTTGGCATCCCCGCCGCGCTGCGACATCCACACCGGCACCAGCCCCAGTCCGATGACGAAGGGGACGCCTAGCAGCGCAACGCCGCCCTTGACCGACTGACGTCCGGGGATGGGCGGCGGCAGTCTGCTGGTCGCGCTCACCCCCACCTACGCGACCACCGGAGTACTGGCCCCCATTCGGTAGGAGATCGTTCCGCCCCTCACGCACAACAACTCCGAGCCGTTCACATGAACCAAGACCCATCGACCCGATCATCAAGGCCAACAGCCGCTAAGGCGTCAGGATTTCCGGATCGGGACGCTCGGCGGGAGCCGTCTCCAGGTGTGCCTTGAGGCGATGCAGTGTGGTGCTGATGTTGGCGTCGTTGGTGCCGATGCGGTCGGAGACGCCGGTGATCAGCATGGCGAACGGGATGAACCACAGCGGGACCCGCAGCCAGTTGGTCTCGGTGACGGCACAGCCCTCGGCGGTGGGCTCGATGTCGTACTGCCAGCGGGATATGGGGATCTTGAGCGGCGCCGCCACCTCGTACGCAAAGCGCCGGCCGGGGTCAGCGTCCGTGACGCGGCAGGTCGTGACCCAACGGCGGGGGCCGTTGCGGTTGTAGCCACGGAAGCGGGCGCCTACCGCCGCGGCCTTGGCGCCGCCCAGCCAGCGGGCACGGTGGACCTCCTCGGCGAGGCCGATCATGACGGGAGGGTCACTGATGATCCGGTACGCCTCGGCCGGGGTCACCCGGATGGTCACCGTGCCGGTGGCCGCGGGGTCCGGGAATCGCGGTATACGCATCGGGGTCCTCTCCGCTGATGTAATCACTGATTACATCAGCGGAGAGGGTGAGGGTCAAGGCCCCTGAAAGTCGGCGGAGTTGACGATGCCCAGGCCGCAGGTGTCCAGGACCTGTTCGGCCAACTGTTCCGCCTGCTCCGGCGGCAGATACCCATCGACAATCATCTGGGACAGGCCGTAGACCAGCGCCTGACCGGCGAGGCCCACCACTGCGGGGTCACCTGCGCGCAACTCCCCTGCCTGCTGCCCCGCGACGATGATGCCGGTCAGGGCCTGTTCGATACCTGAGAGGCGCTGGCGCAGCTCAGTCGGCTGACGGGAGCCGAACACCTTGGATCTGATCAGCTCGAAGCGGTGCGGGTGACGGATCGCGTACCGCACGAAACCGAGACCGAAGGCGCGCATCGCCGGTCCCTCATCTTCCGCGACCGCGGCGAGCTGCCACTGCTCGAAGTCGGCCAGAATGCGCCCGACGACCGCCGTCAGCAACGCCTGCCGGTCGGCGAAGTGCCGGAACGGCGCCCCCGGCGACACTCCGGTGCGGCGTGCGACTTCGCGCACGGTCACCTGCTCCAGGCCACGCTCGTCAAGGAGCTCTAGCGCGGCCGCGGTGAGGGCGTCCGGGAGGGAGCCATGGTGGTAACCGGCGCGTTCGACGGGCTTGTCGTCCATGTGAACAGTGCTACCACAGGCAGTGGGGCGCCCAGTGACGAGGAGAACGACGCCCGACTGCCCGGCTGACCTCAATCACTTCGCGACTCTCTCGATCTCGACGGACGGGCCGATCCGTCACCGGGACGCCGGCCGTCGGACGCCGGCCCGACGGCCAACGGGGGTGCAGGTTCATGTCTTGATCAACGAGACCACTCCGGAATCGGCGCCGTTCTGCGGCCGGACGGCTCGGGGTTTTGCACGGGTGCGTCTCTTTTTGGGATGGGACGGAACGCAGTCGCTCCGTTGGGCAGACACAGCTCACCGGCACAGTCGATCGGGAGGACGTTCCCAGGCTCCAAGGCGCTCAGTCACACCCGTTCGACCGGACTCAGGACGGAAACCTATGATCAACCGTTCCATAGTTGGCGTGAAACGGGGAAACAGCAGTGAGTTCCAAGAAGTGGATACGCGTGGCAGCGATAGTGGCTCTGGCGGTGTCGGCGGCCAGCGCCTGCGGGCCGGACCCGCAGCTGACCAAGGGCACACCAGTGTCGAGCCCGACGGCGTCACCACTCGAGAGGGTCTCGCCCCAGCATCCCGCGCCCGGCGACAAGGCACCCGTGTTGGACAAGATCAAGTACGACCTGGAAACCAGAGTGCTCCGCATGGGCGGCATGGTCCCGAAGCCGACAAGCAGTTCCTGCGACATCGACGCGGTCGGCGACAAGCCGCAGAAGTTCACGTGCACCGTCAAGTACATGGGAATCGAAGTGCCCTTCCGCGTGGAGACAAAGGGCGGCTTCATCTTGATTCAGTACACAGCCACGCCGACCAAGGGCGGAGTCGTCACTCGCGAAGGTGTGCAGGCCGTGGCCTGGAAGCAGTACGGCGCTCTCGGGGGAAAGACGCGAGACTCGCTGCGGTGCGATGACATCCCCGCAGTCCGCTTGGTTCCGGTCGACAAGCCCAGCGGATACCGGTGCTACGTCGGCGACGGCGGCCTGCAAGGCTCCTACGACGTGATCATCGGCAGTAATGGCATGAGTCTGCACTAAGAAGCCATCTCGTTTGGCTGGGCCAGTAGCTTGTCGGTCGTGGTGGGGATCGTTGAGCGGCTGGTGCTCGATGAGTTGTGGGAGTTGTTCCAGCGGGTGGTTCTGGAGGCGCCGACACGACCTCAAGGTGGCGGTCGGCGCCGGCACGGCGACCGGGAGGTGCTGGCAGTGATCCTGTTCGTGGCCACGTCCGGCTGTACCTGGCAACAGTTGTCGTCCGCGTCCTTCGGGCCGTCGAGGGCGACGGCTCACCGCCGGTTTACCGAGTGGAGCAAGGCCAGGGTTTGGGCGAAGCTCCAGCGCCTAGTTCTCGACAAGCTTGGCGCCCGAGGCGAGTTGGACTGATCGCGGTGCGCGATCGACTCGGTGACCATGCGGGCCTTGAAAAGGGGGATCTGACAGGTCCGAATCCTGTGGACCGGGGCAAGTACGGCTCGAAGATCCACTTGATCACCAAGCGAACCGGTCTGCCCCTGTCAGTCGGCATCTCAGCCGCGAACTTGCACGACAGCCAAGCTCTGGAGCCGCTCGTGCGAGGGATACCGCCTATCCGCTCGCGGCGCCGGCCACGGCGACGCAATCCCGGCAAGCTCCATGGGACAAGGGATACAACTACCGCCACCTGCGGCGATGGCTCCGCCACCGAGGCATCACCCACCGCCTGGCACGACGGGAAATCGAGTCCCCGACCCACCTGGGACGCCACCGATGGGTCGTTGAACGGCCTATGGCCTGGCTCGCCGGCTGCCGCCGACTCCACCGCCGCTACGAACGCAAGGCCGACCATTTTTCCTTCGCCAGCATCACCTGCACTCTGATCTGCCTCCGCCGACTCACCAGATGACGGCCCCTACCGGATAGCAGGCCGGCTGCGCGCGAGAAGGATTCCCCCGAGCGTGCTCTCGGCTGAGCTGAGGGTCCTGTGCGCCTCGACCATGAAGCCGGCATCGTTGAGCCAGGCGGTCATTTGGCCGAGCTGGCGACGATGGACGTAGAGCTTCATCGGGTGGCCGCCGTAGCCCTGCGTCTTCAGCCGCGACTCATCACCGACGTGGAAGCTGAGTAGCAGCGAGCCACCGGGCCGCAGCACTCGCTGGAAGTGCGTGAAGACCGAGCCGATCTCGTCGTCGGGGACGTGGATGAGCGAGCACCAGGCGACCAGGCCGGCCATCGAGGCATCGGCGACGTCGAGGTCCGTCATGGAACCGACCTCGAACCGCAGGCCGGGGTGATCACGCCGAGCTACCTCGATCATCCCGGGCGACAGGTCGATCCCGAACGCGTCCATGCCCAGTTCACGCAAGTGGGCCGTGACCCTCCCCGGCCCGCATCCCACGTCCGCAACCGGCCCACCGCCGCTGGTGTGCACCAGGTCGGCGAACAGCGCCATGACCGCGCGCTCTTCGGGCGTTTCTGCCAGGAGGTTGCGAACCTGGTCCGCATAGCTAGTGGCGACAGTGTCGTAAGACGTCCGAGTGTCTGCTAACCAGCCTTCAGCGTTCATTCCGATGCTCACGACGGCAGGCTACCCAGCAGCCCAAACGAGATGACCTCTAACAGGTCGTCTCATTACGGCCCGCCTGGATCACCATCACCGACACCGTGTGGGCGACCACATCGTGTACCTCACGGGCAATACGGGCGCGCTCCTCCGCCACCGCGCGACGGGTCTCGGCGACCAGCCGGTCGTGCTGGGCCCGGCGCCACTGGCCGGCGGTCCAGGCGAGCGTCACCGCCAGCACATACGCCGGCACACTCAACGTGCCGCCGCCCACCAGGGCGAGCGGCGCGAGCGCGAGCACCCCCAGCAGCCACCATTGCGACACCCGCGCCGGGCGCACGGTCGACAGCACGCACAAAGCGAACTGCGCCGCCAGCAACGCCCCGGTCAGACTCACCGCCGGGAACAGCGACCACATCGCGATGCCCATGACCACGGTCGCCGCCAGTACGGTGGCCGGGCGGCGGATGACCCACCACAGGGCCACGGCCTGCGCCACGACGAGCACCAGTGCCGCCGTCAGGCGGCCGGCTCCCGAGTCCACCTCGGTGCCGACGACCAGGACCGACGGCCCGGCCACCCCGAGCACCAGCACCGCGGACACCGCCCGCAGCGCCCGGACCGCCCGCGCGGACGGCCTGAACTCCCCGTCGTCTGATCCCGGCTCCTGATCCACACGGAAACGCTATCCCCGGGTCTTTCCACGGCCTTGATCCGTAAGTGCCGCCCCCCACCCCTGCGCCGAGGCGCCCGCGTCCCTCAGCAGATGGTCCCCGGACCGGCCGCGGCAGCCCTCAGCAGATCCCGTACGAGGCCGAAGTCGATGCCGCCGGGCTTGCGGAAGCGCAGACAGCCCTTGCCCATGCCCTGTCCCGTCCCGTCCCGTCCTGTCCTGTCCTGTCCTGTCAGCCGTTCCTTACGTGGTCGGGCCCTCGGGCCGGGGCCCTCCGGTGTTGTCGTCGGTGGGCGGTTGCTGGGGACGGGACCGCTTCAGCTCGTAGAAGCCGGGGACGGAGGCCAGCGCCAACGCGCCGTCCCACAAGCGGCCGGCCTGCTCACCGCGGGGTACGGGTGCGACGACCGGCCCGAAGAACGCGACCCGCTCGCTGTCCGCACCCCCAACGGCGATGACCGGGCTGCCCACTTCCGGCCCGACCAGGCGCATGGCCTCCTCGTGTGAGGCGCGTACGGCCGCGTCGTACTCCGTGGAATCGGCCACCCGCGCCAGCTCTGCCGGCAGACCGGCATCGTCAAGCGCGGACTCGACGGCGTCCCACTCCCCGCGCTCATGGAGTCGCTTCCCCAGCGCCGTGAACAGCCGGCCCAGCGCGGCCTGCCCGTACGCCTCCGCAACCGCCGTGCAGACGCGCACCGGTCTCCACAGGTAGCCGTCCACGTCGCCCTCAGGATCGTCATCGCGGTCCTCGTTGAGCACGGACAAGCTCATGACCCGCCAATTCACCTCCACGGGACGCACTTTCGTCGCCTCGACCAGCCATCGGGAGGTGAGCCAGGTGTAGGGGCAGGAAGGGTCGAACCAGAAGTCGGCGGTGTGCCGATCGGGCATGGGGGTCCTCCTCGGAGTGGTGGGGAGAAGTTCGCGCCTACCCTTTACGGGCAACTGCGGGGCGTGCAATAGGGAATGTCCGGCAGGGGACGTCGTGCAGAAGGCGCGTGACGAGGTCTGCGTACTCGGGCTCTCGTTCAAGGTGAGCCATGTGGGCGGCGTTTCGCATGAGCAGGAAGGCCGAACCGGCGATGGTCGCCGCGACCGCCCGGTTGTCGTCCGGCGAGCTGGCGCAATCGTGCTCGCCGGCGAAGACGAGCGCGGGGACCTTGTCGATGCCTCCGGTCGGACAGAGATCTTTGTCCAGCAGACGTTCGTGACACGCGGCGTGGCGCAGGGTGGCGCGTTCCGAAGTCCGTGTGAGCTGTCTGTACAGGAGCTGGGCCACCGCCCGTCCCCTGGTGGTCGTATCTGAACCCTGTGGCCGTACGCGCCGGGGCAAGCTGATGCGATCTCGGCGAGAGCTCAGGGACTCCGGGACACCGGGACTCCGGGACTCCGGGACTCGCTACGGTGCGATGTCGATGACCACCTTCCCGCGCGGGTGCTCCTTCTCCAGGGTCTCGTATGCCGCACGGGTACGGGGCAGCGGGACCACCCGGTCGACCATCGGCCGCAGCTTCCCCCCGTCGATCAGCTCGGTGATCTTTTCCAGTTGGTCGCGGTGGGGCTCCACGATGAAGAAGACTCCGCGGGCTCCCCGCGCGGCGGCCTGTTCCGGGTCCGGCGGGGCGGCGATGCCCACCAGGACGCCGCCCGGCCGCAACACGTTCCAGGAGCGCGTCTGGGTCTCGCCGCCCACCAGGTCGATGACCACATCGGCATCTCTCACGTGGTCCTCGAAGCGCTGGGTCGTGTAGTCGATGACCTCGTCGGCGCCCAGGTGGGCGACGAAGTCGAGGTCGCGGGTGCTCGCGGTCGCGGTGACCCGTGCGCCCAGGGCGGCGGCGATCTGGACGGCGAACGAGCCGACCCCTCCGGCACCCCCCTGGACCAGCACCTGCTGCCCGGGTTCCAGCGCGGCGTGGTCGACCAGCGCCTGCCAGACGGTGAGCGCCGCCAGCGGTACGGCTGCGGCCTCGGTGTGGTCCAGGGTCTTCGGCTTGGCGGCCAGGATGTCCGCCGGCACGCTGACGTACTCGGCGGCGGCCCCGTCGTGGACGAACGGGATGAGCCCGTACACGGCGTCGCCGACCACAGGTGTGGTCACCCCTGGTCCGAGTCCGGCCACGACCCCCGACATCTCATGGGAGGGGATGGTCGGGGTCCGGTCGCGGCCGCTCCCGTCGAGGCTGTCGGTCCAGGTGGCGGGCCAGGTGAGTTCGCCGGCGGTGATGGAGGCGGCGCGGACGGCTACGAGGGCCTCCCCGCGACCGGGCTCGGGACACGAGGACTCCTCGTAGACCAGTTGCTCGGGACCACCGCGGGTGTGCGCTCGGACAGCGTGCATGGTGGACATGAGGATCACCTCGTCGCTACGGAGGATTCGGAGGATCGGTCGTGGGAGGGGCCGGTCGGTGAATCGGCTGTGGGGAGCCGGTCGGCGAATCGGCTGTGCGAGGGGCCGGCACCCGGACCGACTGCGGGAGCGCCGGCTGCCGGGCCCCGAACGCGGCTGTACGGCCCGGGGCGTGCTGCGACTGCTCGGCGCGAGGCCGGCGAGGCCCCAGCACGCCGTTTCAGCGTAGGCCGCCCCCAGGATGGCGTCGACCGGCCCCAGTACTGCAACGGTCTTTGTGATGCGGGTGGGTAGTTCTCTGGGCTATGGCCGCGTTGTGTGTCATGGCTGGTGCGTGCTTCGTCGCATGCACGCATTGCTAAGGAACTGATGACTTTCTGCTAACGACGCCCGCGAGGCGTCCCGGCATTCTGAAGGAAGGTGCCTGGCAGTCAGGTGCCAGAGGGGCGTTCGGAGACCGGCGTCCCTTCACACGAGGGGGAATTGCGTGAAGCGCAGTATCTTTTCCGCGCTCAGTATCGCGGCCGTAGCAAGCGCCACTTTGGCGATCGTCGCTCCGTCCGCTCTCGCGGCTGACTCCAGTACGACCAAGGTCCAGTCCGAGGAATTCACGATCTACCACGACGACGACTACAAAGGTGGTTGGTGCACCTTCACCGACAGTGACGACAGCCTCGACGACAACTACTGGACGAACAACAGCGGCGCGTGCAGCGATGGTGCCAGCTCGATGAACAATCAGACCTCGCACGACATCGTCCTGTACTCGGACAGGGGGTACACCGGTAGGACGTATTTCGCCAAGGCCAATTCGAGCGACGGGGACCTGACGAACAACGGTTTCGACAACCAGGCCCAGTCGCTCAAGTTCCTCTGAGCACAGCCGACCTCGCGGGGGTACCGGTAGCGCTACCGGTGCCCCCGCACCGTCAGACAAGGAGGGACCTCGCACGTGTCAGGCCACCGTTCACTCCGGATCCTGCTCTTGTTGCTCGTCGCGGGATGTTCCGCTTCGACCACGAACCAGGGGAGCAGCGCCCCGGGCGCTCCTCCCCCCTCTCGCCAAGCGCGGGAGATCGTTCTTCCTTTTGACGGTTACGAGCTCTCCCTCAGCGACTACTACACCGTCTCCAACGCCCGGGACATGCTCACCCGCAAGTGCATGCGTAAGAGCGGTTTCGACTGGGAGCTCATCAATCGGCCGGCCGAGGTGGACGAGGCGAGGAACCGTCGCCGTTACGGCATCATCGAAATTCCGGTGGCCGAACGGTTTGGCTACCACACAAACGACGAGCTCTTGGACCCTACCGGTATCAGCAGGAAGGGAAGGGCCAGGGACAGGGGACTGTCGTCCGAGGAAGCCCGGGCTGCCAACTCCCCTGGCACAGGGTGCGCCATCAAGGCTTCCAGGAAACTTGCGAAGGACGCCGAAGCGGAGGTCGGCACGAAGATGCTCAATACCCTCGGCGACCAGGCCATGGCCAATTCACAGAAGGTTCCGGACGTGGCCCAGGCATTGCGAAGGTGGGGTGAATGCATGCAGCGCAAGGGTTTTGGCTACGCGACCCCACGTCAGGCCGTGAACGATGACCGGTGGTGGAGCAAGGACAGCGATCGCCCTTCCAAGAAGGAGATTGCCGTAGCGGTGGCGGATGTCCGCTGCAAGCAGCGCACTGCCCTGGTGAAGGTGTGGTTCGAGGCGGAGGCCGGCCTCCAGCTCGCGGCGATACGGGAACACTCCGGCTACTTCAAGAAGCTGGCCGAGTCGAAACAGCGTCAAGTCGCCGCCGCCCGTGCAGTTCTTGCCCACTGATCACGGCCTGGTGCGACCGACGCTGCCACCACAGCTGGATGCGTGGCGGTAGTCCCTGGGAGGGCTGCCGTAGGCGGCGCGGAAGGCACGGGTGAAGTCGGCGGCGCGGGGAAAGCCCCAGCGGGCCGCGATGGCATGGACGGGCGTGGCGTGCTGGGCCGGGTCGGCGAGGTCGCGGCGGGCGTGTTCAAGACGCTGGTGCCGGATCCAGGCGGCGGGTGTGCGGGGTTCATCCTGGAAGAGGCGGTGCAGGTGACCGATGGAGATGTGGTGGGCGGCGGCGAGCACGGAAGGGGTGAGGCCGGCGTCGCCCAGGTGCGCCAGAGCGAAGGCCCGGATACGCAGCAGCAGGGCCCGGCGCCGGGTCTCCGGAGTCAGGGAGGCTTCGGCGTCGACAGCGTGCGCGAAGAGCGACGAGAGCAGGTCCACGACGATCGTGCCGAGCCGGGGCCCGTCGTCCGGCCGGTAGGCGGCGGTACCCTCGGCGAGCTGGTGCAGGAGCTGCGCCAGCAAGCCGCCGAACCCCTCGCGGGCCGACAGCCGGCAGGCAGTCAGCCGGTCGATCCTGTCCCACGTCAAGGGGAGCAGTGCCTTGGGAACTTCGAGGCCCACCCCGAGGTGCGGGCGGGGGCTGGAGCCGTCACCCGCGCGCAGGTCCAAGGGGCGCGAGGTGTCCACGAGGCACAGGCTGTCCGGCCCATAGGCGGTCTCCCGGTCACCACGTGTGACCCGCAGCACTCCGTCCAGGGGCAGGGAGAGGTGGACGCCCTCGGGGTCGGACTGCCGGATCAGCTTCGGGGTCCGCAGGAAGCGCACCGGCTGGAACCGCGTCGGCCACACGGACACCTCGCCCAGTTCCAGGACACGCTGCTCGGCCCGGAAATCCGAGCGGTGCTCACTGTCCAGGTCCAGCGGCGCGTGCAGCTGACGCAGCAGGTCACGCCAGCACTCGAACCGGTCGGCTGCCGGTACATCCTCGCTCCGGAACACTGTCTCCGTCAGCACGCGACGCCACTCCCCCTCGGCCACCCGCACCGCGCGAACGCGGGCCATGCCGACGACGCGTGAGGACATTCTCCCGCGAACAGCCCGACCAGGGAAGCGCGTACGTACTCTTCGACGAACAGACGAACAGCAGATCCGCTGGAACCACTTGCCCGGCGACGGATCATCGATGAGCGAGGAGGTGACCGACCGACGACCCGGGCGCCGCGAAGCTCTGCGTCGGCGGCAGATCCCGCACACCATCCCGGAGAAGCGTGACCAGGCCGGACACCGCCTCCGCCGTGGTTCGACCGGAGCTCGTCCACCCGGTTTCAACAGGGAAATGCACCAACGCAGGCACAGAGTCGAGTGCCGGATCAGCCTGCTGAAACAGACCCGGGGCATCGCGACACGTTACGAGAAACCCGCCGTCCGCTACGACGCCGCCACCGTCCAACTCGCCTTGATACGCCGGGCGCTGTGACCACATCTCAAACACGCCCTGGAGTGAGTACGCGTACTCACTCCTTGCCGGGTAACCGCGCCCATCCGCCGCGCTCCCCCGCTGACATACCGTCCCCGTATGCCCGAGGAGACCGAACCAACCAGCACCTCCCCCGCCCCGACCGAGTCCAGGTCCCCCTCTTCCGTCCTCGGGGCCTTCGGATGCGGCTGCGCCGCGCTCGTCGTCGTGCTCTTTCTGGTCGTCCCGCTCGCATGGGGCTCATGGGGGTCGACGGACTTTTCCCGCGTCGCGCCCGAGGACATGGCGAGCCGCGCCTTCCAGCGTTCCCAGGAGGCGTACGACGTCGTGGGGTTCAAGCGCACCGTAGAACCAGGAGTCGAGGACCTCGGCGTCAGCACGGAGAACACGTTCAGCTCCGGCTTCTGCTACGACGGGGGCCTGCTGGGGCTGGAGGACAAGACCGTCGACGGCGCCTACCGGATGAGCCACAGCTGGGCGCTGGACCACGTGCCCGCGAGCCGGGCCGTCTCCGGCCTGCGCCGACTGCACCAGCACCTCAAGGACAACGGCTGGGAGGTCACGTCCTACCGTGAGGGCGCGAAGGGCAAGGACTGGGACCTGTTCGTCCAGCGGGACGACGGGGCCGAGCGGATGTCCTTCACCTGGTTCCCGGACCGGGAGTACTTCACCGGCGGCGCCACCGTGCCCTGCGCCTACGACCCCGAGTGGGAGAACGGCGATGTCGGCCCCTCCGGGGACCAGCAGAGGCCACCCGCCCTCGGGCCCGCGCAGCGGGACTAGGGCCTGTCTTCAAAGTCCCGCCTGCCCCGCGACGCTCCCCCAGCTAACGCTGGGAGGTGCCCCCGGCACGCGCTCCCCCACGCCTTAAGGGCGCGGGGGCACCCCCGTGCTGCGCTGTCGGGCTCGCCCCGATACGCCCAGCATGGGGGGCGACCCTCCGCCTTGCGATCGCGCTCGGCTTCCGAAGAAGGATCGAAAGAGCCGAGACGGAGTGAGCGCAGCGAACGTAGTGCACCAGACGCCATGGCGGCGTAGGAGGACTCTGCTTCGACGACCTTGGTGCGGAGGGCGTCCTTCCCGTGGGGTTCACCCCAGGGTTCGAAGGCCAGGACCGCGTCCGGTGACCAGCAGTCGATCCAGGTCAGCCAGTCCTTGCGGTCCAGTGCCCGCCAACCGTTGATCATGAGAGCCCGGAGTGCCTCCTTGTCCTCCAGCACCTGGAGGCGTACCGCGAGGCTTTCGTAGCCGGTGCCATCGGTCACGTCCCCCTCCTCACTGCGCGCTCGCGGACGGACGGACGACCACTTCATTGACGTCGACGCCGGCGGGCTGATCGACGGCGAAGGCGATGGCGCTCGCGATCGCGGAGGCCGGGACGGCCACGGATCGGTAGGTCTGCATGGCTCGCCGGGCCTCGGGGTCGCCGATGCTGTCGGCGAGTTCGGACTCGGTGACGCCCGGAGAGACGACGGTGACGCGGATATCGCCGGCGGACTCCTGACGGAGCCCTTCGGAGAGTGCGCGTACGGCGAATTTGGTGGCGCAGTAGACCGCGGCGGTAGGAGACACCTCGTAGGCGCCGACTGAGGCGATATTGACGAAATGGCCGCTGCCCTGTGCCCGCATGACGGGCAGCGCGGCGGCGATGCCGTGCAGCACGCCGCGTACGTTCACGTCGAGCATCCGGTCCCATTCATCGGTCCTCAACGCCTCCAGCGGCGACAAGGGCATCACGCCGGCGTTGTTGACGAACACGTCCACCCGCCCGTAGGTGACACGCGCGCGGTCCACGAAGGACCGCACATCGGCCGGGTCCGTGACGTCCAAGCGCCGGTACGCCGCCGAATGACCGGTGGCGATGAGCTGATCGGTCAATGCCTCGAGCCGGTCCTCGCGCCGTGCGCCGAGAAAGACGTGGTGCCCGTCGGCGGCCAGACGGCGTGCGGTGGCCGCGCCGATCCCGCTGCTCGCGCCGGTGATCAGGACGACCTTGCGCTCGCCGGCGCCGTTCGTGTTCCCCTTCCCGTTCCCGTGCTCGTGCTCGTTCGTCTTCATGTGCTCGTGCTCGTTCGTGTTCACGTTCATGTTGCGTCCTCCAGGGGGCCGTGCTGTCGACGAAGAGACTGCGTCGGGCCCTCGCTACGCCACCAGGACGGCTCCTGCCTGGGTGTCACGCACCCACCCTGAGCGGATCCCCGGCGCCTACCCTCAAGGCATGACGAGCAACGAGCTCGGTGCCTTCCTGCGGGCCCGCCGCGCACAGGTCCGGCCCGAGGACGTCGGTATGGTCACCTACGGGCAGCGCAGAGTCGCCGGACTGCGGCGCGAGGAAGTCGCGGTCCTGGCCGGTATGAACGCCGACTACTACACGCGCCTTGAGCAGGGCCGTGAACGCCACCCCTCACGCCAGGTGCTCGACGCCCTGAGCCGGGCCCTCCTGCTCGACGATGATGCGCGCGAGCATCTGCACCGCCTGGCCGGCTCGGATCCGGACCGGGCCACGGCGCACAGCCGTGAATCCGTCGGGGCCACGCTGCGGCAGCTGATGGACGGGTGGCCGCACACACCGGCCTTTGTCCTCAGCCGGACTCTGGACATCCTGGCGGGAAACGCCCTGGCCGACGCGCTGTTCTCGCCCTTCGAGGAGGCCGACAACCTTGCGCGGATGACGTTCCTCGACCCGGCGGCCCGGCGGTTCCACGCGCAGTGGGACCGGGCGGCGCGGGCCACCGTAGCCAGTCTGCGACAGGCGGCAGGCTTTGAGCCGCGGGACCCTCGACTGCTGGCGCTCGTACGGGAATTGAGCGCGGCCGGCACGGGTTTCGATGAACTCTGGCGCTCTCATAGCGTGTGCGGGAAGACCCAGGACGCCAAGGAACTGGTGCATCCAGAGGTCGGTGCGCTGTCGCTGACGTATCAGAGCTTCGATGTACGTGGTGCGCCTGGCCAGCAACTCGTGGTCTACCAGGCCGAACCGGGCAGCACCAGCGCACACGCGCTCGCTCTGCTCGGCACGCTGAGCGCCACCCGGCGGCAGGCCGGGATCTGAAGGGCCCCCGCCTCAGGGTCCTCGTATGCGGTCATAGAACCGTGACAAATGGAGCACAACCAACCCCCAGCCTGGCTTGTCTGACCACGCGTATGTATGCAGCAAGTACCGGTTGAGCATCCACCATGGGGGAACGTCATGAAGCTCGCTCGTCGCGTGGCCACGGCCGCCGCGCTGGCCACCGTTACCGTCGGCGGTGTGGCCGCGTTCGCCGCACCCGCATCTGCCGCACCCCTGCCGACTACGACCATCGCACCTCGGGCGACCACGGCTCTCGCACCCTCCGCCGCGGCGAACGCGGGCTACAACGGCGCCTGTGGTGCCGGTTACGCGGTCATCGACTCCACTCCGGTCGGCGATGTCGGCACGGTCTACGTCACATGGAACGCGTCCACGGGCAAGAACTGCGCCGTGACGATCCGCAACACTCCCGGGGCTCCGGTGCGGATGGCCGTCTCGCTCAACATCGATGCCGGTCGTGGGGCCCCCGGGGTGGTGGACTCCGGCAACTACAGGACGTACGCCGGCCCGGTGTACCTCACCGCTCGGGGCGAGTGCATTCAGTGGAACGCCGCGATCGACGGCGTGGGGGCCAACGGGCACGGCCACTGCGGCTGACCGCCGAGGACCGGGCTCAGCAGAACCGGGCTCAGCAGAACTGGGCTCAGCAGAACTGGGCTCAGCCGACCGGGTGCGGGAACCGCGGCCGGCGCCCTCACGTGATCAGGAGACATGATCCCAAGGAATGAAGTGGGCCCTGTGGTCGCCCACCTGGCAGCGATCTGGTGCGTCGGCTGTGTTCTCACCGCGGTCCAGTTCCAGGCAGCTCTGATCGCGCTGTTCGCCGGCGGGGAGCCGGCGACGGCAGCGGTGCTCTTCATGGCAGTGCCGCTGTCGGTGGCGCTGTTCGCGGGGGTGGGAGCTACCGCTCGGCCGGTCGTGCCGCTCACCCGTCGGGCGCGTGGGTTGTGGGTGTGGGCGGCGGGTGTGTACGCGCTGGGTACGGCCGGCATGCTCGGGGCCGTCCTGGTGCTTCATCAGGCCGACGGCCTGAAGAGCAGCGTCCTGCTCTACCCGTCCGGCGGGGTCTGCTACGCGGTGGCCGCCGCGTTCTTCCTGCCGGGCGCCCGGGCCCGGCTGGCCGCTCTTGGGGCCGCGGCCGTCTTCGCCGCCGGGGCGGCGTACGCCGCCTGGGACGCCGCGCAGCCACCCACCGTTGATGAATGGCTCACCGCCAACGGCGTGGACCGCGCCCTGCTGCGCGTCGGCGACCCGCCTTCCGGCTACACCCTCAGAGCCCTGGGAGCCAGCGGGGACGGCTTCGGCGCCGACTACGAGCGGACCGGCTCGGCAACGCTCCACCTCGATGTGGCACGCGTCGGCCACGACACCCGGCGCGCCGATGCCCGCGGCTGCCCCGTCCCCTTCGGCGAGACGATTCACTGTACGGACGACGGGGAGGGGCGCCAGCTGGTGGCCTACGAAGGCGGCTACGAGCGGCAGGAGTTGCGGCTGCGGCGCAACGGGCTGGTCCACACGGTGACCATGAAAGGCTCCCGCGCCGAACTGACCGCCGCCCGGCACATCCTGTCGACACTCGGACCGGCCACGGACGCCGACCTCAAGGGGCTGCTCACTGCCCCGATGCGGCGATGACCATATTCACGGGTGCGTGGCCGGGGTGCACCCTCGGCAGGTGGCGGGGCCTTGTGCCGCCCCGTCCGCACCCAAGGGACGCGGACGGGGCGGCACTTGGCCTTGTCCGCCGTGTCACCAGGTGTGCGCGACGTCCACGATCAGCTCATGACCGGACTGGATGACCCGGAACGGCAGCTTGGCCCGGACGCCCAGGGCCACCTGGGTCTGTCCTTCGAAACTCGCCCCGAACTTGGTGTCCTTGAACGTCTTGTATCCGGCGATGTTCACGCCCGGCAGCGCCTTCCCGGCCTTCCCCGCATAGGACGGCTTACCGGTCGCCGGGTCGTAGCTGGGCGCGGACACGTAGACCTGCAGGATCGCGCCGCCGTTGACCTGTATCCGGTCGCCGGAGCCGTCCTGGTGGAACGCGTCGACATAGCCGACGTGGTAGCCGAACTTGCCGGTCGCACCGCTGACATCGAAGACCATGCGGTCGTAACACGCGCTCTGGCTGGTCTTGATGTTCTTCAGCGGCTTGCCTCCCGGGTCCGTGGCGGACTTGTCGGCGCTGCCCCAGACGGTCGAGCAGGCCGCGGCCGGGCGGGCCTTGCCCGCCGGGCCGGTCGCGGCGGTGGCCACGCCGGCCGTACTCGCCAGCCCGGCGCCCGCGAGCACGATCACCGCGGCCGCTGTTCCCAACCTTCGCATGATTTATCCCCAAAAGAAGAAGTGAGTTCAGATGCGTGCGGTAGGACGGGCGGGCGCGCGAGGGCGTTGTGTGCCTGTCGGCTTTTGGCCAATGCGATGGTGAAGTTGTCGTGAAAGGGAAGCCGTTGATCGTCGGCGGACCGACTTCGCTCAGCTCTTGACGGCGGACGGGCGGACGGGCGGCCAGACGGACGGCCAGCCGGGCGCCCGGTCCGCCGCCGTCGGCGCCCCCCGGCCGCCGCGTCTGTCAGCCTTCCAGCGGCCGTCCGAAGCGCAGGGCGGCCGTCGGGGCGCCGAAGTACTCCGAGCCGGTGCCGGTCAGGCCGTTCGCGCTGCCCGGCAGCCGCCAGACCATGCCCGTACCGTTCTCGCCGTCGGCGGCCACCGCGAGGTCCGCCCGGCCGTCCTTGTCGGTGTCACTGAGCAGGAGTGCCGCACCGAAGCGGTCGCCGCTCTCGGCGCCACCCGGTACGCCCGCGCTGTCCTGGGTGAACATCTGCGCGCCTGCCGCCGTGACACCGTCCCGCGAACCACGCAGTACGGTCACCGCGCCGGCCGACTTGACGGCCGTCTGCCCGGAGCCGAGCGTTTCGCCCGGGGCACCGACCGTGAGATCGCCGAAGTGGTCACCGTCCACATCGCCGATGGCCAGCGCCCCGCCGAACGCGTCCTCGGGTTCGGACGTCCCCGGCACACCTTCGGTGTTCTGGTCCAGGCCGACGGTCGGCCGCCCGGTGCCGGGGCCGGCGGCCGCGCCGTACACGACCGTCACTCCCCCGCCGCTGCCGACAGCCAGTTCGGCTCGCCCGTCGCCGTCGAGGTCACCCGCGGCGAACGCCTTGCCCCCGGCGAAGTGCGCGCTCTCGGGCAGGCCGTCGACCATCACTCCCTCGGCGAGGCCGCTCGGTGCCCCGGCGAACCACCAGATGCCGGTGGAGGTGTCGGAGCCGTCCTCGGGCTGCGGGTTGGCCTCGGCGAGCAGGTCGGCACGGCCGTCGCCGTTCACATCGGCGGCCCGGACGGTGTCGATCCACTCGTTCCCCTGGGGGAGCCGGTGGACCGTCACGCCGCCGTTCGCCCCGGCGCGGGTGAACGGGCCCTTGAGCAACCGCACCCCGCCCTCGTGGCCGACGGCCAGATCCGGGTGTCCGTCGCCGGTGAAGTCCGCCGCGGCGAGCGTCGCCCCGACCGCGCTGTACGGGCCCTCGGGGTCCGGCGCGCCGGTCGGCAGCGAGGTGCCGCCGGAGAGCCCGGAGGGCCCGCCCCACAGGATCGTCACCGAGCCGGCCGCCCACGGGGTCGTTCCCGTTACCTCGTGCGGGATGCCCACCGCGAGGTCGCCGTATCCGTCGCCGTCGAAGTCCGCCGCGGTCAGCGCCCGGCCGAAGCCGTCCCCGTCCTCGTTGTGCCCCGGTACCCCGGGCGACTCCTGGTCGATGACGGTCCGCTTGCCGCCGAGGCCGCCCGCCTCCCCGTACAGCACCGTGATCCGCCCGGCGCCGCCGTCCGAGGCGGCCACCACATCGCCGTATCCGTCGCCGTTGAAGTCGCCGCGCGGCCCCGACGGCGCCGCGGTCGCCACCCCCGCGTCCGCCGACACGAGTCCGACGGTCAGCAGTCCCGAACAGGCCACCGCGGACAGCATGCGCACCGCACCGCTCGTCGGGCGCAACCGGCGTGTCTGGCGCATTGTGCGCATCTGTGTGCGCATCTGAAGGTCCCCCTTGTGATGGGAGCCGCCAATGTGGCGGACTCCTGAATTCCATGTGCACAAGGAGACATCTGAGCCCTCACATGGGTTGTGTTGCGGGGCGGCCCTGCGTAGCCCGCTCCGCAAGCGCTACAAGCGCTCCACACCTGGCACCTGGCACGAACACCGCTCACGCGTCGAACGGAGCGCGCGTGCCGGCCGTCAGCGCACGCCCTGCGGCCGGAACTGGATGCTGATCCGCGGTCCCGCCGCCCGTGTGCTCTTGGGGATCGCATGTTCCCAGGTCCGCTGGCACGATCCGCCCATCACGATCAGATCCCCGTGCCCGAGCGGCCGCCGCACGGTGCCGCCGCCCCCACGAGGGCGCAGCAGCAGGTCGCGCGGCGCCCCCACGGACAGGATGGCGACCATGGTGTCCTCGCGACTGCCGCGGCCGATCCGGTCGCCGTGCCACGCCACGCTGTCCCGGCCGTCCCTGTAGTAACAGAGACCGGCCGTCGTAAACGGTTCGCCGAGCTCGGCGGCGTAGTGGGCGGAGAGTGCGTCCCTCGCCTCCTCCAGGACGGGGTGCGGCAGTGCGTCGTCGGACCGGTAGAAGGCGAGCAGCCGCGGTACGTCCACCACGTGCTCGTACATCTGCCGGCGCTCGGCCTGCCAGGGAACCTCGGCGGCGAGCCGCACGAACAGGGCATCGGCGCCGCTCAGCCACCCGGGCAGCAGATCGATCCAGGCCCCGTCGCCCAGCTCGGTCCTGCGCACCCCGCGCAGCGGGCCCAGGCGGACGTCCTCGGCCTGATCGAAGAGCGAGCCCTGAAGATGCATGGACATGCTTACAGGGTACCCACGTAATCGAATATATGTTCTGTTGCGGTGATCCGAGTGAGCAGCGGGACCGGGGCGGCGCCCCGGAGGCAAGCCGGAGGGGGCGCTCCCGGACCGGAAGCGCCCCCTCTCATTCCCGAGCTCGCGCCTGCGAGCTCTCACGCCCTTGCGGACGGCGGCTACGCCTTTGCCTTGCCGGCGATGAACTCGTCCCAGCTGACCACGGTCTTCGCAGGAGGCGCCGTGATCTTCGGGACGGCACCGAAGTCCGAGTACTCCTCGACCAGGACCTCTTGCCCCTTCTTGCCCTTGCCGGACTCCTGGGACTTGAGGACGAGATCGTCCTTGCCGACCCACATATCGATGACGACCGAGTTCATACCCTGCTTCTTGGCCAGCTCGACGTAGTAGTCACGCACGTCCTTCTTGATGGCGGGCCCGGAGTACTTGGCCAGCTCGTCGAGAACAACCGTGCCGCGGTAGTGGTCGGCCGGGTGGCCGCCGACCTTTTCCTCGCCGACCCACTTGGTGGACTCGGTCGCGGCGAGTGCACCGGCGAACTCACGGATGTAACCCGCCGCCCGTGAATCGCTGGAGTCGCCGGAGTCGCTGTCACCACCGAGATCCATGGTGTACCAGCTCTTGCCGGGGACCTTGTCCGACTTCACATAGGTCGCGCCGCCCAGGAAAATCATGTGGTGGAAACCGCTGGGGTTGATCGGGGATTTCTTTCCCCACGCCTTGATGACCGTGGCGGCCGGCTCCTTCTGGAAGAGCATCTCGGACCTGTCCGAGCCGCCCTCCCCCGTCTGAACCGTCTTGTAAGAGGTCTGCTTCCCCGTCTTCTTTGCCGCCGCCATGAGCACGGCGCGGGCGTCCGTCCGCCTGCCGTCCGCCTCGTTCTTGCCCCGGCTCGCACCACCGCGATCGGACTCGCCGCCGCCGCACCCCGCCAGAACCATCGTGAGCGCCGCCCCCGCGACTGCCACCACGATGCCCTTCCCCTTCACCTGCACAGGTTGCATTCCTTGTCAGTTGTTCTGCTTTTCGCGCGATCCTAGCCGTTTGCCCAGGTAGGCCCGCCAATGAATAATTTCCTGAGCAGCCGTCCTGAGCAGCCGTCACTTCCAGGGCTCGGTTGAGGAAGTCCAGCAGGACGGACTGTCGGCAGTGTTCAGGAGCACGATGCCGAGGCTGGTGGGGCTGTGGAGCGCGGTGTTGCGATGCCGAACGGTGCTGATCAGTCCGGCCTCGCGCAGAACCGTGGCGTGTTCGCTGGCGCTGGGCGGGGCGATGCCGGTGAGAGCGGCGAGTTCTTTGGTGGAGCACCCGGGGTGTTCGGCGATGGCGTTCAGCACCGCCGCTCTGGTGTTTCCCAGAAGCGCCGAGAGTGCGACCGCGGAACTCGACGTGGTCGGCTTGGCCGTAAGGAGGAAGAGCTGACGCAGAGGCTGGTCATGGGCCACCGGGTAGGTGACGGTGGGCTGAGACTGGGCATGGGTGTCGTCGGCGACGATGGAGCGTGTGGCGAACAGTGACGGCACCAGCACAATTCCCTGCCCCTCCAAGTGCAGGTCGTGCTCAATTCTGTTGCGGATTTCCAGCACCGGCGGGTTCCACCGCACCCATTGCGGATTGACCTGGCAGAGCAAACGCTCGACGCCGCCATTGAGGAATTGGCGTACACGCACGGTTCGATCGGCTGTGAACTGGCCGATGATCTGCGTCCAGTGGGAGCTCATCAACTGCGTGTACAGGTGGCCGAGGCCGTCGTAGAGCTCCTCCCGGAGCTCCGCGTCGTCCGACAGACGGCGGGCCCACGCGGGGACGGGCTGGTTCTCTGCGATCACGGCCATCTCCGCACGGATCAGCTTGCGTGGCGTGGCACGCACCTGTTCCAGGAGCTCCTCCGGCCCTCCCGCCTGCGCGGGGGTGAGGAAGGTCGGGGACCAACCGACCGGCGGGATCAGGGACAGAGCCATCCGCGCACGGGCTGACAGCTGCGCGCGCGAGCGTCGCCGCCAGGTGTCCAGCAGCCGGGACTGACTACGGTCCTGCAGCACCCGTGCCGCCATGCTCAACTCCGACAACGGCATCGGCACCTCGGCCGGCCGTGTGCGCGCCAGATCGTGGCTGGTGAAGTGAATGCGGTAGACCACGATCCCCCCATGGATCGCCCCATGCTGAACAGCCCCCGGCAATTCTTCCGGAATGTCGTTGTTCGGGCCAGACCGAATCAGGTCGGGATCCCCGTGGTCCGGTGCCACGCTCCTCGTAAGGCCGCCCCATCGCACCGCGAAGCCTCCAACGGCTCGACGGTGCCTGCCTTCTCGCCGGCCGAGCCGGCTGGAGAGCCGTACCAGGAAGAAGGGATCACGAACATGCGAGGAATCAGGCGACTGGCCGTGGCTTCCGCCACCGTGGCACTGAGCGCGGGTCTGCTGCTGACGCCCACCGCATCCGCCGACGCCCAGCCGTCCAGTATCAACGACTGCGGTCAGGGCTGGATGTGTCTGTGGACCGGCAAGAACTTCTCGGGGCGCAAGATGCAGTATCGCGACGCGGGTCGTTGGCAGAACCTGCCGGCCCAGGCGTTCTCGTACTACGACAACCGCGGCGACGACGCTGCGGTCGCGCCCGGCAGCGGAGGTTCCGGCGGCAAGACCTGCGTCGACGGTCACTCCAGGAATTCCTATGCCCACAGCGGCGTCAAGTCGGTGTATCTCGCGCACACCGGCGACAACTGCTGACGTCGTCAGCGGCAACCGCGTACCGATACGCCCGACGCAACACGACGCTGGACGGGGGTCGGCGGCGGCAGTCGGGGACGTCGGCACCGTGCGGATCAGGGCGCCGGGCAGGGGCACTTCAGTCCCTGTCCGGCGCCCGCCGTCTGCTGCCCGCCGGTAGCTCCACCACCCGCTGCCAATGCCGCCACCGAGCCGAATTGCGTGCCCAGCAGGCCGGGCCGACACTGGGAGCAGCCGTGATAGGCCGGGCAGGGCACGAAAGGTTTGGGGATGACCAGCTACCCTCCGGAATTGCCCGAGTGGTTCTTCTCTGCGCGCGTCTGATGTGCATCGCATCAGGATCCGGATGCACTGAAAGAACCGGACACAGACCCGGATGCATAAAGCCGGACACAGAACCCACGGCACCGACAGCTCCGATAACTTTCCGACCTCATGTCGTTTTCCGTTTCTGGGACCGAATGTCGATGGGCTGCCCCGAGACGACGCGGGAGGCGTGAATCGATGGGAGTGCCATGAAGGTCTACGAGGCTGTCGTCAAGGGGCTCGAAAGCGCGGGGGTCGATACGGCCTTCGGCGGCAACGGTGAGAACATCGCCAGCTTGATGCTGGCGCTCAAGCATTCTCGGAAGATCCGACCGATCATGACCCGGCATGAGCAGGCCGCGTCGTTCATGGCGTGTGGCTACGCGATGTACACGAACCGGCTGGGGGTCTGCTTCGCGACCGTCGGTCCCGGCGCGTTCAATCTGTTCTCCGGCCTTGCGGTTGCGCTCTCGGATTCCTATCCGGTGTTGGCCCTTACCGGTTTCGTCGCTCTCGACTGGCGCGGGCGTGGTGCGGTGAACGACACCTCCGGTGTGAACCGCACACCCGACTCGCAGGCGATGTTCGCCGCGACGACCAAGGGGTCCTATCTGATCACCGATGTCGCCGATACCTGCGATGTGCTGGAAGAGGCCGTGAACCTCGCGTTCGAGGGGCGGCCTGGTCCGGTCCATATTCACGTTCCGCAGAACCTCACATACCGCGGCGTGACGGTGGACGATTACCACGACGTCAGGGTTGACGTGGCGCAGGTGCGACCCGATCCGGAACAGGTCGAGGTGATCGCCGGGGTGCTGGCGGACGCCTTGCGGGACCGGCGCCGGATCGTCGTCCTCGCCGGTTTCGGCACGATCCGCAGCCACGCGGAGGCGGCGGTGCAGCGCTTTGTCGAGCGTTTTCAGATTCCGCTCGTCACCACCATGGACGGCAAAGGAGTTATCGCCGAAACCCACCCGCTGGCGGTGGGGGTGTTTTCGGAGAGCGGTCACGCGAGCGCCTGGAAGGTGTTCCGCGAGGCCGACGTGGTCCTGGCCGTCGGCAACTCACTGAATCAGCATGCGACGTTCGGCCTGCGCAAGGATCTGTTCGACGGGAAGGTACTCATCCAGGTCAATATCGCGGCGAGCGAGATCGGCAAAACCTACGCCCCTGCGCACGCACTCGTCTCCGATGCGCGTCTGGCGGTTGAGGCGCTCACCGAAGCCCTGGAGAAGAAGGTCGGCGCTATCGAGCCCGTCGATGTCGTGGGCCAGGACTACGAGGCACGACGCATACCGCGCCATCCCCACGCGATCCATCCGGGCCGGTTGGCGCAGGCGATCGGCCGTATGTTGCCGGAGCGCGGTGTGGTGCTCGCCGACGCCGGGGCGCATCTGGCGTGGCTGGGCTACTACGTGGACCTGGAGAAGGGCCAGAACTTCCGTAAGACGGGCACCTTCGGGCCGATGGCCGCGCACGTCAACGGCGCGATCGGGGTGAAGCTGGCCCAGCCCGACCGGACGGTCGTCGTCGGGTGCGGCGACGGCTGCTACTCGCTGTCCGGCTTCGAGTTGATGACCGCCGTGCAGAACGATGTGCCGGTGATCTGGGTGATCTTCAACGACGACGAGTACAAGCTCGTGAAGCTGTATCAGGTGGCGACGTACGGCGAATCGGGCTTGGTGGACTTCCAGAACCCGGACTTCGCTGCGTACGCCAAGGCCTGCGGTGCCGACGGCCACCGTGTGGAGACGTTGGAGGAGTTCGAGGCCGCGTTCGAGACGGCACTCACGTCGGGCAGACCGACAGTGATCGACGCCAAGATCACCCGGTGGGCGCTTCCGCACTACAGCTCGTCGCCGAAAGGCGTGATCCCCGGCATCTGGGAGGCACTTGAGGACCGGTTCCGTCACGGGTGAGGGAACCGGCAACGCCGCGGCGGGTCACCGCAGCGATCGCGGCACCGGAACCTCGGGGACAGATGAAGGGCACGGATGAGGGAGTGCCGATGAGAGTCTACGAGGCCATCGTCAAGGGGTTGGAAGGCGTCGGGGTGCAGGCCGCTTTCGGCGGTGCCGGGGAGAACGCCGCCGGCCTGATGCTGGCGCTGAAGCATTCGCGGCAGATCCGGCCGGTCATCACCCGACACGAGCAGGCCGCGTCGTTCATGGCCTGTGGTGACGCGATGTACACCAACCGGCTGGGCTTCTGCTTCGCGACCGCCGGGCCCGGCGCATTCAACCTGTTCTCCGGGCTGGCCGTGGCGATGTCCGACTCCTATCCGGTGCTCGCCGTCTCGGGATACGCGGCGCGGAACTGGCGGGGCTGGGGCTCGCTGAACGAGACCTCCGGCGTGAACCGCACGCCCGACTCCCAGGCCATGTTCGCGGCCACCACCAAGAAGTCCTTCCTGCTCACCGACATCGCCGACACCTGTGACGTCCTTGAGGAGGCGGTGAATATCGCCTTCGAGGGAAGGCCCGGTCCGGTGCACATCCATGTGCCCGAGGATTTGACCCACCACGGCGTCGAGGTGACGAATTTCCGGCCCATCCGGCTCGACGTCGCGCCGGTGCTGCCCGACCCGGCACGCGTGGAGGAGATCGCATCGGTGCTGGCGGACGCCCTCGCACGGGGGCAGCGGATCGTGGCGCTCGTCGGATTCGGCGCCGTCCGCAGTGGAGCGGGAGCGGAGATCAAGCGGTTGATCGAACGGTTCCAGATTCCGCTGCTGACCACGCTGGACGGTAAGGGCATCGTGTCCGAGGGGCACCCGCTCTCGGTGGGCGTCTTTGCCGACAGCGGTCACTCAAGCGCTTGGAAGGCCTTCCGCGAGGCCGACGTCGTGCTGTGCATCGGGAATTCCCTCAACCAGCACGCCACATTCAATTACCGAGAAGACCTGTTCAAGAACAAGCTGCTCATCCATGTGAACATCTCCGAGACCGAGTTCCACAAGGCTTACCGACCCGACTACGCGCTCCTGTCCGATGCGCGTCCGGCGGTGGCGGCGCTGATCGAGGCGCTGGAGAAGAAAGTCGGCGAGGTGCCGGCGGTCGAGGTCGACGGCCGGGACTACGAGGCCCGGCACATCACCCATTTGACCGGGAAGATCCACCCTGGAGAGCTTGCCCAGGCGATCGGCCGGATGCTGCCGCCGCAAGGTGTTCTGCTCGCCGACGCGGGCGCCCATCTGGCCTGGCTCGGCTACTACGTGGAGCTTGAGGAGGGGCAGAACTTCCGTAAGGCCGGTTCGTTCGGACCGATGGCCGGGCACGTCAACGGCGCCATCGGCCTGAAGGTCGCGCACCCGGAACGGACCGTCGTCGTCGGCTGCGGCGACGGGTGCTACTCGCTGTCCGGCTTTGAGCTGATGACGGCCGTCGAGCACGAGATCCCCGTGATCTGGGTCATCTTCGACGACCAGGAGTTCAAGTTGATCAAGCTCTTTCAGATCACGACATACGGGCAGACCGGTCTCGTCGAGTTCCAGAACCCGGACTTCGCGTCGTACGCGCGCGCATGCGGCGCTGACGGCTACCGCGTCGAGACGCTCGACGAGTTCGAGGATGCCTTCCGTACGGCATTGACTTCCGGCCGGCCCAGCGTCATCGACGCCAAGATCACGCGATGGGCCGTCCCGCACTACAGCCCCTCGCCCGACGGCGTGATCGCCGGTCTCGTCGAGACCCTCGAAGCACGCTTGCGCGACCGGTAGCCGACCACCTCGTCCCAGCTCCGGCCGACGACCGAGTGCCCGCCCGGGCCAGGGCACGCCGGCTGAGCTGCCGCCGTGAAGGGACATACGCATGACCGACCAGATGCGCACTCACCGCCATGCCGGGCTCGACGCCCTCATGAACCACCCACTGCTCACCTCGATCTGGCGTCGCCGCACCCACCGGGTCAGCCGCGGCAGTTCCGTCGAGGCCGGCTCGATGAGCTGGACCTCCACCGAGCCGCGTACGCCCCTGACGGAACTCGAAGAGGCCCTGCTCATCGCCATGACAGGGTGCACCGGCCTCACCATGCCGGACCGCCCGTTCGCCGACCCCCGCAACGGCAAGCCGATCATGGCCAAACCCAACCTCAACATGGCCGGACGGACCGCGGGCAGCCCCGACAACGCCCAGGGCACACACTTCTTTCTGATCAACGACACCGGCACCTACTTCCTGCGCAAGTTGCCGCCCCCCATCGACGGTTCACCGACGGTGTTCGACGTGGAGACCCTGTGCGCACGCGCCGCCGAGGCGAAGGTGCAGCTGCTCGACCACCGTATCGACGTACCGCACGGGAACCGGGACTTCCCGGCCTACCTCGACTCCAACCGGTTCCTGTCGAACCTGCCGGGCACCACCGTGCTGTTCCCTGTGGTGGACCTGTCCCGGCAGTACATCAACGGCATGATGTACCTGCTGACCCAGCCCGACGGAGCACGACCGACCATCGTCGACGACCGGAACTTCTACCGCCCCGCGGGCGTGAAGAAGTGGATGACGTCGGGATTCGTGAACAAGGACATCAAGCTCCCGCTCGGCACCATCTGGGCGATGCGCACGCAGATCGAGGCCGACCTGCTGCTGCAGAACCTCATGCTCACCGCGGACGCCATGGGACTCGGGGCGTGGATCCATGCCTCGCTCGCCCCGCCGATCATGCTGGGCGACCCGAAGTTCCGCGCCACCTACGGTGCGATGCTCGGCTTCGACTGGACCACGCCCCGGTGGAGGCCTGCCGACCTCCTGCGGTGGCAGGTGCCCCTGCCGCGCTACGCCGACCTGCGGGCGACCACGGTCGGCCTGCGTCACAACGGGGAGCATCTGATCAAGGCGATGTGCCCGCCGAACTACGACACCATGGGTGACGCGGTCGACGCCGTCGTAGCGGACAAGTTCGGGCCGATGGGCATCTACAACGACGAGGGGCTGTTCGAGCGCATCTACCGAGGCGAGTTCGGCGCCCAGTATCTGCGCCAGGCCAGCGACTACTCCGCCGATGTCATCGCCTGCACACGCGACATCTGCACCTACATCTACGAGACCCATGGACGCTTTCCCGCACACTGCGACACGATCCACGCGCCAGGGGTCTGGCTGCAGGCCCATCACGTCGAGAACGGCTACTACGAGCGGTTCTTCCGCGACGGGCTGACCGAGGCCCACCAGATGCACGATCAGCACTGGCACACCGACGGTTGACGGGCGGAAGCCGGCGAGCGTCAGCCGCGGCCGGCCCCGGAGTTGTTGCGGGTCGGCAGGATCGGGCGCCAGGGCACGAACACGCTGGCCGTGCGCGGCACGAAGCTCGCCAGCTCGGGGCAGTGCCGCAGCAGGACGCTCGTCATGTTGTTGTGTTCGATCCAGTCCATGCCGAGCGGTGTGTAGACCTCGGGCCGGAAGTCGACGGTGAGGAAGCGGTCGCTCCGCAGCCGGCGGGTGGCCATCAGGATGAAGATGCGGAAGGCGGTGTCGCTGAAGCCGAATCCTTCGGGAGGATTCTCGGCGAAGAGGCCGACCATGGTGTCGATGTCGTCGACCGAGCGGTAGACGTCCTTGAGCCGTGCGACGGTCTCCTTGTCGGAGGACACGTCCTCGAAGCGCCGGATGCGCGATTTGTGCAGGCCGCTGCGGAAGTCGTTGTAGCGGGGAACGCCGCGGCGCCGGGTGCGCACCAGGTCGACCACGGACAGGTCGATCACCTCGCCGTCCCGTTCGAACTCCTGGAGCGCGCGCGGGAAGTTGTGCAGCTTGATCGCTCCGGGGTTGGCAATCCCGAGTGAGTACAGCGAGTTCGCCAGGCCGGTCTTGCGCATAAGGGGTTCCGCGGCGGCGCCCTGCACATCGCGGAAGCCCAGGGTGTCGATCCGGTGGCCGAACCGGTGGTCGACGATCTCGAAGTCGTCCGGGATCAGCGGATGCATCCGGTAGACGGTGACGAAGTCCTCGGTGAGGGAGTACGGCACGCCGTACTGATCCGGGAGGCTCTTGGGGATGCCGGTGAGCGCCTGCGCCTCGATCAGCCACATGCCCAGCTGCGTGAGCCAGTTCTTCGGCGGCCCCTGCCAGTTGGTCGTCAAGGCGATCTCCAACGCCTCGGTCGCCAGGATCGCGGGGGTCCAGTCGATGGTGTGGATCTTGGCGATGAGGGCGGAGACGACGAGCCGCGCCGTGTGATAGACCCGGTCCTGGTCCATCTGCGGGTGCGCCTGCCGCAACTCCTCGCACACGGCGTTGTGTTCGCGCGCGAAGAGGGTCTGCATAACGCTGAGGCCGAGCCACCAGCTCTCGTTGAAGCCGGTCAGCGGGAGGCCGTTGGGGCCGAGTGGCAAATGCCCCTCTTCCAGGCGCAGCGCGGCGCCGCCGTCCGGCTCCCGCAGGGACATCGCGAGCTGCCGGTCGTTGCCGTAGACCTCCGAACCGTCCCACCAGTGGGAGGCGGTGTCGGCGAACAGGGCCGGCGGCCCGAGGCTGCCGGGCGCGTGCACGCCCTTGTTCTCCGCGAAGCGCATCACCTTTTCGGGCGGCCCGCCAGGGGTATTACGCCAGGTGGAGCCGGGCGGGAGCGGCACCTCCACGCTCTTCGTGCCGACCGGGTAGCGCTGGTGATTGACCCAGTCGTGCACCTGAAACTGGATCCACGCGGCGGCCAGGACGTTCAGCGACCGGGCGGGCAGGAACGCGTCACGGTGCAGCAGCTGCTTGCTGACGGTGACGGGGTTGGGGCTGTCGAACTGGTCGGGGCGGTAGACCGGTGGGAGGTTGCGGCCGAACGTGGCACCGACAGCGCCCATCTTCGGCGCGGACAGGTCGTTGTAGGTGCCGTCGTAGCTGCGTGCCACCCGCAGTCGCTCATCGACGGGCTCGGGCACCGTCTGCGTCTTCGGCGGGGCCTCGGGGATCTCGGTATCAATCAGGTTGTCCCGGCGTAGCGCCTGCCGGAGGGCAACGAGGTTGAGCAGGCTCAGCCGCGTCGGCAGCCGATGCCAGGGGACGAACCGGTTGAGGGCACGGAATCCGGCGCGCAGTGGGATGCCGAGCACGACGTTGCGGCGCGGCTCCTCGGTGAGGAAGCGGTGCCCCTGGCGCAGGGCGCTGCTGGCCTCATAGGCGGCTTTGCGGGCCCGGTTGAGGTTGCCCAGGGGGCGGAACTCCTCAGTGGTGTTCCACGGGTTGAAGGCGAGCTGCTCGACCCGCAGGGCGGCGGCGCGCGCCGTGGCGGTGTCCACGTCCTGGCGCGGGATGGTCAGCGTTGCCACCCGGATCACCGGCGTATCGCTCTCCTTCCACTCGACGGCCCCGTCCTCGATGGGCGTGCGCCTGCTGTCCACGTAGCGCTGTACGCACAGCTCGAAGACGATGTTCGCCGCGCCCAGGCGCTGCGCGAGCTCGCTGCGCAGGCGGTCGGGGTCGTTGCGGGAGCGGGAAGGGGACGGGGCGGAGGGCGCGCCGCCGGCGGGGCGGAGCTGGTACCGCACCGGTCCGGCATCGCCCCACAGGACGGCGCCGCGGCTCCAGTACGTTTCGAGCGCGAGGCTGCGGACCTCGCGCCGCGATCCGGCGCGTACGTTGCGCCGCATGCGCGCGGCCGTGGGCCGGCCGACCGCGAGGGGCAGCTTGACGAACAGCGCGAACGCCTTGCGGGGCATCGAGTCGGCACCCGCCATGGCTTTCGCGAACGCGACGAACTCGTGTGCGTTGCGGGCGTGGGAGACCGGAAAGCTCGTCATGAGGAGGTCATGGGCCTCATCGGACCCCGCCTGGATCCGCAGTGCCACGCCGCGCAGGTCGGGTGTGGAGTCGGGCTGGCTTGCGCCGCTGGCATTGGAGAGCCGGACGGTGACGGGGTACTCGGCGCCGGGCCGGACGAAACCTGTCCGCAGGTCGTCGGGCAGCTCGTCATGGATCGTCAGCCGGGCGTTCTCGACGCCGAGGACGGCCTTCGCGTGGAAGGTCCGGGCGAGGGCGGTCGCCCCGCTCCGTTTCTTGATCTTGGTTTGCACCCGCATCAGGTCGCGGACAAGCCGCTCGACGAGCAGCCGCTCGCTCTCGGGCGTTCCACCGGCGTAGCGTTCGTACTGCCCGTCCTCATGCATCATTGCTTCCTTCTGACGGTGGCGCCCTGTCGTGGGGCGCGCGGAGACGATCACGGCACGGCGGAACGACGCGGCCACTCTGCCGCCAAATGTGTGTTATCAACCCACTTTTGATTATTTTGCGCTCTTCGGCGGACGGTGCCATGTGATGCGGGGCAGACGGGTGCATCCAGGGCCGCGCTCTCGGCGAACGGGAGTCCGGAACGCTGTGTCGAACGGGTGACTCCGGCCTCAGCACCTGGAGGCGCCCGCCCTCGGATGCGGGGCGTCGCATGTGGTCGTGCGGCGCCCCGCATCCGGCCGTCACCGGTCGGACGCGGCGGCGTCCGGCGCCGACAGCATCGTCAGGCCCGCCGGCAGCGGCCGCGCATGGACCACGCCGAGCCGTTGCGTCGCCCGGGTGAGCGCGACGTACAGGTCGCTGTCCCCGAGTTCCTGCGGTTCCACGACGATCACCGCGTCGAATTCCAGGCCCTTGGCCTGCCGCGGGTCGATCAGCACCACCGGGCTGGTCAGATCCGGGGCGGGGCCGGTGGAGGCGGCCGGAAGGGCGGCGGACAGGGCCTCGTGGCGGGAGCGTGCGGCGATCACCGCGAGGCGGCCTTCGCTGCGGGTCTCCCCCGCGACAGCCTCGGCGACCGCGCGCGCCACGTCGTCGGTACGGCGCGCCCATGGGCGTATGCCCGTGGAGCGGATCGAGCGTGGCGGTTCGAAGGAGGGGTCCGTGGCCCGGGGCACCTGGGCCGCGATCTCCATGATCTCGGTCGGTGTGCGGTAGTTGACGCCGAGCCTGACGTGCTGCCAGCGGTCGTCGACGTAGGGCGCGAGGATCGTCTCCCATGCGCCGCAGCCGCCCGGCTCCGCGGTCTGCGCCGGGTCGCCGACCAGCGTCATCGAGCGGGTCGGGCAGCGGCGCATCAGCAGGCGCCACATCATCGCGGAGAGCTCCTGCGCCTCGTCCACGATGATGTGGCCGAAGGCCCAGGTGCGGTCGGCGGCGGCGCGTTCGGCGGCGCTGCGGTGGTCGGCCTCCTCGTGCCGGTCGGCGAGCCGCTCGGCGTCGACCAGGTCGTGCGCGGCCAGCACCTCGGAATCCTCGTCGTCCCGGTCCTCGAACTCCTGGGTGCGGGAGCCATAGGAGAGGTCGAGCACTCCCTGTGCGTACGCGATCCGCTCCTGGCGTTGCGCCTCGGCGGCGGCGCGGGCCGCCGAGTCGTCCTCACCGAGGAGTTCGGCGGCCTCGTCCAGCAGGGGAATGTCCGCGGGGGTCCAGTCGCCGTCCGTGCGGCGGATCGCGTCCGCGTCGGCCTCCGGGAGGTGGACAGGGTCGGCTAGGAAGTCGGTGACCAGCTGCTGCGGCGTGCGGTCAGGCCACAACTCCTCGATGGCGCGGTGCACTTCGGGGCTGGTGGCCACGCCCTTGCCGAGCTGGGCGATGTCGTCGGGGCCCAGGAGGTTCGGCCCGCCGTAGGGGTCCGCGCCGATCCGGTCGGCCAGCTGGGCGGTGAGCGCGTCGATGACACGGAACGCGAAGTGGGGGCGTGCCAGGTTGTGCGGCAGCCCGGTCTCCCGTGCCAGGCGCCGCGCCTCGTACGCCGTGTCCGCGTCCAGCCGCAGTTCGCCGTCCTCGTGGTCGATGACGGTCACAGGGTCGGGCAGGGTCTGCCGGTCCCGTACGAAGCGCGCCAGGGCGTCCGCCATCGCCGCACTGCCCTTGACCTCGGCGGCCCTGGGGGTGTCCGTCCCGGTCGCGATCACGCCCGGGAAGAGCTCGCCGGGCGTGGCGAGCAGGACCCCCGTCTCGCCGAGCGAGGGCAGCACCTCCGCGATATAGCCGAGGAATGCCGGATTGGGACCGACGATCAGTACGGCTCGGCGGGCCAGCTGCTCGCGGTGCGCGTAGAGCAGATAGGCGGCGCGGTGCAGCGCGACGACGGTCTTGCCGGTGCCGGGGCCGCCCTCCACCACGAGGATGCCGTGGTGCGGAGCGCGGATGATCCTGTCCTGCTCGGCCTGGATGGTCTGCACGATGTCGTGCATCCGGCCGGTGCGCGCCGCGTCCAGCGCGGCCAGCAACACCGCGTCCGCGTCGGCTCCCTCGTGGCCGGTGCGTACGGTATCGGCGAGGTCCAGGATCTCGTCGTGCAGTGCGGTGACCCGCCGGCCCTCGGTGGTGAGGTGACGCCTGCGGCGCAGGCCCATCGGAGTGTGCCCGGTCGCGAGATAGAAGGGGCGGGCGACCTCGGCCCGCCAGTCGATGACAAGCGGCGTACGGTCCGCGTCATCGCGCCGGATACCGATGCGGCCGATGTGGTGATCGCGGCCGTCGCGAAATACGAGCCGGCCGAAGCACAGGCCGTTCTCCCCGGCGTCGAAGGCCGCCAGCAGACGGGACCGCTCGGTCACCAGTACATCGCGTTCCAGTCGCGCCTGGAAGTTGCTCCCCTCCTGTGGCAGAGCTTTGCGCACCGCCGTCTCGACTCCGGCCCGCAGTTCGGCGAGGCGTTCGTAGAGCAGATCAATGAATTCCTGCTCATTCCGCAATTCCTCGTTTGACAATTCGACTCCGCTCCGATACTCTTCGAAATGAAGAACGGGACTATGCCTTGTACGCATTGAGACATAGAATCCCCCAATATACGCAGAGAAATACCCCGGCCGTCAATTCGGTCCGGGGTATTTCTGTGTCGCGCGAGAGTAACGGCGCGGCCGTGGGCCGCGGCCCGCGAAGCGTCAGCCGGTCTGCAGGGCCGCGTCGTCGACGACGAAGCTGGTCTGGAGGCCGGCGTCCTCGGTGGCGGTGAAGGTCAGTGCGATGCGTTGTCCGATGTAGGGGCTCAGGTCCAGGGTGCGCTGGGTGTAGCCGTTCGAGGCGTCCGTGTTGGACAGGGTCGCCAGAGTGCTGTTACCCACCTTGACCTTGAAGGTGTCGTAGGCGACGTTCTGGGTTTCCTCGGTGTCGATGTGCAGCCAGTAGGTCAAGGTGGCCTTGCCGCATCCGGACGGCACGGTCACGGTCTGGCTGAGGGAGTCGGTGGCGGAGGAGCCGTAGCCGCCGAGCCAGGCGAATCTGCTGCCGCTGTGGGCGGACTGACCCGTGTAGGCGCCGATCGCTCCGGTGTTGCCCGTCCACGGCGAGGTGCCGTTCTCGAACCCGCCGTTGACGAGCAGCTGTTGGCCGGTGCAGCCGCCGGCCCCCTTGACCGTCAGGGTGTAGGTCGTGGTGTGGGTGACGGACCCGGTGCCGGTGACGGTGAGGGTGTACGTGCCCGGTGCCGCGCTCGACGATGTGCCGACCGTCATGGTGGAGCTGCTGCCCGAGGTCACCGTGGCGGGGCTGAAGGAGACGGTGACACCGGCCGGAGCGCCCGACGCCGACAGTTTCACCGTCTGGGCGGACCCGCTGGTGGTTGCCGTCGAGACCGTCGCGGTGGCCGAGGTGCCCGGGTCGACGCTGCCGGTGGCGGGGCTGACGGCCAGCGAGAAGTCGTTCGCCGGGGTGGAGTTGGTGACGGCGAGCTTCCAGAGGGTGTAGGCGATGCCGTCGACGCTGCGGTTCAGTCCGGTGGCATTGATGTTGCCGGTGGTGTCACAGGACTGGTGGTAGCAGGAGTCGTAGGCACGGTTGGCGGTGCCGCCCCACTTGGTGGCCTGGGCCGAGGTCTTTCTGGCGCCGGCGCCCATCGCGTACCCGGAGGTCGGGATGCCCGCCTGCTCGAAGGAGTAGTCGTCGGAGCGCCCGGCGCCCTCGGTGTTCTCCTCCGGCTGGAGGCTGAGGGAGTCCCAGTACTCCTTCATGGGCTGTGCGGCGGTGGAGTTGAGGTGGTTGATGAAGTAGCCGCCGTTGGTCGAGGCGATCATGTCGAAGTTGTAGTACGCCTTGATCTTCGACCGGTCGGCGGACGAGAGGGAACTGACATAGAAGTCCGAGCCGTTGAGGCCCTGCTCCTCGTCCGTCCACCATCCGAACCTGACCCGGGCGGCCATGGCGGGATTCTGCTCCGCCAGCGTGAGGGCCGTCTCCAGCAGCGCGGCCGAGCCGGAGCCGTTGTCGTTGATGCCCGGGCCCGCCCCGACGCTGTCGAGGTGAGCGCCGAACATGTACACCTTGGTGGCGTCGCCCTGAGGCCATTCGGCGATCAGATTGGGGCCGGCCCCGGTGGCACAGCCGGAGGTGCAGGGCTGCTCCGTGACGGTGTATCCGGCGGCCTGGAGCTTGCTCCTGACGTAGGCGACGGAGTCCCGGTAGCCCTGCCCGCTGGACTTGCGGGTACCGCCGTTGCGGGTGGCGATGTTGTTCAGCTCGGTCAGATGCGCCTGGACCTTGGCCACATCGATGTCCGGGGCGGCGATGGTGCTCGCCGCCTTGTGCGGGACGGGTATGCGGGCATGGTCGGCCGCCGGGAGCACGCGGGCGAGCGGTTTGGGGGGCGGATCCGCTTGCGGCGTGGCTGAGGCCGTGGGGGCTGCGGGCAGCGCAGCCGCTCCGAGGGTGACGGCGAGAAGTGCGCCGGTCACCGCGAGTCTTCGTAACACCATGGCTCCTTGAGGGGGTAGCGAGTTCTGCCGACGGAGGTTCCGGTGGAGCGCCGGATCATGGCAGCGGATTGCCGTCCTGCCGGCTCCGGCGATCCGGTGCGTTGCACGGCAGGAGGCGGCATGTTCATGACCCGGGCGGCCGTACCATCACACCGCGGCATCCATGGCGTCAACGGATGTGGCTGCGTGGAGCGGTGTTTGTCGAAAAGCGGCTGGCGCCGACCGATATCCGGTGACGCACCGCTCGCCAGACAGATGGGCGCTCGCGTCGTAGCCGCAGAACGTGTACGGGGCGAGCAGCAGCCCGATCATCACCACGTACACCGAGGACGACCAGCCGGTGGTGTTCACGAACGTACCGAAGACGAAGACGGCGGACCGGTGGTGCGCGGGCACGACGGCCAGGACGCCGACGATCAGCGCGACACCGCAGAGATACCACCGGACACTGATGCTGTTGAGAATGCCGACGAACCGGACACCGAAGAGGTTCGGGGAGATCGATCCGGTGCCGGTCGAGCGCATGCCGCCCCGGGGAGGGAAGTGGCCGACAGGCCTTACGGGTCAGTGGCGGCGGCCCGGGTTCAGGGGCTCGGGGAGGCCGATCGGGGCGCCGGCAGTCCCCGCAGCGACCGCCAGTACGAGGGGTCCCGGGGGTCCTCGATCCAACTCACCAATTGCCCTGCCGCAAGGGAGAACGCCATCCCGAGCTCGGTGCCTTTGCAGAGGGACGTCAGCTCGGTGAGGAACACCGGGATCTCGTCGAGGAAGTGCGTCTCGTGGTTCTTCTCGCACCCGCACGCCACGCACACGCTCACGAAGATGTGCGGACAGGCATCCTCCGAACAGTCCACCTGCAGCAGGAACTCAAGCCGGTCGTCGGCTTCGTCGTACACCGTGACGTCGGTGTACAGCACCCCGGATTCCCACTCCCACAGCACCGGGTATTTCGGCGCGCGTGCCGCGTCCACCTGCGCGGCTGCCAGGCGTATGAGCTCCAGGTCGCCCTCTCCGGCGTCGGGGAAGAGTTGTTCGAGAGGGGCGTCTTCGAGGGGCCCGTGCCGCGCCGTGGTCATGCAGTCGATCATCGTCTTACGGCGGGCATCCGGACAACCGGCCGCAGGGCAGGGGCCGCGTCGAGTGCCACGTAGCGGCGCCGGCGGGTCACCGGAAGCGCCTACGGCCACCGCAAGCCGCAGCCTCGTGATATCCGTCATATCGGCCTCGGCATGTACGAAGCTGGATAGTAGATGGCGGCCTGCGGACATAGGGGATTTGTCCGTCTTGGTCAACGAATACCTCGCACGGGGGCGGGCGGCATTCGATCCGCTCGGCATTTTCGCTCGCGCATTCAGCACATAGGGGCTCCTGACGGAGCAACAGGAATTCCCGGATCTTTCACAATCCGGACCAGCATGCCCGTGCACACATGACAAGAGCCGTCCGGTACTACGAGGCGAGGTAGTACCGATCTTCATTGCAGTGCGTGCGCAGCCGCCCAAGAATGACGACCCGCAGGGCATCTCCGCAGCTCAGACGCGGGGATTGTGCCGTGCCGGCCATACCAGGGGCGCTTCGCAATTACCGAGTGAGGTCACGCATGAGGAAGCATCGCAGGAAGAGGCATTACCGGCAGATAACCATCGCCGCCTTCGCCATAGGCGCCGTGGGCGTCCCCTCCGTCGCCATGGCCTGTCTGGACGACGGACACCAGGAGCACAAGGGCGGTCACTCCTACGGCCACTGGAAGCACGCCTCCTCCCATCACCGGGCGGCAAAGGGCGGATGGAGCTCGAAGCCGACCGCGGGAGCGTCAAAGGCACCCGCCGCGTCTCCCAGCGCTTCGGCGAGCGCCGCCCCGGCGTCCAAGACCGCGGCCCGCGTGGTGGAACTCGTCAACAAAGAGCGAAGCAAGGCCGGCTGTTCACCGCTGACCGTGAACGCAAAACTGACAAAGGCCGCCCAGGCTCACAGCAAGGACATGGCGGACCATCGGAATATGTCGCACACGGGCTCCGACGGGTCATCTCCGGACGACCGGATTACGCGTGCCGGCTACAACTGGAGCGCTTACGGCGAGAACGTCGCCTACGGTTACTCCACTCCCGAGAGCGTGATGGCGGGCTGGATGTCCAGCCCCGGCCATAAGCGCAACATCCTTGACTGTTCCTTCAAGGAGATCGGCGTCGGCCTCGCGCAGCCCGGCGATTACTGGACGCAGGACTTCGGAACGGCCCGATAACGGGAACAACGAATTCGGCCATCAGCTCTCCTGCCGGATTTCGCATCCTCTCCCGTATCCCTCCGCACCCGCGCACCAGGGCAGATGAGGCCCCCGACCGGAATCCGGCCGGGGGCCTCATTGCCGCTCGTCCCTCTGCGACACAGCCGCCTCACGCGCCCGCCCGGTCGTCTTCGATCAGCAAGTGGCGGGGCCCGCGGAGCACCGGGCTGCGCCGGTACGGGGGCGGGTCCTCGACCAGGCGCGGTTTGTCGAGGTGCTGGATGAGCGCGGTCAGGGCGAGCTGTGTCTCCATCCGGGCCAGTGGCGCACCGAAGCAGCTGTGCATGCCGCTGCCGAACCCGAGGTGCTGGTTGTCCTCGCGGGTCGGGTCGAAACGGTCCGGGTCACGGAACCGCTGGGGGTCACGGTTGCCGGAGGCGAGCATCAGGATGAGCGGGGCGCCCTTGGGGATGGTGACGCCCAAGACCTCGATGTCGGCCAGCGGGGTGCGCTGCGGCAGCATCTGGACCGGTGGCTCGTAGCGCAGCAGCTCCTCCACCGCCTTCGGCATCAGCGGCGGTTCGCTGCGGAGTCTGTCCAGCTCGTCGGGGTGGCGCAGCAGGGTGAGAATGCCGTTGGTGATCAGGTTGACGGTTGTCTCGTGCCCGGCGATGAGCAGCAGCACAGCGGTGGTCATGATTTCGAGCTGCGTGAGACGGCCGTCAGGGCCTTCGTTGTTGATGAAGGCGGAGAGCATGTCGTCGGAGGGGCGGTTTCGGCGCTTCTCGGCGAGTTCTCCCAGATACAGGCCCATCGCCTTCCGGGCTTCCGAGCCCGCGCGTTGACGCTCGGCGGGGTCCTCCCCGGGGGTGGGGTCGAAGCCGGCGACGATCGTGTCCGACCAGAGGCGGAACCGTGGCTCGTCCTCGGTCGGTACGCCCAGCAGCCGGCAGATCACCGTGACGGGGAGCGGGTAGGCGAAGTCGTCGACGATGTCGATCCGCTTCTTGCCCTCGAAGCCGGCGATGAGGTCCTTGACGATCCGGGTGATCTCACCCTCCATGGCGTCGATCCGGCCCGGGGTGTGGGGCGGGCCGAAGGAGCGCATGGCGAGACGGCGCAGCCGGTGGTGTTCGGGGTCGTCGAGCCCGATGAAGGACGGCGGAACCCCCTGCTCGCCGGCCGCGGTCTCGTCCGGTACGGCACGGTTGCGGCGGTCCGAACTGATCCGTGGGTCGTGGAGCAGAGCCGCGATCTCGTGGTACGTCCCGACCAGGTAGCTGCCGTCCTCCTGCCGTACCACTCCGGCCTCGCGGAGCTCGGCGTAGAGCGGATAGGGGTCGGCACGGTGGGCATAGTCGGTGATCCGACGGAACAGGGTGTCCGCAGCCATGGGCGGAGCTCCTCATCGCTATGGAGTGGCGGTGGTCTCAGCGGGCCGGTTGCACCACAGTCAGACGACGGTCCGGCAGGTGGCCGGTGAGCGCGACGGTCGGACCGTGCGAGAGCATCTTCGGATCCGGTACGTCGGAGGGGACGGGGACCAGCGACTCGGGCCGGTCGGCGGCCCCCGGCGCGGGCGGAAACGGCGCTGCCGTCTCGATCAGGCGCTGGTAGTACTCCAGCCACTTGGCCTGGTTCACGCTCACCGCCGCGGTGACGCGCCCCCGGTAGCCGTAGACGGCGACCAGACGGGCGTCCTTCAGCGAGCCCTGGGCGATGACGACCTGGTCGGAGAAGGTGGGCACGCCGACAGACTTGATGTTGAGGCCGAACTGGCTCGACCAGAAGGCCGGAACGGTCAGATGCGGGCGTCTGCGCGGTCCGGGGTTGACCATGTTGTGGGCCGCCACCTCGGCCTGCGCGACCGCGTTGCCCCAGTGCTCCAGGGACAGCAGCTGATATTCGAAGAGCGGGTGCGGGAAGCGGGCCACGTCGCCGGCGGCGAAGATGTCGTCGGTGACGATCCCGTACATGTCGAAGGCGCGGCACCCCGCGTCACAGGTCACCCCGCGTGGGCCCGCGGCGAGTCCCGATTCGGCCAGCCACTCGGTGTTGCGGACGGCGCCCAGGGCGACCACGGCAACGTCGGCATCGATCCGCGTGCCGTCGGAGAACTGCGCGCCGGTGAGCCGGCCGTTGCCCTCCAGGGCGGTGACCGTCACCCCGCAGCGCAGGTCGACCCCGTGCGCGCGCTGCAATCTCGTGGCCAGCGTGCCCAGCGTTCCGCCGAGCGCGCCGACAAGAGGCGCCGGCCCCCGCTCCGCGACCGTCACCTCAAGACCGCGCTCCCGGCAGGCGGAGGCGATCTCCGAACCGGTGAATCCGGCGCCGATGACCAGGACCCGTCGCGGCCCGGCGTCGAGACGCTCGGCGAGACGGCCCGCGTCGTCGCTCGTGCGGAGGGTGAACACCCCGTCCAAGGCGGCCTCGGCCGGGTTCGGCCAGGGCCGGGCGCGGGTTCCGGTGGCGATCAGCAGCCGGTCGAAGGACACCTCTTCGCCATCGGCGAGAAGTACCCGTTTTCCGAACGGATCGAGCCCGGTGGCACGCACCCCGAGCCTCCACTCCGCGTCCACCTCACGGCGCTGCGGCAGCCCGGTGTTCTCCGCCGGGACCTTTCCGAGCAGCACCTGTTTGGACAGCGGTGGCCTGTCATAGGGCGGCTGCGGCTCTTCCCCGACGAGGGTCAGCGAGCCGGCGAAACCCTCCGCACGCAGCTTCTCGGCCGCCCGCAGCCCGGCGAGCGAGGCGCCGACGATGACGATCCGGCCGTCGCGTGGTTCACCGCGCACCGGAGCCCGCCTCCTTGCCCACGACGATGGCCTGCACGGGGCATGCCGCCGCGGCCCTGCGGACACGTTCGTCCTGATCTTCCGCGATGACCGGGGTGTACAACAGGCTCTCCTCGCCATGCATCGTGAACACCTGAGGGGCGAGGAACGCACACTGGGCATAGCCCTGGCAGCGATTGAGGTCAACGACGACGTTCATCCCGAGCCACTCCTGACCACTCCTGCCACCCGCGCCGATCCCCCACCGCTGCACCCGTCGTCTCCCGTCCTACTACCGATCAAGGTGCGGTGCAGGCGGGGCTGGTCCATCGGAGCGTTCAGCATGTTCCGGGAAGTGGTCGGCCCACCTCGCCCGATCGCGAGCGGAACGGGGAAGCTAGGCTCGATCCGGCGAACCGAGGGGGAGCCTGATGAAGATCGTGATACCCGGGGGGACCGGTCAGGTAGGCGGGATTCTGCGGCGTGCGCTGACCGCCGCAGGCCACGAGGTCGTGGTGCTGACCAGACGGCCGGTCCGTGACGGTGACGTTCGCTGGGACGGCAAGGCGCTGGGCCTCTGGGCGGAAGCGCTCGACGGCAGCGATGTCGTGATCAACCTGGCCGGACGCAGCGTCAGCTGCCGCTACACCGCGGCCAATCTGCAGGCCATGATGGACTCGCGGGTGGACTCCACCCGAGTCGTGGGAGAAGCAATCGCGGCCGCCGGCCGGCCTCCCCGCGTCTGGCTCCAGATGAGCACCGCCACCCTCTACGCCCACCGCTTCGACGCACCCAACGACGAGACGACCGGCGTGCTCGGCGGCACCGAACCCGGCGTCCCGGACTACTGGGCCTACAGCGTCGAGATCGCCACATCCTGGGAGCGGGCCCAGGAGCAGGCCGAGACTCCGCACACCCGCAAGGTCGCACTGCGCTCCGCCATGGTGATGAGCCCCGATCGTGGCGGCGTCTTCGACGTCCTGCTGTGGCTGGCGCGGCTCGGACTCGGCGGCCCGGTCGCGGGCGGCGCACAGTATGTGTCCTGGATCCATGACGGCGACTTCGTCCGCGCGGTCGAGTTCCTGATCGGCAGGGACGACTTCACCGGGCCGGTGAATCTCGCCGCCCCCGCACCTCTGCCACAACGCGCGTTCATGCGCGCGCTGCGGGCTGCCCGGGGCGTTCCGGTGGGCTTGCCGGCAACGAAGTGGATGGCGGAACTCGGTGCGTTCGCGCTGCGCTCCGACACCGAACTCCTGCTGAAGAGCCGCCGTGTCGTGCCCGGCCGCCTGCTCGAAGCCGGGTTCGCCTTCGACCATCCCCAGTGGCCGGAGGCCGCCGCCGACCTCGTACGGCGCGTGCGCGGCGGACAAACCTCCATGCGCGGGGAACAGTCCCCCGGTTGAGCCGTCCGCCCGTCACGAGGTCAAGCGGCATCAGTAGAAGAACTGTGGCAGGTCGTCCAGCGAACCAGGGCCGGTGAAGAATGCCTCAGCCGCGGCCAGGTCGCTCTCGAAACGTGGGTTGCGGTCACGGATCACCTGCTCAAGGGTTCGTCCCTGCCTCAGAGATCCGTCGGTATCGGCATTGAGCATTTCGGCGGTGGCCAGGATCAGTTTCTGCCATCGCTCACCTTGTTCCGCCAGTGCGTAAAAGCCTGACAGCATGTCGGCCATACCGACGGGACGGGTGAGAACCGACGGGTCCTCACCGGCGACGGGGAAGAGTTCCCAGCCTCCGGCACGCGCCGCCAAGCGCAGCACGCCGGCCCATTTGCTGATGCGTCCCACTCGCACGTACAAGGAATCCTGCGTGTGCGGCGGCAGCCGACCACCGTGCAGAGGATTGGCCGCCACTACGAGGTCGGCGAGCACGTGGCGTTCGACGTCGTCGAGAACCCAGTCCCCCTCCTGCTGGGCATCTGTCGCAATGCCGAACCAGTCCCAGGCGGCGGCCATGCGCAATGCGAAGTCGGCCGGATCGTGGAGAGACGCGGGTGACGGCTCAAGGGACACGTCGGTCATCATCTTCTCCTCGCGCTCACACACAGATCACGTGGCATTCCGTTCTTTGTGCGGCCGGCCGCGGCTCTGCTCTTGCTGCGGATCTTACGGGCGCCCCGTACGGCGCGGGATTCGCTCCGCGGGCGGCGGCTGCTCATCGCTGTGAAAAGCAGTGGATCCCTGATCGCCACTCTGCGAAGCTCACTTACGTCAAAGGGGTGTAGCTCAGAGGCCAGAGCGCCGGTCTCCAAAACCGGATGCCGCAGGTTCGACTCCTGCCTCCCCTGCCATCGCTGCGCCTGTGCACCGGAAGTTCCCGCCGGCGCCAGGCCGGTATGCGATCACCGGCCCCCTCCGGCTCGTGCCCCCGGCCCCGTCCCCCGACCGCCTGTGACCTGCGAATTGTGGTCGTGCGATGCTGGGGCGTCCCGGCAGATGGCAAGAATGGGGAGCGTACATCAGCGTGAGGGCAGCGATACGACGGGCCGGGACCGGCACCTGGGACCGCTTCGCGGCATCCGATCCCGGGCTACTGCGGCTGATGGCGGGGCTGAGGACGGTCGGGGCGATTGTGCTCACCCTCGTCGTCCTCGCGCTGCTGCACACCAGCATCCCGCTGATGGTCGCGGGCGCCATGGCGGCCATGGCCGCGACCTTCGCGATCAGGGAGAAGCAGGTACGCGGCCAGGCGATCACGCTCGCACTCGGCCTGCCCGTCGCACTCGCCGCGATGTCGCTGGGCGCACTGCTCAACGACCGGATCATCGCCGGTGACATGTTCTTCGTCGCCCTGATCTTCGGCGCCGTCTACTCCCGCCGCTTCGGCGACCGGGGCATGGCACTCGGGCTGATCGGCTTTCAGGTCTACTTCGTCTCGCTGTTCGTGCATGCCACCGTGCCGACCTTGCCCGAGCTGTTTCTGACCCTGGCCATCGCCTTCGTGTGCAGCGCGGTCGTACGCTTCACCGTCGTCCCGGAAACGCCCCGTCGAACCCTCGGGCGACTGCGCAAGGCTTTCCGGGCGCGGCTCGCGCAGCTGGTGGCGACCCATGTCGAGCTGATGGACGCCGGCCCCCAGCAACTGGAGAGCGTCCTCGACGACCTGCGGCGGCGTACCTTCCGGCTGCACGAGGCGGCACTGATGATTCAGGGCCGTCTGGAGGAGGGCACCCGTGACGCGGCCACGGCGGGACTGGTGCAACGCCGCATCGCGGACGCCGAGATCGCCGCCGAACGGCTGGGGATGCTGTTGCTCAATGCCCGCACCGCCGAGCGCACGGATACGCTCACGCTGCATCTGCCGGATGCGCCGGTACCGGCCACGGTGCACCGCCCGCAGACCGAGGACGAGGCGATCGTCATCCTGCGCCGGGACCTCCAGGCGCTGAGCCTGCTGGTCGCCCGACGGGCGCCCGACGATCGCGGCACGGCGCTCGCGCACGTACGGAACAGACTGCTCGGGTACCGGGACGAGGACAACCTGCCGCGCGCCTCGCCGGCCGTACAGGACGCCTTCCGTGGTCTCGGCGAGGCCGCGCGTTCCGTCCTGGGCCTGCGGCTGGCGCTGGACGGGCCGCAGGACGAATCCGACGATTCGCCGGCCACCACGCGCTCACGCGAAGAGTTCGATGCCGAGGACCTCGCGATCGTCGGGTCCGAGGAGCGCGAGGAGACCGAAGAGGACCGCACGGGGCTCCAACGGCCCACCACCCGCGCCGCGTTCCAGGTCGCGGTGGGCTCGACACTGGCCATCATCGGCGGTGAGTTCCTGTCCAGCCAGCGCTGGTACTGGGCGGTGCTGACCTGCTGGGTGGTGTTCCTCAACACCGCGTCCACGGGCGAGATCCTGGTCAAGGGCTATCGCCGGCTGGTGGGCACGGTCCTCGGTGTGGTCGCCGGTGTCGCTCTTGCCGGGGTGGTCGGCAACAACACCTGGATCGCGTTCGCCCTGGTTCTGCTGTGCATCTTCGGGATGTTCTTCACCGCACCGTTGTCGTACGCGCTGATGTCCTTCTTCGTCACCGCGATGCTCGGGCTGCTCTACACGCTGCTCAACACCTACAGCTTCTCGGTGCTGGTACTGCGCATCGAGGAGACCGCGCTGGGCGCCGCCTGCGGGATCATCGCCGCGGTGCTGGTGCTGCCGGTGCACACGGATCGCCGTACGGACGAGCAACTGGGCACGGTGCTGGTCCGGTTGCGAGAGGTTGTGTCCGCGGCGGTGGAGCAGCTCAGCGGCGGACCCGCCGTCGATCTGCTGGGCAGAGCGCGCGATCTGGACACGGCGCTGGACGATCTGCGGGCCTCCATCCAGCCGTTGACGCATCCGATCACCCCGTTGCGCGTACGGCGGCAGACCGCCCGCTATCTGGTGGCACTTCTGGAGACCTCCGCCTATCACGCCCGTTCCCTGGCGGCGACCGCCGAACTCGTGCCGTACAGCAAGACCGTCGCGGCCGATCCGCGACTGGAGCGGGCCGGGCGGCGCATCGCGCACAACATCGATGTGATCGTCGCGCGTGTGACGGACGAGAACGCCGAGGGCGAGGTCGAGTCCGGCGCCAGCATCGCCTCGATGCTGGAAGCGGACGGCTCGGCGGCTCGGCAGCCGGGCACCGTCACCTCGCGTGTGCTGCGGCATCTCCAGCGCCTCGATGAGGGGGTGGTGGGTATCGCCCGCCCACTGGACGTGCCGGTGGCGGGGCGCAAGGGTGGCAAGACCGGCTGAGTTCGCCGGGCACGGGGCGGTTAGGTCTGCTGTGGACGCCCCCGGGCTGCCGCCCGAAGGCCGGCGCGGGTGCGCCGGCCTTCGGGGGATACCGCTGTCAGGGTGTCAGGAGGCGCCCGGCAGGGTCGCCGACCAGGCGGTTATGGACAGCGTGGCGTTGTCGACGCCGTGGTCGAACGCCACGACGCTGTGCGCGTTGCTGCCTGTCGGGGAGACCTGCAGGTACTTGGCAGGCGCGGGGGAAGCGTCGGCGTGCGTCCAGACCAGATCGGCGAAGGCGCTCTTGCCCGGCTTCAGGGTCACCGGGTGAGCTCCCGGGTCCTTGGCGAAGTAGGTGTCACCATGGCGTGCGGTGGTCCTGAGTGCGGTGTGGCCCGCGCCCTCCAGGGCAAGCCCCGCGTAGCCGCTTATCGTGCAGCTGCTGCTGCCGGTGTTGGTCACCCGCAGATAGGTACCCTCATGGCTCATTCCGACCTGGCTCGAACCCGCGTCGGTGGTGGTGACCTTCAGCGTCCCCGGTCGGCACGAGCCGGCCGCCGCACCAGCCCCTGCGGCAGATACGGCGGACGCCATTCCCGCACTCGCTCCGACAGCGAGCGCGGCAGCGGCGGTGACGGTGACCGCGGTACGCAGACCAGGCATGGTCATCAATTCATCAACTCCCTTTTCTCCGGCTGTCCGGAGAAACGTCGGTGCAATACCCCCGGCCCGACCCGTCGGCTCTCCCGCCGGCCGGCCGCTCGGGCCGCCTCGGAACGGGCGAGCCGGACAGCGGGTCCAGCCGGTGAGTTCCTGTTCGTTTCCGCGAACACACCCTGGTCACCGCCGCTGATGATCGACTAACGCCTCGCTAACACGGGATCGTTCGGGCTCCGGCTTGGTGGACGGTGGTGGTCCTGTCGTAGCGGGTGACCGCACCGCGCACCACTACGGGCCGCCTCTATGTCCGTGTCAGCCGCAGAGCGGCCGCGCCGGTGAGCGGGGGCGCGCGGCCGAGGCGACCGAAGTGCGTTGTCAGTGGCCGTAGTTAGGCTCCCGGCCATGACGCATGCGATGAGTGAGATGAATGACGAGAAGTCTGGAGGCAAGCCCGACAAAGGGGCCGATGAGGTACTGCCGAAGTGGGGCAGCCATGCCGTACTGACCCTGCATTTCCCGCCGTTCCCCGACCCGGATGCGTCCGGCGATCCGGCCTTGGCCCCGCACGACCCGGTGCGCGCCCGCCAGGTCGTCGAGGAGCTGGGAACCGTCGGGGAGGTCCTGGAGCAGCTGCCGGAACGCCCCATCGGGGACGTGCCGGATCCGGAGGTGCGCGCCGACCTCGAACTGGTCGCGGTCGGCTGCTGGGGCAATGTCGTCCACATCGTCGAGCCGGCGCTGGGCAGTGACCTCCTCACGGAGGCGATGACGGAGGAGATCCGGCGGCAGCGCGAACGGCACCCACAGGCCCGGATCGTCGGGTCGCTCGAAATCGACTACGGGAACAGCTACTGCGAAGACGTGGTGGACCTGCCCGGCGGCGAGAAGGCATACGCCGGCGGGTGGGACTGCGACGACGACTGGGAATTCTTGGGTGACGCGGAGGAGGTGCTGCGCGCCATAGGGGTCGATCGCGGACCGGCAGCGGAGGCGGGCTTCGACCTCGACGAGGAGCCCCGTGACCGTGTCTGGTCCGATCTCGGAACTCTCGCCATCTGGGGGCTCCACTCCGGCGCCGGCGGCCGGCAGGTTTCCGTCTTCCGCGTCCGTCGCACGGAAGAGGCCGCATTCCACCTTGAGGAGGTGTGGTTCGGGCGCTAGCCGTGGAGAATTCGATCGCCGCGGGAGCGCGAGCAGGCTAGGTTGGCGCGATGTCTGAGATGGCTGAGCTGCGCACCGCTCGTCTTGTGCTCCGCGGGTGGCGGGAGGCCGACCTCGAACCCTGGGCGGCGATGAATGCCGACCCCGAGGTCCGCGCGTACTTCCCGGACGTGCTCACGCGGGAGCAGAGCGAGGCGTCCGTGGCCGCTTTCCAGGCCGATCTTGACGAGCGGGGCTGGGGATGGTGGGCGGTTGAGGTGCTCGCCACCGGCGAGTTCATCGGGTTCACCGGGCTGGATCCGGTGGATGAGGACATGCCGTTCACCGGAGTGGAGGCCGGCTGGCGGCTGGCCCGTCCGGCCTGGGGGTACGGCTATGCCACCGAGGCTGCCACCGCCGCTTTGGCCTTCGGCTTCGCATCCCTCGAACTGCCGGAGATCCTCGCGGTGACGGCTGCCACCAATCTCCGGTCACAGGCGGTGATGCGCCGGATCGGTATGACCTACGATCCGGCCGACGACTTCGACGACCCGACGGTGCCCGACGGGCCGCTGCGCCGGAGCGTGGTGTACCGGATGCCGGCCGAAAGGCAGCGAGCCCTCGGACGGTAGACCCCCGCCTGAGCGAGCTGCAGGCAGTTGCGGCTGTCCGTAGGCACGGACTCGACGACGCTCCTCCCCGCGGAATCCACTGATCACCCGTGCCCGCCTCCCCTCGCCCCGTGCACGGCGTCGAGCACCAGACCGAGCAGCCGGTCGGATTGCTCGGTGTCGTCGTTGCGGGCCGTGGACAGCGCGATCCCGACGACGAGTTGGATGAGGTCCTCGGGCGTCAGGTCGGCCCGCGCCGTGCCCTGCCGTTGGGCGCGGGTGAGCAGACCGGCCGCCGCCTCCAGGATCAGGCGGTGGCAGTCGAGGTCCAGCGCGTCGGCCCCTTCGAGTATCGCGGCGCCACCCAGGCCTTGGTTCGTACGGGCATGCGCCAGGAACGCCCGTAGCCATGCGTCCAGGGCGTCGTCGGCGGATTCGGCGGCCCGCAGCTTCTCCGCCGTCCCGCAGAGAGTCCGGACCCGGTCGCTGAGCACCGCCGCCAGCAAGGCGGATCGGGTGGGGAAATGCCGGTAGAGGGTCCCCGACCCCACGCCCGCCCGGCGGGCGATTTCGTTCAGGGACGCCTCGGGTCCGGCTTCGGCGAATGTCTCCTGGGCCGCCGCGATGAGGCGCTCGCGATTGCGCCGTACGTCATTGCGCTGGCGCCGCTCCCCGGGGATGCCGCCGGGCGTTGCCGTCATCATCCCGACCTCGATCTCTCTTCCGGAGCAGGTAGCCAAACGGAGAACCTCTCCGTATCGTAGCGAACGCGAAACGGAGAACCTCTCCGTATTTCTGCGACCGAGGAGCAATGGGTGAAGGACGACGCGCGGGCAGATCTCGGCCGGGTCGGCATCTGGACGTTCGCCTTCGAAGGGCTGCCCGCGGGGCAGGTGCGCGAAGCGGCGGCGGAGATCGAGGAACTCGGTTACGGGGCGCTCTGGTTCGGGGAGGCGTTCGGCCGTGACACGGTGGGGCAGGCGTGGTTGCTGCTGTCGGCCACCCGACGCATCACCGTTGCCTCGGGCATCGCCAACATCGCCTTCCGCGACCCGATCGCCATGGCCACCGCGGAACGTACGCTCGGCGAGGCATTCCCCGGGCGCTATCTGCTGGGTCTGGGCGGCCACCGGGTCGATGACACGGTCCATCATGTGGACGGCTATCCCGTGCCCGCCCGGGGCAGGGCGTTGACGACGATGCGCAACTATCTGGCGGCGATGGACGCCGTTCCCGCACACGGGCCCGTGCCGGATCCGGCCCCGCGCCGGGTGTTGGCGGCGCTGGGCCCCAAGATGCTGCATCTCGCGGCCGAACGCACCTGGGGCGCCCACCCGTACTTCGTGTCCGTCGAACACACCGCACGGGCACGCCAGATCATGGGTCCGGACGCCTTCCTGGCGGTCGAGCAGGCCGTGGTGCTCGACACCGACCTCGGCCGCGCCCGGGAGGTGGCCACGGCACATGTCGGCGGCTATGTCTCCATGGCGGCGCACCAGGAAGCGAACGTACGGCGGCTGGGCTTCGGCGACGACGACATCGCCGGAGGCCCGAGCGGCCGGCTGGTGGACGCGATCGTCGCCTACGGAGATGTCGAAGCGATCCGCCGGCGCGTTCAGCAGCACCTCGACGCCGGGGCCGACCATGTCTGTCTGCAGGTCCTCACCGCCGATCCGGCCGTCCCGCCGCAGCGCGAATGGCGCGAGCTGGCCGCCGCGCTCCTCGACGGTCAACTCCGGTGAGCCCGCGGCAATGAGCGTGGTAGTTCCACGGGCACCGCGCCCTGACGGGAACGGCACCGCAGCACGGCTGTGCGTCACAGGTCCAGGACGACGTCCTGGCAGGGCTGTGAGCAGCAGATCAAGGCGGTGCTGTCGGTGGGAGGCTCGACGGGATCGGGGTCGTAGGTGACGCTCCCTGCCAGGAGGCCGGTTTCGCAGGTGTGGCACACGCCGGTGCGGCAGGACCAGCGGACGGGCACGTCGCAGGCCTCGGCCAACTCCAGGAGCGTGCCGAATTCCGGCTTCCAGCAGACGGTCAGTCCGCTGCGTGCAAAGGACACCGAAGGCCCCGTCCCCGCAACTCCCGTGGGCGGATGGGGCGGTCGGGCCTCGGTGGGGGCGATGCCGGGGGTGATCGCGGGGCCGGCGCCGAAGATTTCCCGGTGGACCCGCTCGAGGCGCAGGCCCTGTCGGGTCAGCGCGTCGGTGAGGTCGGTCATGAAGCCGATGGGACCGCAGAGGTAGGCGTCGGCGTCGGTGGGCAGGCCGATACGGGTGAGGAGTTCGGCGGACAGCCGCCCGGTGTCGGTGTAGTCGATGCCGTGCCGGTCGGCGGCGCGGGGGCGGCTGTAGCAGATACGGACATGGCTGTGGGGCAGCCGCTTCAGCAGTTCCCGGCTCTCCTTGGCGAAGACATGGACGTCGCCGTTGCGCGCTCCGTGCAGCCACCACACCTGCCGGCTCGACCGGGAGTCCGCGAGCGCGCGCAGCATGGCAAGGACCGGTGTCGCACCCACGCCCGCCGAGGCGAGGATCACCGGTCGGGGCCCGGAGGCGAGGGTGAAGGTGCCACGGGGAGCGGCGGCCTGCAGGCTGTCGCCGACCCGTACCCGGGTGTGGAGCCGGATGCTGGCGGCGCCGTGGGCCTCCCGTTTGACGCTGATGCGGTACTGGTCCGCGCCCGGCCGGCCGGACAGGGAGTAGCTGCGTACCAGTGCCGGTCCGTCCTCGTCGGGCTCCAGGCGCACGGTGAGGTACTGGCCCGGGGCGGCGGCGGGCAGGGGTGCGGCGTCGGGGGCGGCGAGCCACAGGGAGACGATGCTGCGGCTCTCCTCCTCGATCCTGGCCACGGTCAGGGGGCGGAAGCCGGCCCACGCCGGTCCGGGGCCGGCGTCTTCGGCGTTGAGACCGGCGTTGCCCGTGGCGCCTTCGGGACCGTGGTCGGTCTGGTCGAGCAGAGCCTGGAAGGAGCCCTGCCATCCCGGGCTGAGCGCGTCGATGCGCAGTGCCCGTTCGAGCCGGTCCCGGGGGTGGTCGGACAGGTACAGCAAGCCGTCCACCTCGGTGACGGTCATCCGGCCCGGGCCCGTGGCGATCTTGACGATGTCCTGGCCGGCCTCCACTTCGCCCTCGGTGAGGACCCGGAAGTAGAACCCCGGACGCTTGTGGGACACCAGGAGGGCCGGCATCCGGGGTTCGGCCATCCGTAGCCCCACCCGGTAGCAGGTCACCCGGGGCTGGGTCACCTCGAAGACGGCGTCGCCGATCCGGTAACGGTCACCGATGCACACCTCATCGTCCGCCAGCCCCTCCACGGTGAAGTTCTCGCCGAACTGGCCGTGCACGAAGTCGTCGCGTCCCAGCTCCCGCTGCCAGTAGTGGTAGGAGTCGAGCTGGTAGACCATCACCGCGCGCATCTCACCGCCGTGGCCGGCGAGATCGCCTTGACCGTCCCCGTCGATGTTCAGCCGCCGGACCATCCGGGGGCCGGTGACCGGGCGCTTCCAGATGCCCGTGTGCACGGTCCGCCCGTGCCAGGAGACATCCTGGGGAAGGCCCACGTTGACGGAGACGAGCCTGGCCACGATGTGCACCTCATGCGTCGGCGGCCCCCACCTGTCATGCCGATCGTAACCACGCCGCACTCACGATGCGCCCGGTCGGCGCCTCCGCCGCAGTCGGGGCGCCGGCCGTCTCAGCGTTCCCGTCGCCGCCGCTCCTGAAAGATCTCGGTGAAGACGGCGACTTTGGCCCGCAGTGCCCAGGGGTCGAAGGGTTTGGCGATGTAGTCGACAGCTCCCGCGGCGTAGGCGCGGGCCGAGTGGTCGGCGTCGATGTTCATCGCGGTGAGGAAGATGATGGGCAGGTCACGGTGGCGGGCGCGCCGTTTGATCTGCGCCGCCGTCTCGTAGCCGTCCATTTCGGGCATCTGGACGTCCAGGAGCACCACGGCGAAGTCATCGTGGTCGAGCAGTGCCTTGAGGGCTTCCCGTCCGCTGGAAACGGCGACGATCTCCTGGTCGAAGCCGTCCAGCACCGCTGTCATGGCGAGCAGGTTCTCCGCCTGGTCGTCGACGACGAGCACCTTGGGAAGACACGGTGAGCTGGGCTTGTCCGTGGTGATCACGATGGTGGCCCGCCGTTGTTCCTCGATGCTGTCGATCTGTCGCTCCAGCAGCTGGCAGCGCTCCTCGGCCTGGGTGTGCCGGGCCTGTACCTGTTCGAGTTCCTTGGCGAGCCTGGCGACTTCGGAGCCGAGGGCGTCACGTTCGCGCAGGAGATTGGCGATATCGGGGGCGTGGGCCTCCAGGGCGTCGGCGCGCGCCCGCTCCGCACTCCACTCGGACTCCAGGTGGGTGAGGCGCACTTCGAGGTCGGCGATGCGGTGCTGGCGGTCCAGGAGCGCTTCGCCGATGACGTCGCTGTGCGCGGTCGTGCTGCGCGCGGTGCGATCGGCGTCGGCGAGCTGCCGTTCGAGGATCTCCACCGCGTGCTTGGGCGAGGAGGATGTGGCGATGGCTGCTTGGTGCAGACGGCGCAGCAGGTCCATCGCTTCTTGTGTCGTGGGCTTGCCGCGGTGTTCGGCAAGGTCCGTCAGGAGGTCCATCACCACGTCCCAGGGCGGGACGGCCCTGCCGCTGAAGTAGCGCGAGAAGGTGGCGGCGTTGCGGTGCCGTCTGCTGGAGTAGCGGCGCAAGGACACGTTCAGCCCCTGGAAGAGCTCCCGCAGGGCCGTTGCCAGAGCCCGCGCTTCCTCGCTCAGCTCTTCGGGGAGCGGGTTCATCTCAGACATGGCGCCGGCTCTGCTCCGATCCGTCCGGGCCGGGCACGGCGCGTTCGGGGGCGGTTTCCCTGTCGGCCGCGATGACGCGGTCGAGGAAGGTGATCACGGCTCCCGCACCGGCCAGGGCACACAGCGCGCTGTCCGCTGTCGGGTGACCGGCGAGCAGCGACAAGGTGCCGGCGCCGGCGCCGCCCACCATGCCGAGCGACAACACGACGGCTGCCCTCAGCGACAGCAATGACCGTTTCACAACGGGCCCCTTTTGCTCCGACCGCAGTGTGCGGTGCTCCACCGGCGAACACCGGCGTGCCCAGCATGGAGGGCGTGCAAGGTGTTGCGCAGGCGTTGCGGGCGTTACGCAGCGTTGCGGCGCCGCTACCAAGGTGGGGTGGGTGCCATCGCCCCTGCTCCAGGGCCGGGCCGGCGGGAACCGCGTCCCGTATTGCAAGAACAGGACGCAACGGTGCTGTCGTTGCGCAAGCCCAGCCGACCGGGGGCGGCCCGGCCGGCGGACCGTACCGACGGGCGATGGGTGTTGCGGGTTCCGGCCCCGTTCAACTTCTGGCCACGCTCACCGGACAAGCTTCGGAATGAGAAATTCCGTTTGGTGACACCGCTGCGGTCGGACACGCCGACCCCTGCACGGAGGGCCTCATGGCCGGTATTGAAACCACCACCAACCGTCGTCGATTCCTCCTCACCTCCGGTGCCGCCGTCGCCGGAACCACTGCCGCGTGGGCACTGCCGGGTCAGCGCCGCAGCAGCACGCCGCCGGCCGCCGATCCCGCACCGGCCGCCGCCCGCCCGGGCGCC